>CAYTYD010000206.1:0-6029 GCA_964441555.1 uncultured Phycisphaeraceae bacterium | reverse complement strand
GTGAATCAGCGTCAGCGCGAGTTGGCGCGAGTGATCGCCAAGAACGAACAGTTCAAGAGCAATCCGTTGGTCACGGTGCACAACGAGTGGGCAGATGGACTGTCGACGTTCCTAGCCCGGGAGAACGTGTTGAAGCTGTACCTGCCTCAACACACCAACACCTTGTCAATCAGCGTGATTCCAGATCCTGATGTGATGCGTGATCTGGCTCGCCAGAAAAACGTGGCTGAAGGTGCCAAGGGTGAAGAGCAGCGCAAAGAGGAAATCAACAAGCAGCGCTTCAACACCCCGACGGGCCTGCAAGTGACACCCAAGTCGTAAGGATCGCACGATCGTGAGGCGATGGATGCCTTGCGCGGAAACAATGCCATGCGGAATCCCAGCAGCAATCAACAGCCCATCGTCGCGGTGCAGCAGGTGACCAAGATCTTCAAGGATTTCTGGTTGCGTGATCGGGCTCGCGCGGTGGATGGCGTGAGCTTCGAGATTGTTCCAGGAGAAGTGTTCGGCCTCCTTGGTCCCAACGGGTCGGGGAAGTCCACCACGATCAAAATGATCCTGGGACTGCTTCGGCCGACCACCGGGCGCATCGCGCTTCTGGGCAAAGACCCCAGCGAGGTCGAGATCAAAAAGCGCATCGGCTATCTACCGGAGGAGTCGTACCTCTACGGCTTTCTGAATGCGCGGGAAACGCTGGAGTATTACGCGAAGCTGTTTGAGATTGACTATCGCACGCGTGAGCAGCGGATTGGCGAGTTGCTCGACATGGTGGGGCTTGCGGGCGCACAGTTTCGTCCGGTGCGTGAATATTCCAAGGGCATGCAGCGGCGTATCGGGCTGGCCCAGGCGCTGATTAACGACCCGGATTTTCTGATTCTGGATGAACCCACCACAGGACTCGATCCCGTGGGCACACGCCAAGTGAAGGATCTGATCATCGAGCTGGGACGCCGCGGCAAGACGGTGCTGCTTTCCAGCCACTTGCTGGCGGATGTGGAGGATTGCGTCGATCGCATGGTGATTCTGTACGGCGGTCAGATTCGCGCCGAAGGCACGTGCGACACATTGCTGACCAAGCAGGATCGCACCACGCTGGAGCTTGATCCTCTGGATGACGCGACGATTTCAGAAATCGACGCGGTGGTCAGGCGGCGCACCGGTGGCGAGCGGGCCATTCTGAAGGTCGCCAAGCCGCGGCAAACGCTGGAAGCACTGTTCCTGGACATCGTGGCGCGAGCGCGGCACGAGAATGCCTCGACCAGTGGAGCGCAGAATGGTGGTGCGACCGCGAGCTTCCTCAAGGGGCCGGAGGGCAGCGAACTCATCGAGCAGTTGGTGGCGGCCAAAGGTGGGTCATCAGAGCCAGAAAAGGTTGCTGCCGCGCCGGTGGCCGCGCAGCCGGATCAGAATCTGATTGGTGATCTCTTGGCGGGGAAGAGCAAGCAAGCGTCGGCGGCTACGCCTTCGCAAGCGACACCAGCTTCTGCCAACCAGCCCAAGCCAGCGGCTCAACCTGAAGTAGATACGTCGTTGATCAATTCGCTTTTGAATAAGCCAGGTGGACCCGGAGAGAACAAGCCGTGAAAGTAGGCGATTTTGTTGCCAAGCTGGATCGGCTGCAGAAAGCGCGGCTGTTCAAGATCATCGCATCGATCGTGGTGATCGCGCTGGGTGTCGGCGTGACGATTTTCAGCGTCATCGAGCATCGTTCGATTCCCAAGCCCCAGTGGCCGGAATCGACCACTGTCGCCCCTGAGCCAGCGGTGAAGCCACAGGATGGGACCAATCCCGAAGCCAAGGGATTGACGCCGGAGCAGATTCAGACGATGGATATCGCCGCGACGCGTGCCGCGATTTCCAATGTTCTTTCGGCGCAGGCCGACCCCACGGCCGCATCGGTGACGGTGAGCATGCTTGTTGGGCTCTCGCTGGTGGTGATCTGGCTCGGATTGGCGATCACATATCTGGTTCTGCTGATTCTGGCGCTGACGGCGGGTGTGATTGCGGGATTCGCGGGATATCCGGGATTCACGCGACTGGCATGGGGCTCTTTGGCGCTGACGGCGGGCTTTTCGACCTTGCTGGTGGCGTTGAAGGCGCTGCTTTCCGGATCGCATCCGGTGATTGCGATCGCGCGGAACGTGGTGAATGAAGCGGTGCGGATGAAGATTTTCCTGGTCTTCATCGTGCTGCTGGTGCTGATGCTGGCGATTTTGCCGGAATATCTGAGTGATAAGACGCCGCTGCGGTATCGCGTGCAGACGGTGCTTCAGTTTGGAACGGGGCTGTCGTTCTGGATCATCGCCCTTCTTGTGCTGCTTCTGACCATGTCGAGCATCTGCTTTGAGCAGCGCGATAAGGTGATCTGGCAGACGATGACCAAGCCCGTGACGCACGCCCAGTACCTGTTGGGCAAATGGGTGGGCGTGGTGTGCATGGCGGGCGTGCTGCTTCTGGTGTGCGCCGGTGGCGTCTTCATGTTTACCGAGTTCATGCGCAACCAGCGAGCGATTGGTGAGTCTCGCGCTTTCGTCGCTGGCGATGACATTCCCATCAGCGAAGACCGTTTGATCCTGGAGACCCAGATTCTGACTGCACGCGAAACCAGGCGTGCGGATGAGATCGAGCTTGATCAGGAAAAATTCAACCGCACGGTGCTGGCGTACATCGAGAATGAGCGCAAGACCAATCCGGATTTTGCCCGCCTGCCGGACAGGCCGGAGGATCTTGATCCGCGCATGGTGGACAAGGTCGCCGCAGACCTGCGTGAGCAGTTGATGACGGCGTACCGAACCATTGAGCCGGGTTCCAACGAAACCTACAAATTCAGCGGATTGCAGGGCGTGCGGGAGCTCAATCGTCCCCTGGTGCTCAAGTATCGCGTGGATGCCGGCTCGAATCGCCCCGACCAGTTTCTGAAACTGACCTTTGCTTTCAGCCGCTCTTCGCCGATTGTCCGCGATGTGGTGTTGGGGCAGGATATGTCGTTCAACATATCCCCCAATGTGATCGACGATGATGGTGCGATTTACATTCAGGTCGTCAACGGCGATGTCTTTAGCGGCGCTGGCAACGACATGACTCTGACGTTTCCCAAGGGGGGGCTGGAAGTCTCCTACCCCGTGGCGTCTTATCGAGCGAACTTCATGCGCGCGGTCGCGGTGATGTGGGTTAAGCTTGCGTTTCTAGCGATGGTGGCGATTTTCTGCTCCACGTTCATGAGCTTTCCGGTGGCGTGCCTGGTGGCGATGGGTGTCTTCTTCAGTGCTGAAACCACGCAGTTCCTCTTTGATTCGCTGGAGACGTACTCAACGGAAGATCAGGGGGGGCAGACTGTCGTCTTCAAGTTGGTCATCAGCTGGATTTCTTACGGCGTGGCGTATCTCTTCAAGTTGTACTCGGACCTGCAACCCGTGCAGCGCCTTGTGGATGGCGAACTGATTCCCTGGAGCAGCGTGGGATTGGGTACGGGGTCACTGGCGCTGGTCAGTGCTGTGCTGTATCTGGCTTCGGTGTACATCTTCAAGAGGCGTGAACTGGCGACTTATTCAGGAAATTGATCGTGCTGCGGAAGCGAAAGCGTCGCACACGCGACCTTGGTTGGGCGTAGAAAACTTGACGGAGTCAGCAGGACTCGGGACATAGGACACGGGACACATGAAGCGCGACACCTGGACACAAATGATTGCAGCCACTGTCGCGGTTTCTTCGCTGGCGGCGTCGGGTGTCGTTGCCACCTCTCTGGCTTCCACGGCCGGGCGGGCGAAGCTGGTCTACAGCCAGCGTGCAGAAGAAGGCCAGCCGCCGCAGGTCGCCTTGGGCATCGCCATGGGTGCCTTTCGCGGCATCTTCGTCAACTTCCTGTGGATTCGGGCCAATCACCTGAAGGAAGCCGGTAAGTACCACGAATCCATTGAACTGGCGAGAGCGATCACCAAGTTACAACCGCGATTCCCTCGCGTGTGGATTTTCCACGCGTGGAACATGGCGTACAACATCTCCGTGGCGACGCAGACCAAGCAGGAACGCTACAACTGGGTCAATGCCGGCATCAATCTTCTTCGCGACGAGGGCATTCCCGCCAATCCCAACGACACGCTGATCCATAAGGAACTGGCTTGGATCTTCCTGCACAAGATCCAGGGGTACACCGACGACGCCAACATGTATTACAAGCAGCAGATCGCCGCCGAGTGGCAGGTGGTCATGGGTGTGCCTCCGAAGATTGATTACAAGAATCGCGGGCGCGAAGTGGTGATTGGGCAATTCACCGAGTGGCTCCGCAAGTTTGCCGAGGCCCCGGACAACCTCAAGCAATTGAATGAACGCGATCCGGTGGCTGGAGCGATGTATGAACGCGTTCGCGGCATCATCGGTGATGATCTTGGGATGAATCTGCTCACACGCGTTGAGATGATCAACGCGATGAACGTTTCCGTGCTCAAGCCGATCATGCAGGAGAAGATGAGCCCCAAAAGCCGCGCCATCTTTGACATCATGAACACCGAAACGGAGCGTCCCGCCTTCGACGCCGTCGTGACCATGGTGCGCAAGCGCGTGCTGGTGGAGAACTACAACATGGAGCCGGACCGCATGATTCGCTATACGCGAACTTTCGGCCCGATCGACTGGCGTCATCCTGCTGCGCACGGGCTGTATTGGGCTGCCCGGGGAAGCGATCTTGGCAAGATGCGCTGGAATGATGCGAACCATCTCGACTTCGATTTTGTGAATAACGACCGAGTTCTGATCCACTCCCTGCAGGAAATGTGGCGCAGCGGGGAGTTGTACTTTGACTTTGTCGCCGCGGCCAATGGTCAGGCTGGCACGTATCTCGGCATTCCAAACTCCTATTTCGTGCAGAGTTATGGCGACATCGTGTACCGCCTGGCCGATGATTCATGGGCCGACAATCGCGGCGCACGCGCTTTCACCAGTTACGGCGCGGGGTACGAGAACTTCCTCAAGGATGCAACGCGGTTCTTCTATCGCCGCGGCGAACGCGATATCGCGGAGAAATACCTCTCATACCTGCGGCAGATCCCCATTCAGAATCTGAACAACCCTGATCGTAAAATCGAGCTGTCAGATCTTGACGCGTTCGTTGCCGCCGAACTGAAGGATCGCCAGACTTCTCCCGATGTGGCTGTGCAGGAAGTTGTCGGTTCATTGATGGATGGGTTCCAGAAGGGCCTTTTGGGCCGCGATACCGAGAGCTATCGAGCGGCGGTGGACTACGCCCGCGCCTTCCACGGCAATTACATGGCGCAGCAGCTCAAGGATCTGATCACTGGAGCGCGTACTGAGAAGATGCCGCGCGATTTCAACGAAGTCGCAGGCGTGGTGTTCAGCCAATTCATGGAAATGCTGAGTCCTGATGAGGCCGAGATCGCCTACACCGGCGCGGATGATGTGCTGCGTCGCTGGGCGTATGACAAGATCAAGGCGACATACGCGGAGCTGTACACCCAGGCCGCGGATAAAGGCGGACGGTCGTTTGATGCCGTCTTCCCCGAACCGCAAGGAATGGATTCCTTCCGCGCGGAGCGTCAGCGTGTCATGGATGCACGTTCGATCCAGCGTGGCGATGTGAAAGAGAAGTAGGCGGCGGACGCCAGCGTGCTTCACGCCGTCAATCGATCCATCGCCTCGCGATACTTCGCGATGGTGCGATCGATGACTTCAGCGGGTAAGTGTGGGCCTGGCGCTTGCTTGTTCCACGCTCCCTGGGCGACCAGTGTTTCCAGGTATTCACGCAGGTACTGCTTATCGAAGCTCTTTTGCGCTCGTCCCGCCTGATAGTCATCCGCGGGCCAGAAACGGGACGAATCGGGCGTCAGTGCTTCATCGATCAGGATCGGATCAGTGCCGCTCTCTGGGATACCAAACTCAAACTTGGTGTCAGCGATGATGATCCCCCTGGTCAACGCGTGGTCGGCCGCCTGAACGTAGATCTGCAGCGTTCGGTCGCGCAGCTGGTTGGCCATCACGCCACCCACCAGTTCGACCACCCGGTCGAACGAGATGTT
>CAYTYD010000205.1:0-6035 GCA_964441555.1 uncultured Phycisphaeraceae bacterium | reverse complement strand
ATCTTGCCAAAGAGTGAGCCGATACCCATACCTGCCAAGGCACCGAGCGCGCCACCGGAAAGCGCACCCTCTCCGGCGTTATTGCAACCACCAGCTGTGGCCATAAACACCGAGCCCGCGGCAAGCACGGCAACACCGCGAAATTTCGATCCAGTTGAGCGAGTCTTCATAGCAGTTGTCATCCCAAGTCTCCCGAAATGTGCCGCCGATTGGCGACCTTGCGATTCTGATGCGTTTGACGTTGGCAAGTTCCCAATCCAAACAAACACCATGCAAGATTGTTGGGAAAGCCATCCTTTCAATTCCAGCTGCACCCCTTTGGCCAAGGTTCTCGGGCCTGCCTGTCGGCTAGGGCCAAGAGCTTTGCCAAAGCACTAAGTTCCGATAACAAGATCTTCGAGCGTGCCTCGATATCTCCCTCGGCCAGAAGGCGATACCGCAGCTCGGCATCATGCACCATGCTGAAGGTCACCAACTCCAGCAGCGCTGTGGTGGGAATGCGTTCATCGTTGAAAAAGTCCAGCACCGGGCGGACGCCGATGAGCTTTGACAATCCAGGGCGGCGCAACGTGTTTTCGATGGTCTCGCGGATGCCGCTGAGGTCTTCACTATCTGGATCGTCCAGCCCGATGGGTTCGAGCATCGCGCGGCGGTACAGCGTCTGATCGTCCGCCGCGGTCTCTTTGACCACCACCGCGCGGCAGATTCCCTGCACCAGCACGTTGTAGCGACCGCCGGAGAGTTTCTCATGCTGCGAAATCTGCGTCACGCACGCGGCCTTGCGAATTCCACCCGCCTTGCCGGATTCGCCCGCGCGCGACCGCGGGTCATACATCGCCATGGCGATCTGCCCCGGCCCATCGAGAGCATGATCGATCATCTGCCGATATCGCGGCTCAAAGATGTGGAGTGGGACCACCTGCTGCGGCAGCACCGCCACAGTCGCCAAGGGAAAGAGTGGCATCTCTTTGCCGAAATTCACACGAATGGAGACGGCGTTTTCCACGCAGTAGGGTATGGCTCTGCGGTCTAGGTCGCTGATCTTGTCCGGGCGCTTCGGTTGCGCGGGTCGCTAGAATTCAGGCATGAGGACTGCCACTCGTTTCATCGCCTGGTTTGTGTGCGTGGTCGTCATCGCAACGATTGTCTATCTTGTCTGTAATTTTCTTTTCCCTGGGTTTCCGAGTTGGCGTGTGTTCGCTATTCAGTTTGTGGTGTGCGCTGCCGGAACAGTGTTGATGAACTGGGCGGAGAAGCATTGCCACTTACGGTCGACGGGGCTGTTTACCAAGCCCAGGCATGTGCAAGAGCGCGAGCAGGAACTCGCGCGTGCACGTGAACAGATCATCGCTGATGCCAAACGCACCTGACGGCTGTGTGGTGCCTTTGTATCCGGATTACTTCAGCGGATCAGGCCGGAAAAGCTTGGTATCCAAACCCCACACCTTGTCCGTGAAATTGCCACCCAGATCGGCCGAACGCTCGTGCACGGGCCGCGCCGCCGCCAGTGCCATTGCGGTCTTGGCATCCAGGTTGTCCAAAAGTGAGACGAAGATGGCTTCGGGTGTCGCGGGTATCTTGGCCGCGCCAAACTCTGGAATGCCGTGATGACTGAGAATGATGTGCTGCATCACCATCAGCAGATTGGGTGGCAAGCGCATGCCGTGATCACGCATCACGACCTGGGCCTTGTCGTGCAGCATGATCGCCCCATCCACCACGTGACCAATCAATTCGCCTCGATCGCTGTAGGCAAACGCCCGGTCATAGATCAATTCGCGGGTCTTGCCCAGATCGTGCAGGAACAGTCCCAGAAGCACGATGTCGCGGTTGAGCTTCGGATAGAAGGGAAGCATCGCCTGCGCCAGATTCAACAATTGCAGCGTGTGCTCGAGCAACCCACCAATAAAGGCGTGGTGCATGCTCTTGGCGGCAGGGGCCTGCTTGAAACCATCCATGAGGAATTGATCGTTGAGATAGACCGAAGCCAGGGCCTTCATCGCCGGATGCGAAAGCGTGCCCAGGATCGTCGTCAGTTCGGCGAACATCTCTGCCGGATCGCGCTCGCTGGCAGGCAACAGATCGCGCAGTTGCTCCGTCGATGGCTCCAGTGGTGAGATGTCATGAATGATGAACTGAAGTTCGCCCTGATAGGGCTGCGTCTCTCCCTCTGCCCACACGAATCCCTCGCTGGGCAGGCGGCGGAATGTCGCCTCATCAATCGACCACATTCGCGACGTCAATTCCCCGGTCTTGTCAGACAGCAGGCAACGCAGGTACGGCTTGTCCTGGCGAGTCTTCCCCATCTGCGCGTTGGAAATGCAGAAGGCCCCGGCGATTCGTTCATTGGGTTTGACATTGCAGACCCAGGGACGAGGACCAAGAGTGGCAGGCGGCTTGTCTTTCAATAGTGGCATCGACCGATGGTAGCGTGATAGGTCACGCCCTTCGGGACAATCGCATCACTGTCGCCACATGTCGGGAACTGGTCCTGATTCTGCCCGAATCACGCTTTTAAACCCGCCGCGTCCTTTCCAATCCGTCTTGATGATCATCCAGGCGGGATTCATGAGCTTGGCCAGATCATCACGAATGCGGTTGGTCACGGCTTCGTAGAAAATCCCCTCGTTGCGAAACGATTGAAAGTACAACTTCAACGCCTTGAGCTCAACGCACACGCCCCCCGCGGCGGCCGGGCGGGGCTGAAAACGAACCGTGATTGTGCCGAAATCCGGATGCCCGGTCTTGGGGCAGACGCTGGTGAATTCATCACACACGTGTTCAACGATGAAGGGCGTCTCGGCGGGGGTGGGAAAGGTTTCCAGCAGTTTGGGATCGGGCATGAGTAAGGATAGTCTGCCGCGATCCACTTCCCAATTACCGATCACTCAATGAGAAGGGTGTGAAGTTGGTGTCGTGGTCAAAATAGTCCTCCCCCTCCGCCTTCTTCAGCCAGTTGCAGATGAGATAGGTGATCGGGGTCATCACGACCTCGACAAGCACCTTGAAAATCCAGTTGAAGATCGCGATCTTGATCAGCGTCGAAGATTCCCAGGTTCCCGCAAAGGCGATGGGGTAAAAGAGCAGACTGTCGATCCCCTGCCCCACGATCGTCGAGCCGATGGTGCGAGTCCACAGCATGCGTCCCTTGGTGATCACTTTCATCTTCGCCATCACGAATGAATTGGCAAAGTCTCCGACCCAGAAGGCGAACATCGACGCCGCGACGATGCGCCAACCGTTGCCAAAGCAGACCTCGATCGCCGGTTGGATGATCTTGTTATACGGCTCATTCGGATTCTGCGGCAGGCGGATCACCACCTGGCTCATGATGACATAAAAGATCATCGCGCCAAAACCCGCCCAGATCACTTTGCGGCTTCGCGCATAGCCATACACCTCCGTCAGCACGTCGCCGAAAATGTAGGAAAATGGAAAGAAGAGATTCCCCGCGCCAAAGACCAGAAGGGATGTCAGGACAAACTGCCCCGATGAATCCAGATCGGGGATGATCTTCGCCCCAAGGTCAAATGCACAGCTCTTTCCCGGCCCGATCATGTTCGAGCACAGCAGCACCACCACAAAGGCGGTCATGACGAAGGAAAAGTACCTGTACGAGCGGTGCCTGGGCGCAGAGGTCTTGTCGGAACTGACGGGCGAATCGAGTGACATGGCATCTCCACGGATGAAGCACGCATCCTAACTCAGATTCGCCCGCGCATGCGTTCGGATTCGATTCACGATCCGTCGGAGATCAAGTCAACGAATGAGCGTAAAATAGACACTGCCTCCCATCTCGCACGGCGGGATGTCAAAGTTTGTGTTTTGATCAGTGTGCACAGGATTGAGCATTTCGCATGACCACGACCATCAACGTCGCCACCACCGAGTTCGAAAAGACCGATCGCTGCGCCGCCCTGCCGCACCGCCCACGCGTGCTGCTGGGCAAGATGGGGCTGGATGGACACGATCGAGGCGTCAAGGTCATCGCCCGTGCGCTCCGCGATTCCGGTGTGCACGTCATCTATAGCGGGCTCTGGCAGACTCCCCGCTCCCTCGCCATTTCCGCACGCGATGAAGATTGCGATGTCATCGCCGCATCCATGATGAGCAATTCGCACCTGGTGCTTGGTCCGCGTCTGGTCGGAGAATTGAAAGCAGTGGGGCGGGGCGATCTTCCCGTGCACATGGGGGGCATTCTCCCCCAGGAAGACATCCCCGTCCTTCTTAAGGAGGGCATTGCACGCTGCTTCACCACCAGCACCGGACTCATTGACATCGTCGAAGCCGTCAAGTCTGCTGTGAAAGATCGCAGCCAGATGCTTCCTGCGGGCGCAACCGCGACAGCGCAGCTTGCTCGCGATATCTCCATGGTGCACGATGGCAAGCCCGTGCGTGCTGGCGCCAAGCGTCGTCGTCCCAAGCGCGTGATTGGTGTCACCGGCTCTCCTGGCGCTGGAAAGAGCACGCTTGTCGCTCAGCTCGTCGGTGAATTCGTCCGCCTCGCCAAAGCCGAAGGCAAATCTCTCGGTCGCGTCGGTGTGCTGGCCTTTGACCCCATGAGCCCCATCACCTCGGGCGCGCTCCTGGGCGATCGTCTGCGTGTCGATTTCAACAACCTCGATCAATCCGTCTATTTCCGCTCTCTGGCCATTGGCGGCGAGGATTACCACGCCCTTCCCGAAATCGTCGAATTGATCGGTGGCGCCTGCGAAGGTGGCTCCATCGATGATGGGGCCTACGACACCCTCTTCATCGAAACCGTCGGTGCCGGTCAGAACGAGACCAAGATTCGCAAGTTCGTCGATCGCACTGTCGTCGTTCTCACTCCGGGCATGGGTGATGCCGTGCAGATGGATAAAGCCGGCCTTCTCGAAATTGCCGACGTCTTTGTCTGCAACAAGGCCGACAACCCCGGACAGAATGAATTGATGCGCGATTTGCGTGATGTCGCCGGACGCCGCCAAGTCTTTGAAACCGTCGCCACGCGTGGGCAGGGAATCCCCGAATTGCTCAACGCCCTCATCAGCTAAACGACAGGGCTAGGGCCATTCGATCTGATACCCTACTGCACGACATCGCGGCGGAGCCGCGCTAGGCAACAGTCGACTGTGGAGCAGTGAGCATGGAAGCGACAACCCTGACGGATCAGAACGCGGCAGTGTCCTCTGGTGAAACAACTGCCATCGAAGGTGAGCAACCTCCCGTACAACCCGATCCCGCCGCGCCCGTGGCTGTCAAGCCCAAACGCTCCAAGCGCGTCGCGGTCGAAGTCGCCGAAATTCCCCTGACGTCGCAGATCACCTCCGGTGTCGAGGCCGTTCTTCTTTCCACCGATCGCCCCGTCACCTCTCACAAACTGGGCATCGCCTTTGGCTTGCTCGCTGATGATCAAGACCAGTCAGCAGGGGAACAACCCACGCTCGTCAGCGATGCTCAGCGAGCCCGCGAAACCGCAGTCGACAATCTGATCAGCCGCGCTGTCGTCCAGTTGAATGAGGACTATGCCAACACCGGCCGCGCCTTCCGCATCGAGCATGTCTCCGGTGGCTTGCGCATCATGACTCTTCCCGAGCACGCGTCCGTTGTATCCGCGTTTCGACGCATGGTGCAGTTCTCTCGCTTGTCGAAATCAGCGATTGAGACCCTTTCAATCATCGCCTATCGCCAGCCCGTCACCAGGGCAGAATTAGAAGCAATTCGCGGCGTCTCGTGTGGCGAAGTCCTCCGCACCCTGCTCGAACGACGGTTGATCACCATCAAGGGACGCGCTGAGGAATTGGGCCGGCCCATCCTCTATGGCACCACCCGCCAGTTCCTCGATCACTTTGGCCTGGCCTCACTCAAAGACATGCCCACTGTTGAGGAATTTAAGCTCGGTGCGTAAGTAGGGGCATAAGTAGGTGCCTCAGCAACGGCCTGAGTATGTACTTCCTGACTTGAACACCTGCAAACCGCATGGCTCCTCTCTCCGTACCCTAAGCCAGTGAGTGTCATTCGCGCTGAGAGTTCACCCCGCGGCTCTGCCCAGTCCG
>CAYTYD010000204.1:0-6041 GCA_964441555.1 uncultured Phycisphaeraceae bacterium | reverse complement strand
CCAGCGGCTGGACCGGTGATGGCAAGCTTGTGTACTCCACGAATGCATACGCCACCGTGCCAGATGCGCAGCTCTTCACCCTTGATCTGGCGAGCGGTCTCCGCCGCGCTGTTGAACTGCACCAGGCCGCCGATGGATCGTTTGACGAAGGGGGCAATCTCTTCTTCACTCGGCTTCCCTTCCAGGGCAGCCACACCAAGCGCTACAAGGGCGGCACCGCGCAGCAGATCTGGAAGTGGGATGGCAAGGGCGAGGCCACACCACTGACCAAGGACTATGACGGCACCAGCAAACGCCCGATGGTGTACAAGAGCCGCGTCTACTTCGCCACCGATCGCGATGGCACCATGAACCTCTGGTCCATGGATGCGCAGGGCAAAGACCTCAAGCAACACACCAAGCACACTGGCTGGGACATCATCGGCCCAAGCATGACCGGCCCACTCGTCGCGTATCAGGTGGGTGCCGATCTCTGGGTTTATGACGTGGAGCGCGCGAGCGAGACCAAGGTGAGCATCTCCCTGGGCACAGATCTGGATCACACTCGTGAAAAGTGGATCCGTCGCCCCAGCGAGTGGATCACCTCAGTCGAGCCATCGCCCAATGCCGATCGTGCGGTGATCACCGCGCGTGGCCAGGTGTTTGTGGCTCCTGCCAAGCAGGGACGACTGGTAGAAGTGAGTCAACTGAATGGTTCGCGCTGCCGCAGCGCGACGTTCTTGAACGATGACACACTCTTGGTGCTGACGGATAAGCAGGGTGGAAAGACTCCCAGCGAAGTTGAGCTTTGGACCGCCCCCGCCAATGGAGTGGGCGAGGCCGTGCAACTCACCACCGATGCAGATGTACTGCGCTGGGGCATGGTGGTCTCGCCGGATGGGAAGTGGATCGCCCACTACGACAAGAATCAGAAGCTCTACGTGTACGATGTGGAGAAGAAGGCCAACCGCAAGATCGATGAATCCAAGGTTGATGATTTTCAGGGAATGGTGTGGTCGCCCGATTCGCGTTGGCTGGCGTATGTTGAAGCCGGTGAGAATTCCTACCGCCGCGTGAAACTGCAGAACATCGAGAGCAGCCAGATTCTCTTTGCCACCAGCGAACGCTACGACTCATACTCGCCTGCGTGGTCTGCGGATGGAAAGTGGATGTATTTCCTCTCGGATCGCTCACTGAATTCCAGCGTGGGCAGTCCCTGGGGCACGCTGCAGCCCGAGCCGGTGTTTGAGAATCGTTCCAAGCTCATGGCCGTGGCCCTGAAGAAGGGTGAACGCTTCCCCTTCCAACCGATGGATGAAATCGAGCAGGCGCGGAAAGAACGCGAGAAGAAAGAGAAGGACAAGAAGCCAGAAGAAAAGCCTGCCGATCCTCCCAAGCCAGCAGATCCCGAGCCGGTCAAGGAGCCCGTGGGCACCAAGACGCAGCCAACTCCTCCGACTCCCCCGACTCAACCGACCGAGCCAGCGAAGGAACCCGCGGCCGAATCAAAGAAGGATGACGTCAAGAAAGACGAGAAGTCCGACGATGGCAAGAAAGGCAACAAAGACAAGGAAAAGGTCAAGGTCGAAATCGATGCCGATGGCCTGATGCAGCGTCTCTACGAAGTCCCCATCGCCAACGGCAACTACAACGGTCTTTCCGCCACGGAAAAAGGCCTCTTCTGGATCGCCTCGTACCGGGGCGAAGGCAAGCAGCCCGAACTCAAAGGCCTCGCCATCTCCAACGAGAACATCGAGGTCAAGACAGTTCTCGCCGATTGCCGCTCATACGAGCTCTCTCGCGACAACAAAAAGATGCTCATTCGCAAGGGTGAGACCATCGCCATCATCGATACGGCCGTCTCTCCCGCCGATCTCTCCAAGAAAGAGATCAATCTTGCCGGTTGGAACATCACCCTCGATCCCCGCAGCGAATGGCGGCAGATGTACACCGAATCCTGGCGCCTCATGCGCGACCACTTCTACGCGCCGGACATGCACGGTGTGAATTGGAACGCCCTGCGCGCCAAGTACGAACCCCTCGTCGATCGCGTCACCACACGCCAGGAACTCGCCGACATCATGGCTCAGATGATCGGTGAGATTTCCGCCCTGCACCACTTCGTCCGTCCCGGTGATGTCCGCCGCGGCGACGACAATATCGCCATCGCCACCCTTGGCGGCGTCACCGAAAAGACCGCCGATGGTCACAAGGTCACCCGCATCTATCAGAACGACCCCGATGAACCCACTCAGGCCGCTCCCCTCTCGATGCCCGGAGTCGACATAGCAGTGGGCGATGTCATCACCATGGTCGATGGCATCTCTGCGGTCGAGTCCGCCGATCTCAAATCTCTCCTGCGTGGCAAGGCTGGCGTGCAGGTTCTCCTTCACGTCAAATCCGCATCAGGCGCCGAGCGTGATGTCATCGTGACGCCCATCAGCGCTGATCGCGACAGCGACCTGCGCTACGACGATTGGGAATACACACGCCGCAAGAAGGTTGAGGAATGGTCCAACGGCGAGATCGGTTACGTTCACCTTCGCGCCATGGGTTCTGAGAACATCGCCGAATGGGCCAAGAACTACTTCCCCGTCTTCCATAAGAAAGGCCTCATCATCGACGTGCGCCACAATCGTGGCGGCAACATCGATTCATGGATTCTCAATCGCCTCATCCGCAAGCCTTGGTTCTATTGGTCGCAGCGCGTCGGCCGCAGCAACAACTGGAACATGCAGTATTCCTTCCGCGGCCACATGGTCACTCTTTGCGATGAGTTCACCGCCTCAGATGGCGAAGCTTTCAGCGAGGGCTTCAAACGCCTCGGCCTGGGCAAGGTCATCGGCACTCGCACCTGGGGTGGCGAAATCTGGCTCAGCTCCTCCAACACGCTCGTGGATCGCGGCATCGCCACCGCCGCGGAAACCGGAGTCTTTGCACCTGATGGCACATGGCTCATCGAAGGATGGGGCGTCGAGCCCGATGTCGTCGTCGACAATCTTCCCAACGCCACCTTCAAGGGCGATGATGCTCAGTTGAAGGCGGGTGTCGATGAACTTCTCAAGCAGATCAGGGAAAAGCCCGTCGATCTTCCCCCCATTCCCAAGTATCCCGACAAGAGCCACCCGACGAATAAGTAATCAGCCGAGCGTTGCTGTCGCAATCCTCATCCCTCCAACCACCGCCAGCACGCCCAGCATATTCGACAGCAGCAGATACGCACCGGCGGTCACCCAGTGGCCGTCGGTTGCTTTTTGCACCAGTTCCAGCCCATAGGTGGAAAAGGTGGTAAACCCGCCCATCAAGCCCACCGCCAGCAGTAGCCGGTGCTCCTCCTTCAATGCGCCTTTGCTCACCGCCGCCGCGACAATTCCGATCACCAGGCAACCCACCACATTCACACCCAGTGTCGCCACCGGCACCATGCCGGGCCCGCGCAAACTCGGAATCGATTCACACCCCCGCGTCACCAGATAACGCAATATGGACCCGACTCCGCCACCTGCAAAGACCAGAAGAACCGGATGAAGTCCTGATAGCATCAGGAGTTATAGGTTGATATCACAGGGCGCAGAGTTTTTTGTCGTACTCGACGCTCAATAGCGAAAGCAACCCGAACAACCTCCCAAGAAAGAGACATGACCAAGTTGCACCCCTTCCGCGCCATCCTCGCCTCCATCTTGCTTACTGCCGGACTCTGCGCTTCTGCGCACGCTTCATCCATGATGGATGATCCCAAGGTCGCTCCTGCCGCATCTGCTCCCGCCGCCGAAGTCATTGATTGGACTCGCTCCACCACCGACGACACTTCCACCACGCTGGAGATCGCCAGCCGCGAGTATCGCCCCAA
This sequence comes from uncultured Phycisphaeraceae bacterium, assembly GCA_964441555.1. Lineage (GTDB taxonomy): Bacteria > Planctomycetota > Phycisphaerae > Phycisphaerales > UBA1924 > F1-120-MAGs238. The sequence continues at coordinate 2,212 of CAYTYD010000204.1, read as the reverse complement.
GAGTGGCAACGGTCCGATCGTTCACCTCGTCGGTGCCATCCACATCGGCGAAAAGTCCTACTACGAGGCCCTGCAAAAGCACCTCGACGCGATGGATCTGGTCATGTTCGAGGGTGTCAAGCCCGGTGCCTTGCAATCCACCGACAACGCCACCGATGAAGATCGCGCCACCATCACCACCGCGCGCATCCGCCTTCTCGCCATAGCGATCGAAAAATCCCGTGCCAAAGAGAAGAAGCTCCCTGACTCTCTCGATGCCTTCGCCGCGTCCGCGTCTAATCAGGTCAAGCGTCTCATCGAAACCTGTCGCGTCGATGGCTGGCAAAAACCCCTCACCTACTCCCTCTCTCCCGATGGCTCAACCTTCGACCTCATCTCTCTCGGCGCCGATGGCGCATCCGGCGGCGACGATGCCAGATCCGATCTCAAACTCTCCGCCCAGAAACCCTTGAGCGACGACGAAAAGGGTGCCAGCGTCGGCATTCAGCAAAAGATGGCGACGGCCCTCGATCTGCAGTTCCAGATGACCGGCATCAATTACGACCGCGCCAACTGGGTCAACAGCGACATGAGCATGGAGGCCCTCGCCACCCGCATGAAGAGTCAGGGCCAATCCATCGAGCCCCTCATGAAAATGATGGATGGCTCCTCACCCATGGCCGGCCTCGCCGGCGTCTTTCTGGGCATGATCAAGAGCAATCCCCGCATGCAGACCATGGTCAAGATGATGCTCGTCAACACCCTCGGTGCTGCTGACGATGCCATGGGCAACATGCCCGGCAATATGGGCACCTTCTTCAAGGTCATCGTCGAAGACCGCAATCAGGTCGTGATGCACGATCTGCAGAAGATCGTCAAGGATCAACCAAACCTCAAATCCATCGGCGTCTTCTACGGCGCTGGCCACCTTCCGGGAATGGATAAAGACATGCTCGCCCTCGGCTACGAGCGCGGCCCGGTGACCTGGTTCAAAGGTGTCGTCGTTGATCTCAAGGCCGCGGGAATCACCCCCGCCGAAGCCGCGCAATACAAGAAAATGGCCGAGCAGATGCTCAAATCCCAATCTGTTCAGGGCCGCAATCGCGCCAAACCCGCCGCGGCACCCAGCCCCGCAAAAAATCCTGAACCAGCGGCTTCACCCACAAAGTGAGAATTGCTGACAGATCACTGGCTGTGTACCAGTCCCTTCTGTCTTTATCTGGTATCCCTCTGATCGACCTCTGCGTCTCAGCGCCTCTGCGTTGAGATTGTCTTTGGCTCACGCCGCGTTGCGATACTTCTTCCCCAGCACACGCGACGAAACCAGCTCGCGCTCGATTTCGCTCGCAAACCGTGTGAAGATCATCGCCATCCGCACCGGACCCGGCTCTTCTTCATCGGCCCACACCACGTTGCCTTGAATCGTCACCACCGGCAGGTCGCTCACACCATCCCACACTTCACCTTCACCCAGCGGCAGCGTCAGTTCAATCGTCACCGGCGTTCCCGCGTCAATCGCCTCATCCAGCTCAAACTGCAATCCACCCTCGCTCACGTTGTACGCGTGCCCTTCATACGAACGCTTGGGATTGTCAATCGTCCGCAGCGTCACCGGCGTGTACATCGGCGCCACGCGAAAGCGAGCGTGTTGGCGGTTCTCAGCAGAAGTCGAATCAGACAGGCGAAGGTTCATCGCAATTCTCCCATGACGGTGGCTCGCATCACCAGAGCTGATGCCCACCATTCGAGATATCGGTCCCTACCCACCTCGACTTCACCCCGAGTTGTCGGACCTTGCACCCCCTTGCCAACTTCTTGTCAACATTCCCCCCAATTCTGGTGCCTCACGCAAAGTCCGCGCTGTTCCCTGCAACGCTGCGCCGCATCAGACGTAATGATCCAGTGAGCTCCTTATGGATGTGACGGTCGCCACAACCACTCCACCCAACCCCCTCAGTCACGCCTCCATCGCGCTTCTCTGCGAGTCCTGCGGCTATCCCATCGGCGATCTTCCCACCGCCTCCGCCTGCCCCGAATGCGCACGCCCCATCGCCGACTCTCTCCCCGCCGCGCGTCCCGGCTCTCCATGGCAGAATGGTGCCGGTCTCCGCCGGGGCTTTGTCGCCTGGCTCGACACCGCCATCCGCCTCGTCCGTGCTCCCCGCCACCTTTTTGCCTCCATCCGAATCTCACCCGGCGGCAGCAACCGCCTCCTCTTCATCAATCTCTACCT
>CAYTYD010000203.1:0-6047 GCA_964441555.1 uncultured Phycisphaeraceae bacterium | reverse complement strand
GGATTGTCCGTGACGAAAGGTGATGTCCCCTTCGGCGGACTTGGCTTCGCACTGGTTGTCCCGGTGATCACGTTCGCATCATGGGCTGGCGAATTGATCTACACCCAACTCACCGGCAACAAGGTCGCGGCGATCGGGCATTCGACCCTCGCTTCCATCGCAGACCACCGAGACGATCCGTGGGCGTGGGGAACGGCAGCCCTCGCCATTGTCGTGGTGCCGATCATGGAAGAATTGGTGTACCGCGGCTTCCTGCAATCCATGATTTTGCGTCTGACCGGCATTCCCGGCGTGGCCGTGATCGCGACAACAGCGATATTCACCTGGATGCATTGGACCGCTGTCGACGGCTTCTGGCCATCACTGGTTCCGATCGCAACACTCTCACTCGGGCTTGGCATCGCCATGGAGCGGTGCAAGCGAATCGGCGTGCCGATTCTGATGCACATGCTCTTCAACGCCCTGAATGTGACGCTGGCGATGCTGACATAGCCACTCAATCGCGGCTGTGGGCCATGAGCAGCGTGGCCGCGGCGACCGCTGCAGTCTCTAGACGCATGATGTGAGGCCCGCATCGCAACAGTCGAGCGTTGCGACGGGCAAATTCGCTGCGCTCAGCGTCCGACCACCCACCCTCAGGCCCCACCAGCACGCGGACCCACTCGGGTAACGGGTGCGATATCGGCTCCCCGGCCCCATCCGCAACCAGCACCACCCCACCAGTCGGCACATTGGCGAAGGCGGCATCAAGATCCCCACCCTCGCCGATATCCAGCAGCCAAGGACGGGCACATTGCTTGGACGCTTCGACCGCCGCACGCTGCAGTTTGGAGAGCTTGTGGTCTCCCGGCTCCGCGACCGACCGATCGGCATTCAACGGGGCCCACAACGCAGCCCCCACTTCCGATAACCCTTCGATCATCTCGCTCGCCCTACCCCCCTTGGGGAGTGCCGTCCACAGCTCCACGTGGGGCGAGGATCGCGGCACGGTCGAGCGAACCTCGACGTCAACCCGCAGCGACCACTCCCCGGTTCTGGGGAGCTTTTCAACCTCCGCAATACGCCCCTGAACCAAGTTCCCTTTGCCATCGAAACAGGCAATTGGGTCGCCAGTTGTCAGGCGTTTGACGCGAACGGCGTGATGGGCCTCGTCGCCGATGACGATTGGAGAATCGGCCTCAAGCGAATCGACAAAGACGCGGTGAACAGCCATGGGCAAGTGTTTCCAGGAAGTCCTCGGCACAGACCGGAAATTGATCCCAATTCGGCCCGAAAGTGGCGAGGAGGGTCCAAGCAACGACAGTATTCGGACGATGGTTGGGGGGTTGAGGGGAGCGGAGAAATGATCTCCGCCGACGCCGGTTGCAGTACAGTGCGTGTGAGCGATGGCGATAGAAACCACACAATCCGAGCCGCAGGATTCGCTCGATGCGCAGTTGGATTCGTTGCTGAATCTATCCGCGACGGAGGATCCTGCGCGGACAGGGACCATCGCAATCGCGCCCCCAGAGCACGCTTCCCAGACAGCAGAATCTCCTGGCACTGCAAGCACGATTGAGGATCAGCTCAAATCGCTGCTGGCAGGTGAGCTGGCGCACGTGGTGGATGGATCCAAGCCGGTCGCCGCTGAAACGCAAGAAGAGGCGCTGACCCCGGAGCCAGCACCCATTCCCGTCATCTCTCCGCCGGCACCCATGCCGCGTGGCAGTGGATTGTCCGCCGCAGTGCCCAATTCGGTTGAAGACCTTGACGCCCAATTAGCCAACCTCACCGAAAGTCTGCTGGCGGAAACCAGCGCAATCGAAGCTGAGGAAGCCGCCAAACGTGCTACCGCGGCAGCAGAGGAATCAACACGACAAGCGGCCGCAAGTGCGGCCGCAGCATCGGCCACCGGGCCAATTTCCCATTCAGATTCATCAGCCTCGCACTCGTCATCACACGCAGATGCGGCACACAGCCGCGCGAACCTCGCTTCTGATTCGCGCCCGCCAAACAATGGCGGGCATGCCTCCGGTCCGGCGCACAATGCCAGTGGTGGCAACACACTGGCAGCCAAGATCGCCGCACATGCCGAGCATCGAAATGAATCACCCAACATCAAAGCCGCCGACACCGTCCGTGACACCAAGGTGAAAGCGGTGTTGCAGGGCGCAGCAAAGCTTGGCCAGAATGCGACACCTGTCGGCGTCCGTGCCCTCGCGTTGCTCAACAAGCCGATGCAGGGCGTATCGGCAACGGTCCGCGATTCGCTGGGCTGGGTGGCCGTTTGGACGCTGTTCCTGGCGGCGAGCGTGTGGACATTTGCGGTCTTCTTCCAAAAGCCCGCCGAACACGCCGTTCCGCATGATGCCCCAAAGATCGCATCCGATGACACCGAGTCCGCACAACCCGAAGCCGCTAAAAGCGGGCACGGCGATTCGCACACCGCAGCGCCAGCGGGAAAGAACGCGACTGATGAGCACGAAAAACCTGCTGAACGCAAAGCCGCGACCGCGGATCACGATGCTCCAGCAACTGGCAAGGATGATCACGGCGGACACTGACCCCGGCCACATCGAATGATCACAGGAACTTGATGCAGAGCACCCCGGTCAGCATCAGAACGATGCCCAGGGCCTTGCCCCATGTGAAGGGATGTGGGTCCAGCCCCATGTGCCCGAAATGATCAATGACAACCGAGGCGACGAGCTGCCCGGCGATCATCGCGGCGAGATAACTGGCATTCCCCATCTTGGGAACCAGCATGACCGCGGTCGTGACAAAAAACGCACCGAGCGTGCCACCCAGATAGGACCACCACGGTGCTGCGGACACCCCGGCGGAAGTCGGCGCGGGAACCCGAGCCAGCAACGTGACCACTCCCATCGCCAGCGCGCCAACTAGAAAGTTGAGGAGTGCACCGTACAGGCGACTGGGCGTGTGCGCAGCAAACTTGGCATTCAGCCCCGGCTGGTAGGCGGTGGCCACTCCGGCCAGAAGGGCCATGAAGAGGAAAATGCCGTAGGGTCCGAAGCGTGCTTCGCTCATCGCGGCGTGAGGGTATTACGCTTGCGCATGCTTGCAGCAACGCTGATGATGATGTCGTTGATGGCCAATGGCGCTCTTCTGTCGAACTCCGATGACTTTCCTCCGGATCAACTGACAATCGCCGAACGCACTGACTTTCGCGCCACCGCGCTGCATGCGGATGTGGTCTCGGTCGTCCAGGCGATCGCCAAGAGTTCACCTCTGGCTCGCGTGGTGAGCATGGGAAAATCGACCGAAGGGCGGGATATCCCGGTGCTGATCATGAGCGATCCGCCGGTGATGAACGCCGCGGAGGCCAATGTACGCGCACAAAACGGTGCCGTCGTGATTCTGGCCTTCGGCAACATTCACGCGGGTGAAGTGGATGGAAAAGAAGCCCTACCGATGTTGGCGAGGGAACTGCTGACGACCCGCAAGAGCATGCTGAAGGATGCGGTCGTGTGCTTCGCACCCATCTACAACTGCGATGGAAATGAACGGGTCAGCAAGACCAACCGCCCCGGTCAGATCGGCCCCGAAGAGGGAATGGGCATTCGCGAAAATGCCAACGGACGTGATCTCAATCGCGACTTTGTCAAAGTCGAAGAGGCGGAAACGCAGGCGTTGATTGGATTCATGAACTCGTGGGACCCGCACGCGGTGATCGATTGCCACACCACCAACGGCTCCTATCACCGCTATGTCCTGACCTACGCAGGGCCCAAGGTTCCTGCCGGAAATCGTGGCTTGAATGACTGGGCCCGCGGCACGTTCATCCCCCGCGTGGATGCCGATTATGAGGCCCGCTCGGGCCAGGATGCCTTCTGGTACGGCAGCTTTGAAGGCGCCTTCACCGATGCCCCACGCGGCCACACGCGCTGGGAGACTTTCCCTGCCGAGGCACGCTACGGAACCAACTACATCGGCCTGCGCAATCGCATGAGCGTCCTCTCCGAGGCCTATGCCTACGCCACCTTCAAGGAACGCGTCATCGCCACCAAGGAGTTTGTGGAATCGGTGCTGCAGGTCGCTGTGAAGGAAAGGTCTTCACTGCGACGCGTACTCGCCGAAGCAGATGCCGAAATGCTCGAGTGGAGGGAACGAACCATCGCGCTTCGCACCGAAGCCAAAGCCCAACCGGGCAATGTGACCATTCTCGGCTTTGAAGAAGAATTGGCCGACGGCAAGATGCACAACACCGGTCGCGAAAAGGAATACACCGTCGAGCTCTGGGACAACTTCGAACCCACCCTGTCGCGGCAGATTCCCTGGGCTTACGCCATCATGCCCGAGGCGCAGAATTCCCAGGATCGCATGGCAGCCCTGCGCCGCGTGCTCTTTGCTCTCGACGTGCACGCGATCGAGACCCAGACGCTTCCCAAAGCAATGGAAGTACCAATCACGCGCTTGCGTGTGAAAGAAGCCCGTTCCGCCGGACGCTCCTACCAGGGGCACGTCGCTGTTCGCGTCGATGTCACCGATGAAACTGATACCGTCACACTGCCCCAAGGAACCATTCTGATCCGCACGCAGCAGCGCCTCGGGCGTCTCGCGGCATACCTCCTGGAGCCGCAGTGCGAAGACGGCCTGACGACATGGAACTACTTTGATCCGTGGCTGCAGCAGGAAAGTGTCTTCCCCATCGCTCGCATCGAATCGCCAATCACGCTGGATCTGCCTCATTCAGGGGCTTTGCCAGTGACGCCGGATCAGAAGTAACCTCCGGCTCAGCCCTTCGCCCCGCTTTCATGCGCGCATCCAGACGCCACATCTGCCACGCGCTCACGGCAAAGGCCACCGCCGCCAGCACCAGCGGAATCATGAACGAGTGCGTCAGCGCATACAGCCCGACGCCAAGCCCCTGAAAGAGCTTGCCGCGAATGCCCACCATCGTCGCGTGGATGGCGACGTACTGCGCCACCTTGTCCCTGGACGGCGCCAAAGCCACGGGCCCAAGCATCCAACCAACACTCGCCCCCGCGTGCGCAATGCCATACATCGCCGAAACACCCAAAAGGTGCTCATCATTGCCGACGAGAATCAGCCCGATGGGGTAAAGAGTCAGAAGCGCAAAAGAGAGCCCGGTGCTGCGCACTGCTCCCAGCCGATCCATCAAAAGCCCCGCCGGCCACAACATGCACACCAGCGCAACCTGATACGCCACCTGCGTGCTGCGGCTGATCTGGTCGTAATCCAATTTGAGTTTGTCAGTCACCAAAATCGGCAACAGTGCATAGCACACCATCCAACCGATCCCATACACCATGTACGCCGCTTCATAACGTGCAAACACCGGGTCCGCCGCAAGCACTTCCTTGGTGTGCGTGATCGGCTCCACCACTCGATTCCACAACGTTCTTCCATCCGGCGGCGCATCGCTGCTTCGACCACGATTCAGAATCTTGAACAGGCGAAGCGTCAGAATGATCCCGACGACCTGTGCCGATGTCGCCAGCGGCAAGTACAACCGAAACGCGTTGGCATCACGATGCAGCCACTCTCCCAGCCCAAGCCCGATCAGCGCTCCGGCAATCATCGTCGAACCCGAAACCACTCCATACATGCGACCCCGACTCGCCGCCGGATAGATCGCATTCAGCAGTTCACCCGCCGCAGGGTGATACCCCGCCCCACCAATACACGCCACAAGATGGCAAACAATCAGCCACCACAGCGCTGGGTGTGCCGCAATCAGTGCCAAAGGAACACACGCCACGATCCAGTACACAAACAGGTACTTCCGCAGCGACAGTCGGTTATACAGGTCGTTCCAGAAAATCGAAAGCGAAAACAAAATCGTCGGCGCGGCAGTCAGCACCAACGTCTGCCAGTCATTGGCACCAAACTTCTTGCGTGCCAGAATCGGCAGAATGAACACCGTGGCAAACGCAAAACCCTGAATCAACGCCACCGATGTGACATGCATCGCCACCAGCCCCCAGCGTGGGCGGGTGGATTGAGGATCTACCACAGCTTCTCCGATTGCGGCCAACGGTCACTCCGACCCGGTGAGCGATTCCATTCAAGTTCCGCTCAGAGGG
>CAYTYD010000202.1:0-6048 GCA_964441555.1 uncultured Phycisphaeraceae bacterium | reverse complement strand
CGTTCACCATGCTCCTGAGCGGCATGGTGTGGACGTGGGCGGGGCTTCGGCCGGGAAAGCACGCTTCGACGAAAGAGGCGATTGGCGACAGCCACGGCTGAAATCAACCGATTCAGCCATATACTCGCGGCATGAGCACCGACCCTGACATGATTCTGCTTGAGGCCGAAGAGGCCATGCAAAAATCCACCGATTACCTCAAGAGCGAATTGAGGGGTATCCGCACCGGGCGTGCCACGCCAGCGATGGTGGAGTTTGTCAAGGTCGATTACTACGGCTCGATGCAGGATCTGAAGAATCTTGCCGCGATCAGCGTCCCTGAGCCGACGCAGCTCCTGATCAAGCCCTTTGACCAGGGCGCGGTGGCGGCGATCAAGACCGCGATCGAGCAGAGCGGGCTGGGCCTGAACCCGATGGTTGAGGTCAAGCAGATTCGCCTGAACGTGCCGCCGCTCTCGGCGGATCGGCGTGCCCAGATGGCGGCTCGCTGTAAGAAGCTTGGCGAGGAATCCAAGGTGGCGATCCGCAATGTCCGCCGTGATGCCAACAAGCACGCGGATGGGCTTGCCAAAACCCTCCCTGAAGATGAGGTCAAGCAGTTGAAGGAAGAGATTCAAGAGCTCATCAAGAAGTTTGAGGATGAAGTGGACAAGTTGGTTGAGGCCAAGAGCAAAGAAGTGCAGACGGTCTGAGCTCGTGCGGTCGCGTCGATTCCACATGTGATTTACAACGGGCGGGCACGGAGGTCCTCATGGCGGGCACACAAGTCGGTCCGAAGTACAAGCGCGTTCTGCTCAAACTCTCTGGCGAGGCGTTTGCAAAGAGTGGCACCTTTGGCCTTGATCCTTCCGAACTCACGCTGATCGGCAATGAGATCAAGCAGGCCTTGTCGAGCGGCACGCAAGTGGCGATCGTGGTGGGTGGTGGCAACATCATCCGTGGGGCGACGCTGGCGGAGTCGGGACACATTCATCAGGCGACGGCGGACCAGATGGGTATGTTGGGAACGGTGATCAACGCGTTGGCGTTGAAAGAGACCTTGGTGGGGCTGGGCGTGCCGTGCCGCGTAATGTCGGCGATTGAGATCAAGGCCGTGGCGGAGCCGTTCATCCGCGGGCGTGCGCTGCGGCACATGGAAAAGGGACGCGTGGTGATTTTGGCGGCGGGGACGGGGAATCCGTTCTTTACGACGGATACGTGTGCTTCTCTACGGGCGATCGAATTGGAATGCCAGATCCTGATGAAGGCGACCAAGGTGGATGGCGTCTACACCGCCGACCCCAAGAAAGACCCCGCGGCGACGCGCTACGAATCGCTCTCGATCTCCGAGGCGATTTCCAAAAACCTGCGGGTCATGGATATGACAGCACTGGCGATGTGCCAGGAGCACAAGTTGCCGGTATTGGTGTTTGATTTCAAGAAGCCGGGGAATATCGCGCGAGTGGTGCGGGGTGAGAGCGTGGGAACAGTGGTGCATGCGTGAGAGATTGAGCCGGTTGAATTGACGCGTTGCGTGATGACCGGAGTCGTTCCTTCACTCTTGCGGCGATAGATTTCGACATGGCAACTTGGTTTGGCAAAGCACTCGTGACTGGGGTCTAAATCAGACATTTACTGAGGGGACCGGCTGCAACCTCGAAGATCTGAACCCGTACAAGTTCGAGTCAGGTGAGGTTTGCCAACTGGCCGAGTGCCAGGGGCAAGCCCCCTAACATTTCACTCGACTGATCCGACGCGCGCAGCCGATTGTCCCATTTATGGCCAACCCAACCGGGTCTCAATCCTCACCCAAACTCTCCTCGCCCGCTGGCGAAGTGGAGTATCCACCGGAGGTCTATCCAGACGCGCCGCCATCACTCGGCCAGGTTCTTGCCAAGTGGTTCTGGCGGGTTTCGGTGGCCGCGGTGGTGCTTTCCATAGTCGCTCACCTGGGCTTTCTGGCGATCTCGCGATTTATCGTTCTTGGTAGCGGCGGTGGCGCAGGATTTGGTCCATCCGAAGTGGGCATGGCGATCGTGAATGAATCCGATTTGCCGACCCAGGATGCCGCGATGGGTGAGGTGGGGACCAGTGCCCCGGAGGATCTGTCGGGTCCGAGTCCGGAATTGGCAACCCTCAGTCCGAGCGTGAGCTCAGATGGTGGCGGTTCGGCAACCGAACTCGGCGGTGTCGGGCCCATCTCGGGTGGCGGCGACATTGCCGGTGGTGGTGGCGGGCTGGGCGTTGGCGGTTCGGGTGGTGGTGGAACCAGCTTCTTCGGACTTGAAGCCAAGGGTTCGCGTTTCGCCTTCATCGTCGATGTCTCGGGCTCTATGAGCGTGGGCAGCAAGTTGCCCGCGTTGAAATCGGAATTGATCAAGAGTGTGGTGGCGCTCGGTGAGGGGGGGCAGTACATCGTTGTCCCATTTGCCACCGGTGCCGATGCATTGATGGGCCGGCGCGAGTGGGTTCACAGCGATGAGCCCGGCAAACGCTGGGCAAGACAGAATGTCACGCAGTTGCAATCCGGCGGCAACACCAATCCCAAACCTGCTTTTGATATCGTGTTTGCGATGCGCCCAAAACCCGAGGCGATTTTCTTCCTGACCGATGGCGAATTTGAGCCCTCAGTCGCCGATGAAGTGCGGATCATGAACAGCGAGTATCGCATTCCGATCAACACCATCTGTCTGGAGACTCAGGAGTCACAGGCGTTGATGCAGCAGATCGCCAAAGAATCCGGCGGAACTTTCAAGTACGTCGGCAACAGTGCAGGCGCTCCGGGCGGGGGCGGTGCGCCGTGATGCGCGTGGCTCGGTCGTGGAGCGTTGTGCCGCGTCGCACTGGCGTGCTGCTGTTGATGGCATGGGCCACTCTTTCACCCATCGCACGTGGCGGCGAAGTCGAGCCACGTCCCAATGTGGTATTCGCAAGTTCGGCCCTGACGGTGAAGGGTGTTTCCAAAGCAGGTGTGCTTGTCCAATCCGGCTCATCCCGCCCCGGTCTGCTTGGGTGGGATCGGGTCAAGGGCGTCACCGGCGCGCACGCCGCGGAAGCAGCGGCATTTGCCGACCTTGGCGAGCGTCTGTGGCGGTTACGGCTGCGCGCTGAACGCGAGGACTTTGTCCTGGCCGAGCCCCTGGCGGATGCGCTGGCAGAGGAACTCAGGGATTCTCCCGGCCCTTCATTGACCCTCGTGCTTGCAACCCAGACAGCGTGTCGCCTGAAGCGCGGCGCACGCACCGCCGCAGTGGATTCGTGGCTGGGGTGGTGGGACGCGAGTCTTGATCGATCTGCATTCTTTGCGGATGCGGGGCCGATCGAGCCGCGCATGAATTCGCTCCGTTTCGATGAATCCGGTTTGATTCCGGAGCTGCACCCATTCTGGTTGGATACGCCTGCTGTGCGGGCATTTTCACAGCGTGCGACCGCAGGCGAACCCAAGGGTGATGCTGCGCGTCTGGCGTGGCTCTTCGTTCACGCTGCGGCATTTGAGTCCGGAGATCGCTCTGACGCACCGGGATTGACATCGGCGGCGGGCGATAGCGCGGCAGTCATGTTGGTGAATGAGATCGTGAATGCGCGGATGACCGATCCATCCGGCAGAACCAAAGCGCGTGCCGCATTGACCGCGCGATTGAGTACCGAAACCGTTGCATGGCGAAGGGATTGGATTCTCGCCGGGATCGGTCGATCTTTGCTCCGTGAGAATGAACGAGAACAGAAGCTGCTGGGGATCGATGCTCTGCTGCAGGTTGGTGGAGACAGCGACATTGCGTTGGGGGATCTTGCAGCCGTGTGCCTAGCAGAGGCGATGGTCGCCTTGCATGATCTGGGCGAGGTCTCAGGTGCGGCATCACTCAAGGTGACACTGTTTCAACGATTCAGCTCCAGTCCAGTCCTCACCTGGCCTCCATTACGAAAGATCGCCGCGCCAACTCCGTCTTCTTCGCCGGCAAGCTCCACGACAAAAAGCCCAGCAAATGCGGCACCTGGGGGTGCTCCGTGATTCGATCACGACATGCCGTACTCGCCATTGTGTTCTCCGCGACCGCATGCCAAAGTGTCTGGGCGTGGCAGGCGAACGTCTCAAAAGACACTCCGGCGGATCCTGCTGCGGCGACTGGCGATGCGCCAATGAGCGCTCATGAGCAGTTCCTGATGGATCATGGTTTGGAGTCCGTGCTGGCTGCTCATCTGCGCCAGGCGATGGCAGGCACCACTGGTCCTCAGCGCACGCAGGCGGCAGAACGACTTGGTCGGCTGTACGTTCGTTTGCTCGCCAAGGCCAAGACGGCGCAGGAGCGTCAATCGCTTGAGGATGCCGCGCGAGATTTGATTCGCACCGTGCCTGACGCTGAGGCGTGGGATCTGAAGCTCGACTTGGCCAAGGCGACGTATCTGAAGGCCGAGGAATTCGCGGAAAAACAGCGATTGCGGCTTGCAAGCGATGGAGAGAAGGCCGAGGCGGAACGCATTCTTCGTGCTGCTGGCCCTGCGTTTGAGCAGATTGCAGTACGCGCCTCGGCCCGCGTGGATGCTGCGGAACGCCGTCAGCAGAACTCGCGCGGTGAAGATGCCGAACGCAATCGCCGAGAAGCCGAGGAGTCCAGACGCATTCGTTCTCTGGCGCGCTATTACGCTGGCTGGACACGCTACTACCTCGGATTGATGACTGGCAACAGCAGTGCTGCGAACGAAGCCATCATCGATTTTGGGCATCTGCTTGGTGCGAATGCTGGCAAAGCGCCCACGGTGGAGCGGATGCAGAAATCCATGCTCAAATACGAGCATGTGTGCCGCGCTGTTATCGGGTGCGCCATGGCCAATTCTGTGAAGGGGAATGATGTCGAGGCGGCTCGCTGGTTGGATCTTCTCGATTCAAGCGAAGACGTTCCGAAGTCCATTTCCGCGCAATTGCTCGACCGCCGCATCGCCGTGTTTGCCGCGGCTCGGCGCTGGACTGATATCGAGGTATACGTCTACCAATATCAGCGCACGGCTCCGCAGGGGACGGTGAAGCGGTTAACCGTGCCTCAGGCACGATTGCTTGCAGTACTCACGCTTGAAGCGCCCGAAGAAGGCCTGTCGGAGCGATCCAAGGAGAGTCGCAAGACCCTCTCCCAGCTTGCCATCGCTGATCTGATCGCCGTGGGCGAGATTGGGCACGTCGTTGACCTCACGCAGCGATTTGGTGTCGAACCGCTGGGTGACGATGGCTTTGTCACTCGATATGCGCGCGGTTTGGTGGCGTTTGATCGTGCCCGTAAGCATCATGACGAAGTCGCTCCCGGGAAGACCGAGGAGCCAGCGACGGATGTGCAGACGATCGAGTTGTATCGACGCGCAGCGGCCAATCTCCAGGATGCCGCAGTGCTGACTGAGCAGACCAAGTTTGCACCCGATGTGGCACAAGCGCGGATGAAGCTGGGATTGGCTCGGTACTACGCTGGCGAATTCCCGGAGGCCGCAGCTGACTTTGAAGTCGCCGCCGAAACTCTGGCGCAGGCCGATGCCAAGCGCGAGGCGCTCTGGTTTGCCGTGGTCGCTCTTGATCGCGCTGTTGAAGCGGGTAAATTGTCGCAGGTCGCTCCGCGCGATCGCGTTGCGCTCCTGTTTCTGGCGCGATATCCCAAGACCGAGCAGGCAGCCAAATTGCTATTGCGCCGGGCCTCCGCAGGCGTGCCAGATGAGGATGCACTGACGACGCTGATGGCGATTCCCGCCGAATCACCTTTGCGCGATGCTGCCAGACGCGAAGCCGTTCGGTTGCTGTATCAGATGTTTCGAAAGTCCAAATCCGGAGCCGATCGTGACGCTGCGGCTCAACGGTTTCTCACTCTCGCTGAGGAATCGCTCGAGCCCGAACAACGCAGTGTGATGGAGGCGGGAAAGACGGATGGCACTGAATCCGCAGATCGTCTCGTACTCCGCGTACGCCAGATTGCCGATGTGTCGCTGTCGCTGACCGCGCCCGATGTGGATCGCGCCGGGCGTGTGCTTGACCTGCTGGATCAGTTGGCGCAAGCCAAGATTGTGGAGGTGAGCAAGCTCCGCGATGAGATTTTC
>CAYTYD010000201.1:0-6089 GCA_964441555.1 uncultured Phycisphaeraceae bacterium | reverse complement strand
TACGTGGTCTTCTGGGGTAGAACATCTGACTACTTAGGGGATTCACATGACACGTTCGATGGCGTTTGCAGTTGTTGTTTTGGCGGCGGCCCAAGTGGCGTGCGGGGCTGTGCCCCTGAGTTGGAAGATTCGCCTGCAATGCCGCTCAACGAATAGCAGCAATGTGGTGACGTTCAATCTGCCTGCGGGCGCATCGCTGCTCAATCAAACTCCATCGATCGCGGCGGATGGCTCGGTGGCGATTCGTGCGACGTTTTCATCGGGCTCGATTCAGGAAGGGTTCTTTCGCGGTAGTGGCGGCACAGGCGGACTCATCATCAGCAACACGGGCAGTGCGGGGTATTCATCCGCAGACCTGGACCTCTCTGACGCTCGCCTCCTCTGTCCACTTTCCGGTGGCGCGGCTCTGGAGATCAACTCCTCCGGCGGTGCGCTTGAAACAACCTTCGATTCGCCGAATGCTGAAGATATCACGGTCTTTGCCCGCGGCAGACTCATTCCTGACGGTGTTGGCTATCGAGGCACCACTTCGAGCGGCACGCGCAAGTGGGTGATCGATCGCATTATCAGCGCACAGCGCACGCAAACCGTCTATCTCGCCGATGGCCTGAACTCCAACTTCAGCTTTCTTTATCCCCCTACCACCAACAGCGCGATGCAGATGGGCGGGAAGGTTGACGACATCAATGGGGTTTCGTCCATCATCCGCGTCAGCGCACCTGATTCTGTCGCCGTGCTCTTTGATTCCACCGCGCCAAATCTGGATTTTATCTCCGGCGCTACCGACATGAACAGCAGCGGCCAAGTGGCCTTCTTTGCCCGCTATGACGTCGGCCCCACAACCCAGTTCCGCCTGCTGCGCACCTCTGGTGGCACACCCGACGTCATCGCCGCCGCTGGTCAATTCGATATCGAATCCACCTCCATGTCCACGTTCCCGCCTGCGATCAGCGACAACTCATGGGTCGCCTTCAGAGCCAGGGACGCCGCGGGTGATGCACTCTTCATCGGCGACGGCACCACGCTGGTGCGCATCACCGGAATGAACTCGACGGTGATGACCGACTTGGGTGCCACGACGCTGGGGTACAGCTTTGGCCCCGGGAATGTGCAGGCGCTGAGCGGGCCGATCGACATCAATGCCAATGGCCAGATTGCCTTCGCTGGCATTCTTGCCAACGGATCGGTTGGCCTCTTTGTTGCCGAGCCGTGCAGGGCCGACTTCAACAACGATGGCGTGGTGGACCTCTTTGACTATCTGGACTTCGTCCAGGTGTTTGCCGACGAAGCACAAGAGGCGGACTTCAACAACGATCTGGTCATCGACCTGTTTGACTACCTGGACTTTGTGCAGGCCTTTGCTGAGGGGTGCTGAGGAATACCTCCGCTCTTCTGTACCCGGCGTGGCCCGATAAACACGTGCGTGGAACCCAGACCCGTGCGATTGCCGCGGGTCTTGGCTTTTTTCTAGCCAGTGCGGAGGTGAATCTCGTTGGTTGACTGGAAGGCGGCGGTGCGTCGCGGCCTGTGAGCACGAAACACACGAAGGACACC
Source organism: uncultured Phycisphaeraceae bacterium (assembly GCA_964441555.1). Taxonomy (GTDB): domain Bacteria; phylum Planctomycetota; class Phycisphaerae; order Phycisphaerales; family UBA1924; genus F1-120-MAGs238. The sequence continues at coordinate 4,535 of CAYTYD010000201.1, read as the reverse complement.
AGTCATGAATCTGAATGCAAAGCGTCTGTTGGGAATGTCGATCGCGGCGGGAAGCGCGATGGGGTGGATGGGTGCGGGGAGCGCGCAGGCGCAGACCAACTCCGTATGGACGGGGGCCTCGAACGGGATGTACAGCACGGCAAACCGGTGGACACCACTGGGTGTGCCCAATGGCAACTTCAACGCGATCATCAACGCGGCGGGAACGTACTCGGTGCGGGTGGACAACAACTACGGCGTGCGCGGGTTGAGCGTGACTGTGCCGACGGTGACGTTTGAGATTCAGCCGGGCGTGATCTATGGCGTGAGCACGGCGATCAGCAACAACGGCAACATCATCGTGAACAACACGGCGACGAATGCGGACACGCAGCTTGGCCTGGGTGGGTCGATTCCTTTGGCGGGCACCGGCTTCATCACCTTGAACTCGTTTGGCACCAGCGGCGCGAGGGCGCGGATTGTGGCGGCTGATCCCACGTATGTGCTGACTCAGGGACCGGATCACACGATTCGCGGCACGGGCACGGTGCTGAGCGCATTCAACAACCAGGGCACGATTCACGCGGATCGGGCCGAGCCGATGAACCTGGATGGCTCGACTTCGCTATTGAACAGCCAGAACTCGGGCATGATCAAGGCGACGGGTGCGGGGAGTCTGCGCCTGGATGGCACGCTACTGGTGCAATCCGGCACGGGAACGGTTCTTGCGGATAACAGCGCTGTGTTTGTGCGCGGTTCGCGGGTGGTGAATGGGCGCATCAACACCGCGAATGGCGGCTATGTGATGCTGGAGAACGCCGCGAATGCGGCGTCGATTGGCGGCACGCAGACGATGAATGCGGATGCGCGGGTGAAGACGGGATCGAATGTCAACCTGCGCAGCGGCACGATCACCAACAACGGGGTGATCACGGTCAACGACGCCAACACGACGACGGCGACGGGGATGACGCTTGAGAATGGTGTGATGACGCTGAGCGGCACGGGAAGTGTGCTGCTCAATGGTGTGGCGACCAATCTGGCGAGTGCGACGATTGCCTCGGCTGATCCGGCCCACATCCTGACCAACGGCGCAACGCACACCATTCGCGGGTGCGGCACGATCACGGCTCCGTTTGTGAACAGTGGCACGGTGCGTGCGACGGGAACGGGGGGCATTCTGGCTCTTGAGGCCGCCGCGTTGTCGGAGAACTCCGGCACGCTGACTTCTGATGCGGGCGCGACGCTGCGCATCAGCAACATGCAGATGAATCAGTTTGCCGGCGTGGTGCTGGCGGATGCGGGCGCGGTGAAGGTTCGCGGCAGTACGCTGACCGGCGGCAACGCCCGGCAGGAGAATGGTGGTACGCTGGACTATTCCAGCACAGCGCAGAACAACCCCCGCATCGTGGGTGTGCACCTGCGTGGCACGCAAGATGTACTGCCTGGTTCAACACTGGAAATGGTGGAGTTTGTCACCAACGACGGGACGATTCGGGTGGGCAACGGCGTTTCCACGGAAGAGACATTCGTGCGGCAGGACAGTCAGAATTTGCAATTGAACGGCGCTGGAACAGTGCTGCTGCGCAGCGCGGCCAACGACCCGAATGGGGCGCAGATCGAAAGTCTGATCCAGGGCAGCGTGCTCACCAACAGCACGGACCACACGATTCGCGGCGCTGGCCAGATTAACGTCTTCAACGTGGTCAATCACGGCACAATTCATGCAGATGTTGACGGTGAGCAGCTGGATATCTACATCGACAACATCACCAACCACGGCGTGATGAAGGGGACGGGTGGAGGCATCATGTCGCTGGGCTTCTGCAACATCACACAAACCGGAGCCGGGGAGATTCAGGCGGAAGATGATTCGTATGTGGTCATGCCGCGATACATCTCTGGTGGCACGGTCCGCGCCACTGGCACTGGTTACCTGTATTCAACCAAAGACCTGGACATTCTGAGCGATACGACTTTTGTCGGCGAGTATCGCATTCTGGCCGACACCAACACCACAACCGCCATCAACATCGGAACACCCACTGTGGTCACCAACCAGGGTAAGTGGATCGTCGCTGACGATCCCAGCGGCGGCAACAGCGAAGTTCGCCTGACTCAGGCCGGGCCCAGCTTTTTCGCCGGACAAGGGGCGATCATCCTGGAGGCCTTCGGAGCAGAGCCGATCGGCAAGGCCAAGTTGATCTCGTCTGTTCCAGGCGCGATCCTGGTCAACCGTACCAACCACACTATTCGCGGCCGCGGCGTGATTGACGTTGACATTTCCAACGAAGGCACGCTGGCTCCGGGCCTGGCGGATGTTGAAGATGGCATCGGCGAGTTCAACTGCGGCAATGTGGAGATTGATCTGGAGCCAACGAGCCGCTACCGCGTGGAAATTGCCGGGGCTAATCGCTTTGACCGCATCACCGGCAACGCGAATGTGATCGTGGATGGCGAACTCTTTGTGACGCTGGTGGATGACTTTGAGCCGTCGCTGGGCCAGGAATTCCGCATCATCCGCGGGGCGAGCTGCACCGGAACGTTTGATGTGGTGCACCTGCCGACGCTGAACAATTCGGCGCTGTCGTGGAAAGTGAACTACCTGCCGCTGGCCGTCAGTCTTTCCGTGGTGTGCGCAGCGGATTTCAACGCCGATGGTGTGGTAGATTTCTTTGACTATCTGGATTTTGTCGCCGAATTCAGCGGCAACACCACCAGCGCAGATTTCAACGCGGATCAGATCGTCGACTTCTTTGACTACCTGGACTTTGTCGCGTCATTCAGCAGCGGCTGCTGAGAACCATTCATTCAGATCGCGCACCCGCTCAGGCCGCACCGCCGGGCGGGTGCGTGTGTTTTTGAGCTTGTCTGTTCAGCGACTTTCCGGCCAATCACAGTGGGCTTCAATGGTTTCAGGAATGCGCATGGCATTCTGAAGCGAGAGGAGTGCGCGCTTGGATTCGGCGGTCATGAAATACGTGAGACCTTCGTAGCGCCAGCCCCGCACCATCAGATCGCTGCCCAAAATGCGGTACAGGCGCGAATCACTCATCTGGCCGCGCGAGAAATCATCGTCCGTACCAATGACGAGTGTGACTTCGCGACGTTCCGAGAGCTGCGTGACACCCGGGGGGTAAACACCAAACCCGAGTTCGAACCCCTGCCCACCCGATGGCGTGCGTGAAGCACGCGCCCAGAGCAGTTCGGCCTTGCCATTCGCAGATCCCGCGGCGAACTCGATCCCCATGGGCCGCTGACCAAAAAGCTGAGCGGCTTCATCAAGCGCCGCATCAATGTTCGTTGCACTGGTGGCTGGCGATTTCTCCGCGTCGGCATACACAGATTCGAGCTGATTCTCCAACGCCTTGGACAGCGGGAACATCGCATCAGACTCCATCGACATAGTCCACATCACCGTCCCAACCGCGACAACCAGTGCCGCTGCGGCTGTGGTCAGCGGCAGCCAATTCCATCGCTGTGTCCAGCGACGCTGCGCCGTCTTGGGCGCGGTCTCGCGACCAATCGATCGATCCAGAAGAGTCTTGACGCGGAAGCGCAGCGCTTCGTCCTCGGCCAGAGCGCTGTCGATTTTTTCTCCAAGCGCTGGCGACGCAGCCGGAATCTCAGACATCACTCGCCCCACGACCTGACGCAGTTGGCTCTCATACGCGATGCCTTCGCGGCTCACAGGCCCGCCTGCCGGCACGGCCTCGCCATCGGCAAGAGCCCGAGTAGCGTCGATATCAAAGGGACGATCAGTTGTGTTGGGGTTCATATGTGAATCTCCGACATTGCCATCATGCTCATCAAGCCAAGCGAACCAGACACCAGCAATGCGGCCGAGTTGCCGCCAATCCGGCGAAGAATTCCGCCGGATTGCCGTGAAGCGTCCTGGGCGCGGCGGTGCTCCTCCAGCCGCCGCGCCAGAATGCCTCGCGCTCGATACAGACGACTCATCACCGTGCCCAAGGGCACGCCAAGAACTTCGCCGATCTCGCGATACTTCATTCCTTCCACGCCCCACAGCACCAGCACTTCACGAAATTCCGGACGCAGCTCGTTGACAAATTGCCGCAGGTCGTCATCCACCCGATCCCAATCAATGTTGGGGCGGTTCCACGCCGTGTGCAACTCAGCCGATTCCACTGGCCGATCTTCCACCAAATCACTTTCGGGAAGCGGGCTCAGGCCACGCTTGCGCCGCGCTGCTTCAGAAAAAAACGTGTTGTGGCAGATCGCAAACAGCCACGAACGCATCGCGTTGTGTGATGGGTCATAGGAAGCAATGCTCGACGGGCGAAACGCACGGACATACACCTCTTGCACCAGGTCCTCGGCCAGGTCCACCGAGTGCGTGAGGTGATACGCGAGTCGAAAGACCGCGTCGATATGCTCGAGCGCCAGGGGTTCAAACTCTTCTCTGGTCATCACTGCTCATCCGACCCCATCTCGCACACCATTCGACACATAGAAAAACGCCGATCGACCCCGCTTTATTCCAATTCCCCAAAGTAGGGGCAAGAACCCCATACGCCACCAAACACAATCCTCAC
>CAYTYD010000200.1:0-6131 GCA_964441555.1 uncultured Phycisphaeraceae bacterium | reverse complement strand
CGGATCGGACATCGAATGCCCGAGGTATCGGTACGTCTTGAGATCGACAAACGCGGGCCGCTGATTCTCGCGGCAGCGATCAACCAGCGGCTTGAACTGGTCGTACAACTTCATCACATCAAAGCCGTCGATGATCGCCCCTTCCATCCCATACGCCTCGGCCTTTTGGCGAAGGTCGTGGGCCATCGTTGTGCCGCGTTCGATGGCGGTACCCATCGAGTAGCCGTTGTTCTCAACGATGTAGATGACGGGGATATCCAAGAGGCCCGCGAGATTCATCGCTTCATGCAGTGCGCCCTGATTCAGCGCGCCATCACCCAGGTACGCCAGCGCGACTTTCTTCTTGGCCGCGCCGCCGCTGACGGACTTGCCCATCACTTCCCACTCATACCGCGCGGCAAAGGCCAGTCCGGTGCCCAGCGGCGTCTGCGCGCCGACGATGCCGTGCCCACCAAACAGCCAGTTGGGCTTGTCGAACATGTGCATCGAGCCGCCCTTTCCCTTGGCGCAGCCCGTCACCTTGCCGTACATCTCCGCCATGCACGCATCGGCCGACATGCCGCGAGCCAGGGCGTGGCCGTGGTCGCGATAGGCGGTGACGATCGGGTCATCGTGATTCAGAGAGTTGATGGTGCCGACGGCCAGTGCTTCCTGCCCGATGTACAGATGGCAAAAGCCGCCGATCTTGGCCTGCTGATACGCCTGAGCACAGCGATTCTCAAACTCGCGAATCAGCATCATGTCGCGCAGCCACTTGATGAGCGTCGCGTCCGGCAACTTTGCCGAGATGCCATACTCCCCCGGCGCGGCGGCCTTGGGGAGGGGACGGAATGCAGAAGGAGCAGGAGGAGCTTGTGTCATAGTGAAACCTTGGGAGGCCGTGCGTAAGCAAGGGTGAAAGGGAAGTGTAGGAATCTGAACAGCGCGCGGTTGCGGTTGGAGGGCGGGGGTGTAGGTCAGAGAACACAGGAGTGGCAGGGTATTTCCGAGCCGCGTTAGCCCGGTGTTTCATGAAACACAACACCCCAGCCACGGGGCCGGGGTGTTGGAAGATTCAGTTGGCGGGGACCACTCAGCGGCGACGACGAGCCGCGAGCAAACCACCCAGTCCCGCAAGGGCCAGTGAGCCCGGAGTGGGGACCAGCGTGCCTTCGACGGTGACGTTGTCGATGCGGCTGGTGCCGTTGGTGGCTCCGGCATTCACCTTGGCGATGATGCGGAAGGTGACGGAGGCCTGATTGTCAGCCAAGCCAGCGGCGGACGAAACCAGGTACAGGGCGTTGCGCGTGCCGCTGGTGCTCCACGTGGCGGGGGAACCGCCGCCGCCCGATTGAATCACGGCATAGTCGTTCTTCACGAGTTGATAGGTGCTGCCGCCATCAGTGGTGGCATCGATGTAGAAGGTGTTGGGACCAGTGGCGCTGCGGGCCTGATCGAATGAGATCGAAATGTTGGTGTAGTTGCTGGTGTTGACGGTGAAGTAGTAGTAATCACCAGCAGACCAGAAGGTGCTGGAGAGAGAATACTGCGAGGCATTGCCGGCGGGCGTAGTGGCCTGAGCAGATGAGCTGGCGTGGTGGAAGCCAAGCTGCGAGCCAGCGGTCTGCGCACCACCCTCAGCGATGCCGGTGATGTTGTAGATGTAATCCGAACCCGTCGGGATGCTGGTCCCCACCGGCGCGGCGGTATTGAATGTCCACTGGGCCACGACTGCGCCGTAGCTGATGGACGACACGGCAGCGACGAGCGCTGCCCCACACAACACATTCTTCATGTCAATGTCCTCTCTCTTCTCTGCGGCAGCTCCGGCTCCTATTCCTGAGCTGTGCACACCAAGTTTAGTCTTGCCGATTCGCAGAGTTGCGATCTATGCCTGAGGGAAAGCCCTATTTTGCCACGTTTTCTAGGGCAAAAGCACAACACCCCGACCACAGGCCGGGGTGCTGGAAAGGACTTCATATCAACTCATGCGAGTCATTCAGCGGCGGCGACGGCCAGCGACCAGCCCGCCGAGACCAACCAGGGCAAGAGCGCCGGGGGTGGGGACGAGGGTGGCGTTGAACTGGACGTTGTCGATGCGGTTGTTGCCAGCGCCCGAGGTCGCGCCATTCAGGCGAAGGCGGACGATCGCGGTGGAAGCGCCGTCAAGGGCGCTGCCGATGTTGAAGGTGTAAAGCTGGAAAGTGGTCTGGCGTGACTCGTAGGTGGCGACCTGTGAGAAGTTGGTGCCGTCGGTCGAGATCAGGACCTGGTTCACGTCGGTGGGCGAGCCAAAGCCGGTGCTGGTGCCGCGACCGGAGAAGGTCATGACCAGACTGGAGAAGGTGCTCATGTTGAGCGTGAAATCGACGGTGCCACCGTTGGTGGTGACGGGGGCTGAGCCGCTGCCGCCGACTGCGCCCTGAACCGAGAGCGAGCCGCCGCTGCCGTCAGCGCCGAGCACGTTGATGGTCGAGCCGGCGAACGTGCCAGCCGCGCCATTGGCGGTGCCAGCAGCGTTGGTGTTGAAGGTCACGCCGTTGCCGACGCCGACCGTGCCCGAGCCCACATCAGCAGCGACGCTGTTCAAGACGCCGAGCTGGCCAGAGGTGGAATTGGTGGTGCTGTTGTTGAAGTTCCAGTACGCAACGACATCGGCCGAAGCGGAACCGGCTGCCACGACGAGCGCGGCGATAGCAAGGGAAATCTTCATTGTCTCATCTCCTCAAATGTCCACGATGCACTGTGCCAGCCACGGGCTCCTATTCCCGCGTCCGACGGTCAGATCATAACCGTGGACGATCCTGATTGCTGTGAAGGGTGCGCAAAGTCTGCGTCGATCATGGTCCAATAAAAAACCGCTCCTTGCGGAGCGGCATGAGAAATCGGTCATAGGGAAGAATCAGCGGCGACGGCGAGCGGCCAGCAGGCCACCCAGACCCATGAGAGCGACGGAGCCGGGGGTGGGAACCAGTGAGCCGTTGAAGGTCACCAGATCGAAGCCCCAGGTGCCGGTGGTGGCGTAGCTGCTGGTGTTGTTGCTGGCGACGTAGCTGCCAGCGCCGCCGAAGATGCTGGTGATGCGGACACCGAAGTTGGCGTTGTTGTCGGCACCGGCGACGGAGGAAAAGTCGACGTTGTAGTTCACCCAGGCGTCGCCGCCAGCGGTGTTCTCAAACGAGGTAAAGACGGAGTAGGTGCTGCCATCAAGGGTGTATTCCACCTGCGAGAAGCGGTTCGAGGTGTTGCTGAAGCGGTGCCAGTAGTTGATGCTGATGGCGGTGTAGCCAGCGGTCGAGGCGTTGTAGGTCACGCCGCGGGTGCCGCTGCCGGTGCTCTGAGCTGCGAAGGTGGTCACGCTCCAGCGGCTGTTATCGCCGGGGGAGGAGGTGTCGTTGGTGTTGCCACCGTTAAAGATGTTGGTGACCGCGCCGAAGGTGGCGGCGGTGCCTGTGCCGGTGGCGGGGGCCAGCGTGCCGGTCGCCGTGTTGGCGTCGGCGGGGTTGGAGTTGAACGTCCACTGGGTGATGACGTCGGCGTTGGCAACAGCAGCCAGACCAGCCAGGGCAAGCAATGCGATCTTCATCTCTTCTCTCCTCTTGAACCAGGGTGCGGATTGGAACACTCGCGGGCGAGACACACAAGCCCGGCGGATCGAGCGTTCCAACTTCGGGGAGACCTTAGAAAACGACTGTGGAAAACACCACCAATTCTGCATCAATGTGGCGCAAAGGGTGTGTGAAGAGATCTTCACAATCTGATCGCATTCGGTGCGGGAGCAGGACAAAAGTGGTAGCATCTGGACATGGGTTTCATCTTCCGAAAGTCCATCGGCGTTGGTCCGTTCCGCGTCAATCTCAGCAAGTCCGGCGTGGGATATTCCGTCGGCGGCATGGGCGTGCGCACGGGCGTCTCGGCCAAAGGAAAGAAGTACACCAGCTTCGGAGTCCCCGGCACCGGGCTTTCCTATCGCACCAGCAAGGGGCCGGGGCAGGCGCTGCCTCAGATGGTCGGTGCTGCCAAGGGGCTGGCCAAGGGTGGCAAGGGATGCTTGATCATGCTCGCTGCTGCGGTTGGCGCTGTGGTGCTGGGTTCTGCGGGCGTGTGGATCATTGTGAATAGCAAAGTGGTTTCTTGGATGAACTAAACTGGGAGTTTTTGAGCAGGGAGTTTTGTCATGGGATTGATCGTGTGGAAACGCACTCTGCGGACGGCGAGCTCTGAGCGATTTCTGGCCATTCGTGATGGCAAAGAGATCGCGGCAACAGATCTGCACTACCTCCCCAACGGCATTGTCTCCGGCACCATGACTGTGCTCGAAGATGCAGCGCCGCAAGGCGGGTGGAGTGAAGACGCTGTGGGTGAATTGCTGCGTTCGCTGGATGATGACTATCTCCCGGATGTTGATGTGGACACTGGCAACCTGGTGTACACGGTGGTGGTGGGACGGGTGATCGGGAATTTTGAAGCGACCAAGAACGGGTAAACAAGAACGCGTACGCAAGCGGAGTGTGCAGCATGAGTGAGCAATCTGAGAATCAATCCAAGGGTCTGGATCGTCGTTCCTTTCTTCGCTTTGGAGCGATCGGGGTCGGCGCGGCGGCGATGCTGCCGCACATTGCGACCGCTGGCTGGGGGAGCAAGTTGCTCGCGGATGAGCCGGTGGCTGGTGGTCGCAAGCGATTGCTGCGTGTGGCGCACTTGACGGATTTTCACGTGCAGCCGGAGCTTGCCGCGAACGAGGGCATGACCGCCTGTCTTCGTCACCTGGCCAATCAGAAAGACAAGCCGGACCTGGTCCTCACTGGTGGCGACCACGTCATGGACATTTTTGATCAAGCGCGGCCGAGAGCGGAGGAATTGACGACGCTGTTTCACAAGATCATGCGTGATGAGTGCGGCATCGAGTATCGCTCTGCCATCGGCAATCACGACATCTGGGGGTGGGGCAAGAAGAAGAGCGGCACCAGCGGCGATGAAGACAAGTGGGGGAAGAAGTGGTCGCTGGATTTGTTGCGACTGCAAGAGCGGTATTACACGTTGGACAAGGGTGGTTGGCGGATCTACGTGTTGGACAGCATCTATCCGGATGGGGATGGGTATACAGCGCGACTGGACGATGATCAGATGGGATGGTTTCAGGATCAGTTGAAGGCGTTGCCGGCAGGGATGCCAGCGCTGGTGCTGTCACACGCGCCGATCATGTCGATCGCCAGCTTTGAGGGTGATGGCGATGCGATGAAGAACAAGGATTTCAAGATCGGTGGCTCCAAGGTGCACCGGGATTGGAAGCAGCTTGCTGCAGCGTTCCGTGGCACGCATGCAAGGTGTGGAGCGGGGGCAGGCGTGCGGGCGTGCATCTCCGGCCACTTGCACCAGGTTGATCGCGTGGATTACAACGGTGTGTCGTACCTGTGCGATGGCGCGGTGTGTGGCGCATGGTGGAAGGGCAAGAACGGCGAGTGTGATAATGGTTATGCCATGCTGAATCTGTATTCGGATGGCACTATCGAGCGCGAGTATGTGACGTATGGGTGGACGCCGCGGAAGTAAGCGCTGAAGTGAGCATTGAGAGGTTTTGGGATTTCAAAGAATGACCAGCGCGTGGTGTGCACGCGTTGGGTTATGGCATGGGATGCGGGTGATTGATGTGGGGTGTCGTCAGTAAGGTGGGGAGCGAGAAGGGAGCGAGGCATCAGGCACCGGGCACCAGGCATCAGGCGATGCAGGAGAAGTGGTCGTGGGAGAAGAAGGCGGGGATGCTGCGGTGTCGGGGGATGATGTGGCTTTCTGCGAGGAATTGGTTGTGGGTGGGCGCGAGTGCCAGGGGAGAGTGAGGGTGCCCTGCTCGCGGCGAGCCAGGTAGAGGTCGTTGAGGATGGCGCCGACGAAGTCGTCGTTGTGGGGAAGGGGGTCGTCGGCAAAAGCAAGCGGTGTCGAGGGGGAAGAGGAAGGTGTCGAGGTGTCAAGGTGACAAGGTGTCGAGGGGGATGAAGAAGGTGTCGAGGTTTCAAGGTGACAAGGTGTCGAGGGTGAGGAAGTCATGTCACAGGTCTGTGCATCGGGAGACGGTGGGGAAACAGAAATTTCTGAGTGCTGAGTACTGATTGCTGAGGGAGTAGAAGAAGTGGCAGAGTGGCAAAGTGGTTCAG
>CAYTYD010000199.1:0-6156 GCA_964441555.1 uncultured Phycisphaeraceae bacterium | reverse complement strand
TGGAGAGGATGGTGATGCCGCGCTCGCGCTCGAGCGGGTTGGAGTCCATGATGAGACCGTGCTGGCCGCCTTCGAGCTTTTCGAGTTCGGCCGCGCGGAAGTTGCCGGACTGCTTGAGGAGCTGGTCGACCAGTGAGGTCTTTCCATGGTCAACGTGCGCGATGATCGCGACGTTGCGCAGGTCGGTGACCTCTTTGGTGGTCTGGGTGGGGGCTGATGCGGTGGCAGTGGACATGTCTTGCTCGCTTGCGTGTGAATCAAGTCGATCAGCGTGCCTTGGCGGAGTTGCCGTCAGGGTTGTGATCGGGTTTTGCTTCTGATGATGAGGGCGGCCCAAGTCAGGATCTGACCGGGGCTTGCGTGTGCCTCTAACTATAGGTGCCGCAATTGCCCAAATGGCGGCATCGGACAGGGTTTGTCGTCCGTTAACACGCGATTCTGACCCCAAAAACGGCTTTCTCGCTGCCCTGATTCAAGGTTTGTTGGCCAAACCCAAAAACGCTTGGCACCTTCACGGTGACGGTTGCGGCTCACCTGACTCACAAACGCAATGACCAGATCGATGTTGGCCCCGTGGCCGAGCGGTCGCGTTGCACATTGTGTGTTGAGTGGCCCACTTGGGGGACCACATCAATGAAGACTCGACTTCCCGGCCTCGTGGCTCTTACCGCGCTTTCGCTTCTTGCTGGCGCCGCTCACGCTGATGTGAATCTGTATTCAAACGACTTTGAGAGCACGCTTCCTGGATGGGCAAGTGGATTCAGCGGGCCCACCACGCTGCATCGTGAAGAGAATCAATACACGGGGCGATTCAACGGCAAATATTCATCCACGGACGCCGTAACGCTTTTTGTGGCAAATCCCGTGAACATGCTTCCTCTTGGTGTGACGCAGCGTGTCACGTTGAAGTTCGATCTTTACATCATCGATTCATGGGATGGCGATCTTGCCGGACATGGCCCGGATCACTTCATTGTGCGACTTAACAACAATGAGGTTTTCAATGAGGCCTTCAGCAATCAGAATGATTCGCAAACCTTCCGCGCCCCCGACGAGCGATTCAATATGGGCTGGAACGGTGCGCCCGATGCGATCTATCGCGATATCACTGTGGTGACTGATATTGCCCCGGGCACCAACATGTCATATGTCTTCACCAGCACACCCCTGACGGGCTACTGGGATGAATCGTGGGGCATTGACAACGTGCGAGTTTCATACACGACGGTTCCAACCCCGGGCGTGGCGACTACCGCGCTCGCGGGGCTAGGGCTTGCGGCTCGTCGTCGCCGTCGTTGAGTGAGTGTTTCAGACAGAGAGGGACCTGGGGGCTGCAATGGAATTGCAGCACGGACCCCCAATGGCCGCGCTCCCCATGCCGCAATGGGTTGAGCGCGGCCTGTCCTTTTTCCCCCAGAGTGGGGAATTGCAGTGGACAAGTGACAGTGTTATCCACAAGTGATACACAAAGTGGAGAAAAAGTGGTGTAGAACTCCAAATTGTGTTGCAAGGTGGGGTGAAGTGGGGCATAATCCCGTCGCCGTGGGGAACTCTCAGCCACCATGCTTTCTTGGCTACGCGGAAGGCGTCATCGATGACAAACTTCGACTGACGATTGCTTCCAAGTTTAAGAAAGCCCTGGATCCTGAAAGGGATGGCAGTGGGTGGGTGTGCGTTCCATGGCCGTCGGGGCACCTGATTCTCCATCCAGAGAAGCAGTTCTTCGCCATGGCTGGCCAGCTTCGCAACCGGATCGCTCCGAATGAGGACGAGTCGGAACTGTGGAGCGCGGTCTTCGGCATGGCCGAGCGGCTGGATATGGATGCCTCGGGGCGGGTGATTCTGCCCAAGAGACATTTGGAATTGACGGGAGTGGGTAGCCAGGTCGTGATGCTCGGGGCGAATTTCTGCCTTGAGGTTCACGACAAGGCCCGTCGGGAAGCCAGGCAGGCGGCGGTCTTCGGACAGTTGCCCGGTTTGGTCCGGCGGATTGAAGATAAAAACCGCTCCGAGGCCGGGAACTGATTCGATCAGCAACTGGTCCGGAGTTTACGGAATGCGGTTTGCGGCAAGGATGCCGCGACAAGTGAATATGAGGCAGTTTGCACGCCCGGGCTACGGACGGCTGATGGGAGTGCGGCACGCTTCGAGGACTTCTCCGGCTCGGACGCAAGGATGCGTGCGAGCCGTAGAAGTTTTTGCAGTGCTCTAATCCCGGTCACGACACCCCAGAATCGGGGTCCTCACTCTGCGCCGTCTGCTCCGGCTGTAGCGCGTGGGTAAGCAGGACCCGATCTGCGGCGTGGTGTTTGCGTCCTGCCCTTGCAGGCGGGGCCATGATGGGCCGATTTCCTGTCGTCACACCCGTGATGCAACGTCACGGGCCCAGAAGGGACGCACGGGGAAAGCCACATGGATAAGGCCAGTCTGATTGGATTCTTGATCGGCTTTGCCGCGCTGGGCTTCGTGTTCTTCGAAGTGTCGCACGGCCACCTGATGATGTTCTTTTCGGGCGAAGGCGTGCTGATGGTGGGTGTGGGTTCGATCAGCGTGACGTTCATGGCCATGCCGATGGAGAAGGTCAAGCTGGTGCCTGCGTATGTGAAGCGTTGGCTCTTCAACAAGTCGCTCCCCACGGTTGAGGTGATCCAGATCATCTCCAAGCTCAGCGAAAAAGCCCGCCGCGATGGCATTCTCGCCCTCGAAAGTGAAATCGCCGGCATCCCTGATCCCTTCCTTGCCGCCGGTTTGAAGCAGGCCATCGACGGTGTTGAGCCGGCGAACATTGAATCAACGCTGCGCATGGAACTGGCGGCGATGGCGGAGCGCCACAAGGCGGGCAAGAAATTTTTTGATCTTCTGAAGCTGTACGGCCCGGGATACGGACTGGTCGGAACGCTGGTCGGTCAGGTCGGTATGTTCGGCAAGCTCGCCAGCGCCGACATCGGTGCACTGGGCCATGCGCTGGCCATCGCCGTCGTGGCGACCATGTACGGCGCGATTCTGGCGAATGCGATTGCCGGCCCGATGGGTGACAAGCTCGCGATGCGTTCGGCGGAAGAGATGCAGAATCGCGAGATGATGCTGCAGGCGATTCTTTCGATCCAAGCGGGTGACAACCCCCGAGTGACGCTGGATAAGACGCTGGCGTTCATCCCGGCGGTTGCACGAACCAAGTTGAAGGCGGCGTAATTTCCTGTGAAATGCTTCTGATCGAGACTTCTCGAGACTTTTCATGGCTGATCACGAACACAACGAGGAACACGGTGAAGAGCATGGCTCTCACGGTGGCGGCCATGGCGGTGGGCACGGTGGCGGTGGACACGCCGAGGGTGAACACGAAGGTGCGCCTGAGTGGCTTATTTCCTTCGCAGACAACGTGGCGCTGATGATGGGATTCTTCGTGATTCTGCTGGCCATGAACATGGGGCCAAAGGCCAAAGGGAACTCCAAGTCGGAATCGGAAGGCAGCGGTGCGCCTTCGGAGGCGATGGTCGATTTCGTCATCGCCATGCGTGAGAGTTTCAACAATCCGTTTGATCTCTCCAGCACCAGCGAGGTGGATCAGCCATTCATCAAGCGGATCAAAGAAAAACGCGGTGAATCATCCGAGGAGGGCGTGCGTGGCAGCACGCGTGAAGTGCAGGCAGTGCGTCCGACCGGCTATTCGGATATTGGCGCGAGCATTCCATTTGAAAATGACGGCGACCTGCTTTCAGGCGCTGCAAAAGAGGTGATTGCATCGGCCGCCGCGAAGCTGAGGGGATACCGCTACATCATTGAGATTCGCGGCCACGCCAGCCCTTCAGAGGTGCGTCGCAGCCCGGAGAAGGGATTGGAACTCTCGCATCGCCGCGCGATGGCTGTGGCGCGAGCGCTCGCAGAGCAGGGTGTTCCTTGGACGCAGATGCGACCTTCCGCCGCCGCTGATCATGAGCGCCTGGTGACGCGCACCTACAACCGCGAGGAAGACGGTCGAAATCAGCGTGTCGAGGTTATTCTCACCAACGAAGCGGTCGCCGGTGATCCCTACACCCGGGAGGTTGGCGGGGGTGAACGAGAACCAGGCGGTGAGCGCAAGTCGGACAAGTCGCCGACACGCGAGCCAGCAGCAAAGCCCGGAGCCGGTGGCGGACATCATTGATTCCGGGGGGGCGTTCGCCGAGCCGGACAACGGCGGCGAAGGTCCTTAGACTGGGGCGAGATTCGGTGGCGACTGGCGGTGTTGCCGGAGTGCCGCGGAATCGTGCGATAAGCGGGTGTGCATGGCCTTTCAACGACAGATCGCCTATTTCTCAATGGAAATCGCTGTGGATCAGCGCATGCCGACGTACAGCGGCGGCCTGGGAATACTGGCGGGCGACTCTTTGCGCTCCGCTGCAGACATGCGCTTGCCCATGGTGGCGGTGTCACTGTTGCATCGCAAAGGATATTTCCTGCAGCGATTAGACGCCCAGGGGCAGCAGCACGAAGAGCCGGCGGATTGGAATCTCCACGAACACGTGACGCTGGAATCGCCGCGCGTGACGGTGCAGTTGCAGGGCCGGTACGTGCAGGTGGCGATCTGGAAGTATGTCGTCCGTGGCCATGACGGATGGTCAATTCCTGTGTATTTCCTGGATACGGATGTGCCGGAGAATGAGCCATTGGATCGGGCGATCACTCATTTGCTGTATGGCGGTGACTCGCGCTACCGGCTTTTGCAAGAGGCAGTTCTGGGCATGGGCGGTGTGAAAGCACTGCGAGCGCTTGGCTACACCGACATCCAGTCGTATCACATGAATGAAGGTCACGCGTCGCTCTTGACGCTCGAACTCGTGGCCGAGCAGAGCACGCTCCGCCGCGCTCGTGGCGACGATCCAATCGTGGAAGACAGCGTGCGGAGCATGTGTGTTTTCACGACACATACGCCCGTGGCGGCGGGGCATGATGTCTTTCCTCTGGACATGGTGCAGAGCGTGCTTGGGCATCAACCGGTGCTTGACCGCGATGATCGGTACTGCGCCAACGGCCTGCTGAATCTGACGACGCTGGCCATGCACTTTTCCGGATATGCCAACGGTGTGTCGCGTCGTCACGGGGAAGTCAGCCGCAAGATGTTTCATACCGATCGCGTGGATGCGATCACCAACGGTGTGCATCCGACGACGTGGGTGGGGCCGGAATTGGCTGCACTCTTTGACAAGCGCATCCCCGAATGGCGTGGCGAGCCCGGCCAGTTGCGCCTCGCCATGAATCTTCCCGCTGATGAATTGTCTGGTGCGCATCAACAGGCCCGCACCCGTCTGGTGCATTGGGTGAATGAACAAACCGGCGCAGCGCTGAAAGACGATGTCTTTACGCTGTGTTTCGCCCGCCGCAACACCGGCTACAAGCGAGCTGACTTGCTGCTTTCTGATCTTGATCGCCTCAAGCGCATCGCCAAGGAAGTCGGCCCCTTCCAGATCGTCTATGGCGGCAAGGCCCACCCCCGCGATGGCCAGGGAAAAGAACTCATCAAACGCATTCACGCCGCGAGGGACGCGCTGGCGGGCGAGATCTCACTCGCGTATGTCCCCAATTACGACTTTGCCGCCTGCCGCATCATGGTCGCCGGTGTCGATCTTTGGGTCAACAACCCCATGCCCCCACTGGAAGCCAGCGGCACCAGCGGCATGAAAGCCGCGATGAACGGTGTGCCCAGCTTGTCCACACTCGATGGCTGGTGGCTGGAGGGTTGTACCGAAGGATTGACTGGGTGGGCGATCGGTGGTGATCGCTTTGCCGATTCCATGGATGCCGATGTCATCGATGATCGCGCCGGAGATGCCGCGTCCCTGTACGAGAAGTTGGAACACGCCATTCTCCCGCTGTATCTGAAGAATCAGGCAGGGTGGATCAATGTCATGAAGCACGCGATCGCGCTCAACGGTCCCTATTTCAGCAGCCATCGCATGATGAGGCAGTATGCGGATCGTGCCTACGCCAAGTAATCGCGAAGCGAGAACGTCTGAAGTTCAGTGTTTCAAAAGCACAAACGCCAGGATCATGTCCTGGCGTTTGCTTTGTCATTGAAATTGTCTGGTTCAGCGCTTGTCGATGGGTGTGTAGTTGACGTTGTGAGGCCCGACATAGTTCACATCCGGGCGGAAGAGGCGATTGTCGCCCAACTGCTCC
>CAYTYD010000198.1:0-6171 GCA_964441555.1 uncultured Phycisphaeraceae bacterium | reverse complement strand
TATTGCGGCAAGGCCAAGACGATCGACTTCCTCGACGCCCTCAAGAACAACGGCTTCCGCCAGTCCACGTTGGCTGGCCTCTCCTTCGGCATCACCGATCTGCGTATTCCCCGCCGCAAGCAGGACATCCTGGATGCGTCGCAGAAGCTTGCCGATCGCGTGGAGAAGAGCTACGACCGCGGCATCATCACCTTCCGCGAGCGCTACAACCAGCTCATCGACATCTGGGGTCACTGCCGCGAGCAGGTGACCAAGGAACTCGTCGAAGAGTTGAAGCACGACCGCCGCGATGCGGACGGCCGTGAATTGCCTCCGGATTCCAAGTTGGGTTCACTCTACTTGAACCCCGTGTATCTGATGAGCGACTCGGGCGCACGCGGCAACATCAGCCAGATGATGCAGCTCGCCGGTATGCGTGGTCTGATGGCCAAGCCCTCGGGCGAAATCATCGAAACCCCCATCCGTGCAAACTTCCGCGAAGGCCTCAAGATTCTTGAGTACTTCTCTTCAACCCACGGTGCGCGTAAGGGTCTGGCCGATACCGCCCTCAAGACCGCCGACTCGGGCTATCTCACTCGTAAGTTGTGCGATGTGGCGCAGTCCGTCATCATCGGCGAGTACGACTGCGGCAGCAAGCGCGGCATCCGCAAGCGCGCCATCTACAAGGGCGAGCAGATCGATGTTCCTCTCTCTGAGATGATCATCGGCCGCGTCTCGCTGAACACCATCGTTGATCCGCGTACCGATGAGACCATCGTGCGCGAGAACGAGATGATCTCCGCGGCCGCTGCCAAGAAGATCGATGATCTCGGTCTGCAGGAAGTCTTTGTTCGCAGCCCCTTGACCAGCGAAGCCAAGAGCGGTTGCTCTGCGCTTGATTACGGCATGGATATGTCCACCAGCCGTCTGGTGGAGCCGGGTCTGGCCGTCGGTATCATCGCGGCACAGTCCATCGGCGAACCGGGCACGCAGCTCACCATGCGTACCTTCCACACCGGTGGTATCGGTCAGCGATCGGTCGAGCAGACCGAATACCGCGCATTGAACGCCGGTACGCTCGATCTGCGTGACTGCAACGAAGTGCCGGTGAAGGACGAAGAAGGCGTTGATTGCAACGTCGCACTGAAGCGCAACGGCGAATTCGCGATTCTCGATGCCAAGGGGCGCGAGATCGAGAAGTTCAAGGTTCCTTACGGCGCGTTGCTGTACGCCAAGCATGGCGCGGAGATCAAGAAGGGGCAATCCCTCGTCAAGTGGGACCCGCACCGTCAGCCCATCCTTGCTGAGAAGTCAGGTACTGTGAAGTACGTCGACATCAAGGATAAGGAAACCTACCGCGTTGAAGACGCTGGTGGTGGTCGTAAGGCCAAGATCATCATCGAGCACAAGGGCGATCTGCGACCCACGATTCACATCGTGGATGAGCAGGGAACCGTGCTCGACTTCCACTACTTGGCTGCCAAGGTGCGCCTCGAAGTGGAAGATGGTGACAAGGTGACCGCAGGTCAGATGCTTGCTCGCCAGCCGCGTCAGTCGGCAGGTTCGCAGGACATCGTCGGTGGTCTGCCTCGCGTGACCGAGATTTTCGAAGCCCGCAAGCCCCACGACCCGGCCGTCATGGCCGAAGTCTCGGGCAAGGTCGAGATCATCAGCGACAAGCGCAAGGGCAAGATCACCATCCGCGTGCACCCCGAAGGCGGGCTGGAGCCCAAGGATCACCACGTTGATGCTGCCAAGACTCTCTTGGTGCACACCGGCGACTTTGTCAACGCGGGTGACCGCCTGACCGAAGGCCCGCTGGTTCTGCAGGACATTCTGCGGATCAAGGGTGACGAGTCCCTCTTTGAGTACATGCTTGATGAAGTCCAGAGCGTGTACCGCGCTCAGGGCGTGGTCATCAATGACAAGCACATCGAACTCATTCTGTCACAGATGCTCCGCAAGGTCCGCATCGAGCAGCCGGGCGATACTGAGCTCTTGCCTCAGGAAGTGGTCGATAAGTACACCTTCCGCGAGACCAATCGCAAGATTGAGCAGATGGGCAAGGTTGTCGAAGCCGGCGGCACTGATCTGCCGGTCGGCGCGATGATCACCAAGTCCGAATTGCGTGAGGCCAACATGAAGGCCGAAGCGCTGGGTAAGGATGCCGCCAAGGTGCGTAAGGCACGTCCGGCCACCGGCCGCACGCTGCTCCTGGGTATCACCAAGGCGAGCTTGCAGTCCGAATCGTTCCTCTCCGGTGCGTCGTTCCAGGAGACCACCAAGGTCCTCACCGAAGCGTCACTCAAGGGTGCGATCGACACCTTGGTCGGCCTCAAGGAGAACGTGCTCCTTGGCCACCTTATCCCTGCCGGTACCGGCCTCCAGCCCTATCAGGATCTGAAGGTGAAGTACTTGGTCGAGGATATGGAAGAGGAAGAGCTGGACGAAGAAGAAATGCTGAACGAGGCGGCGGAAGCCGCCGAGGCCCTCGGTGCTTCTTCCGATGAAGTGCTCGGCGTTCCGCAGGTGCAGATCCCCGGCCAGACGGTGCGCTCAACCCAGTGAAGCAGGTCTGAGTCAGGAACTTGAATTGAGATCACGCAGGCCGCTCGGCAATGAGCGGCCTGTTTCTTTTTCAGGTCACTTGCGAGCGGTGCGCGGCAGCAATCACTTGGTGACTGGCGGAGTGCTCGGGGTCGGCAGAGGAGTGTCCTTCTCCATCTTGAGCTTCACTCGCGTTGTTGGCACAAACGCTGGATCGAATCGCTCATTCAGTGAGGTCCAGATGTCGTGAATCGAACGGTTGGGATAGATGGTTTGATCTGCACAGCCGGGTGCAGTGATGCGGATGGGCTGATCAAGATCGAAGATGTGGTCGTTCACGAGCAGTGTGAATTCAGTGAGTGTGGTGGATAGGTCTACTGCAATGGTGTTGCCGGCGAAGGAAAGATCTAGTCGCGTGCCGGATTGGGGCGTTTCAACTGCGACCCAATAGAAGCGGTTGTGAGTTGTGGACGATTGCACCCAGACGATACGTTCTGGCTGCGTGATGCGCGATTTCGAAGCCATCCACGGCAGGGCCTCCGAATCTTGCCGATCCATCCAGTGCCCCTTGCCTTCATGCAGTTTGACGATGTGGGGGTAGCCCTTCGGGTCCACTTTCTGAAGTTGGTCGAGCATCTCACCCCATTGCTTGGCGACCTCGTTGCGTTTGAAGGCACTGTCGTTGGCGCCCACGTGAACGGCGAATGGGAGATTGCGAAGCCCATCCGGTTTGGCGTCATTGGGGTGGCCGGCCATCATCGCCGCGGCGGCAAAGCGATCCGCCATGCGCGGGGCGAGTTGGTAGACGCCGTCACCACCAGCCGAATATCCCAACAGATAGACACGATCGGGATCAACATCCGCACAGACAATCGCCGCTTCGATGAGATGATCGAGCAGCGCGTCGATGTGGCTCTGATGCCACATGTTCCATGAATCAGTGGGGGCGCGAGGAGCGAGATAGATTCCCTCAGAAGGTTCATAGAGACGGATCTGATTCTTCCACTGGCCGTCGTTGACTCGCGCGGTGGTAGAGCCGCCACCATGCATCGAAATCCACAATGAACGTCCCTTGGCTGGCTTGTCACCAAAAGTGCGGTACTCAAACTTCAGTGTCTGGTCGGCTGAATTGATGGCTTTGGCCTGCCACTGAGGTTCAAGTGTCTTTCGCCTTGCCGCGGTCAAATATGTGATCAGTGTCTGCGTCGCCTGATCGGCTTCACGCTTGGTCAGTGGTTTGCGTGTCCACGGCGCGACTGGAATTGCCGTGTCGCCTGATGGTGCCACCTTGAGGAAACCAGCGAGGTCTTCCACAGGACCTGCGTGCAAAGGAGATGAGAGTGTGAGTAGCGAACAATACAGCAGAACGCGGCGGTTAAGCATCGACAATCGTAGTGAGGCGGCTTAGTCGCGCACGGCGATGGAGCCGCGTTGACGACCGCGAATCACTCCGAATGTCACCCCGTCTGCGTAGTTGGCATTGCCGAGCATGTCAGCAACCTTTTGCGCATCATCAATCTGCTGATCATCGATGGAGACGATGATGTCACCACGCATGAATTCGGCATTGTCGGCGCGGGTCGCCGGTTCAACTCGAAGTACGACAACACCCTTCACATTGCGATAGTTCAGCTTGCGGGCTTCGTCACGTGTCAGTGTGCGAACAGTCAGGCCCAGGTCGGGCAATACCGTGCCGCCGAGCGCAGCGGCAAGCTGCTTGGATTGATCACCCAATTGCGCGGGGAGTGTGACGCGTTTGCCGTCTCGCATGACTCCCAGATCGACCTTGGTGCCCGGGGGTGTGAGTGCGATCAGAGAGCGCAGGCGTGCGGAGTCTTCCACATTCCGGCCGTTGTACTCGGTGACGATGTCACCGGGCTTCAGGCCACTGGTCGCCGCCGGGCCACTTTCCACCACCTGAGCGACTTTCACGCCTCGCGTGGAGGAGGCGGTACCCTGCACATCCTCAAGATCGATTCCCAGCCAGCCACGCGCGACCCGACCATCGGAGATAATTGACGTCATCACGGTCTTGGCGACGTTGCTGGGAATGGCAAAGCCGATGCCCTCGTATCCGCCACTGCGCGACGCGATGGCAGAGTTGACACCAACCAGCTTGCCCTCGAGATTGACAAGTGCACCACCGGAGTTGCCGGGGTTGATCGCGGCATCGGTCTGGATGAAATCCTGGTAATCCTGAAGGCCGGTGATGCCGCTGCGACCCTTGGCAGAGACGATTCCAGCGGTCACGGAGTTGGAGAGACTTAAGGGAGAACCGAGGGCGACCACCCACTCACCGACTTCAAGGCGGTCAGAGTCCGCGATATCGATCGGAGTCAGGTTCTTGGCATCAATCTTGATCACGGCGAGGTCGGTAGCTTCGTCGCGGCCGACGAGCTTGGCAGGAAATTCGCGTCCGTCTGACAGGCGGACCTTCAATTGTTCGGAACCCTTGACAACGTGATTGTTGGTCAGAATGAAACCGTCGCTGGTGACAATGTTGCCAGAGCCCAAGCCAGCGGGGCGTAGCTCAGTCTGGCCACTGAACATGGGCATGCCAAAAAAGCCATCGCGGGTATAGAGGGGCACGTTGCGAAGCTGCGTGATATGCACGACGCTGGGCTCGGCCTTTTTGGCGACAGTCTGAAAGGCCCGGGAAAGCCCGCGGGCCATGTTGAAATCCTGAGCTGTGGCATCACCGGGCTCGGTTGTCGCCGTTGTGCGGTCCGCCGATGCAGTCGTGGAATCCAGTGAACGTCCCCAACCACCCATGGTCGCGATGGCCGCAAACAGGGCAGTCGAGATTACACCTGTGGCGATGCCGGAGGTGATCATGAGCGAGCGAGGAGAGCGGATATTGGTGTTCTTCATGGCGTGTGTGTCAAACGTGGTGCGAGTGTTTATTGTTGCAGAAAGTGTGGCGATGATCAGTATCTCAGATGCGCGGCGTGGGTTTCTGGTTCAGGGTTCGAGGCGTTTCATAGTGTGGATCCAAGGCGTGCGACCACGATGGCGCATCGTCGCGCCTGCTTGCCTTTTGGGCGGAGTCGTGGTTCACGTGTTACTCACTGGGATGCGCCGGTCATGAGTTTCCGTCAACATGGGTGGATAGCGGAGGGATCCGACAACCCCATTCTTCTCGGTCGTTTTTGTAGAATTCCTTATTGAGAATGCATATTCACTTGGATTGAGAGGGTTATGCTTGCGGCTATGACCCAAGCTAGATCTGAGCAGGCCGCGGCACTTCGCATTCGCGACGTCGCATTCTGGTATGACCCATCGCAATCCGGGAATCCCGTAGTCGAAGTCGGGCTGTTTGAGGTCGGGGCGGGCGAGCAGGTTCTGATTCGGGCAGTCAGTGGTGGGGGCAAGAGCACGTTGCTTCACCTCATCGCGGGAGTGCTGGACCCGGCACGGGGCGTGATCGAGGTTGTTGGGCAATCGATTCACGGATTGCACGGATCGGCGCGAGATCGATTTCGCGGCAGTTCGATCGGCATGATCTTTCAGACGTTTTGTCTTTTGGAGGGGTTTTCCGCACGCGAGAATGTGGAGATGGCGCTTCTGATGGGAGGTGTGGTTGAATCGGAACATGCGACGCGTGCCGCGTCTTTGCTTGAAAAACTGGGAATTGAGCGCATGGAT
>CAYTYD010000197.1:0-6177 GCA_964441555.1 uncultured Phycisphaeraceae bacterium | reverse complement strand
GCGAGCACTTCCATGCGCATCGCGCGAGTGCGAATAGCGTTGACTGTCATGGAATTTCCAGTGTGTAAGTAGTGACTGGGCTGTTCCCTGTTTGATTGATTGCAGAATCTGTGGCACATCGCTGCGATCCCGCGGCGGCTTCAGAATGATGTGAAAGTGTTCTGGCATGAGCACTCACGCGAGCAATTCAAACCCATGCTTCAGCCGCGCGTGTTCCAACTTGCGTACAACGGTATCGTGGGAATGTGAATCATTGAAAAATGCGAAACGCTGATTGGTGGAACAGGTCAGGTATCGCCACCCGTTGGCTTCCCACCGTTTCAATCGCTTGAAATCTGCGGGGTCAGTCATGAATGGAGTGTACTTCGTGGCACGGTTCTGGCTTTGCAGAGCCGTGCAGTATCCATGCCTTGCAGTGCGCGATGCGCACTGCCCTGCAAAGCCAGGACAGTGCCACGAAAACAATCCAAAAACACAGCGGCCCGGGCGATGAGCCCGGGCCGCAGGAAAGTCGTCTGAATCAAGGCAACCGATTACGGGAAGACCATGTGGTACGTGTCATTGACGTACTGAATCGGAGGATTGATCGGGTTCCATGATGTGGGCAGGCCCGGGTAGACGGTGTGGTATCCAGCGTGGCCATCCATGAAGAGCATACAGCTCTTGTTGATATCGTCGTAGCCGTTGGGAACACGTGCGTTCACGTTGTCGTTATTGATGACCGCATCCGCCCATTGATCGTTGCAGAAGACCAGCTTCGACGGGTTGAAAGCATCGCCCAGAGAGAGGCGGTTGTAGCCGTAGAACCAAGCATCGCCGAAGCCAAGGCCGCGGGCCATCATGGTCTGCTCATGCCACTTCACGTTGAAGTGATACGAAGTGCCCACATCGTCGTAGGAGGAGATGGTGCGATCCGCGGTGGGGAAGGGACCGATGTACTGGAACGACACGTTGTCCGAGGGGTCCTTGCAGACCTTGACTTCAAAGTTCTTGCGCTCCGCATCAGTCGCGCCCCAGCTGTTGATGCTGGTGGGGCGATCCATCGAATCTGCCACAAGATAGAAATTCAGCGGACGGAAGATCGGGGGCAGGTCAAACCCTGCACCATCGCCAGCCCAGCGGCCATTGCAGTTCTTGCCTGCGAACATCCACGTCGCATAGCCGCGCACGTCACCGGCGACCTTGGGCCAATTGAACTGCACTTCGCCGTTGACATTCTGCATGCGCCGCGAAGCGGGCATGGGAAGCTTGCCCTTCCAATCGTTCTGATACTGAGCCACGCCGCGACCAATCTGCGACAGATTCTGCAGAGAGATCGTCTGGCGGGCTGCCTTGCGGGCCTTGCCCAGGGCAGGCAGCAGAATCGCGATCAACAGCGCGATGATGGCGATCACCACCAGCAGCTCGATCAGGGTGAACCCCGATCCCTTGGACTTGCGGCGGCCTTGCACAGCGTTCAGCATGTTCATCTTCACTGATCCCCTTTCCTTGCTTGTCCCACCCGAGGGTTGAACAGCGTGGACCTTCTTTGTCAAACCTTCATCCGACTGACCAAATCCGATTCGGGAAATCACATTTCCCGCGTTGGTATTCCTGAAATCAGGCAATCTGGATTCCCAATCACCGTGGGTTCGAGATCGCCAACCTTTGTCCTGCACCCTTCACGAAACCTCTGAGAGGTCCACTGAGGGGTGTAGTTGACCACATTTCAACGAATCTGTCAAGGTTCACCGTCACGAAGGCGGAAGCCAACGTATCACACCATGCTTTGGCAGGTGCCGCGGCGTGGTCTGACTCTTCCTTCCCTGGATGACGAGCCCCTGACTAGGTCCGAAGAATTTCGGCCGTAAGACTTTACGCAACCTGAATGCAGTGAGTTGCATCAAACCGTTGTCGAATAAATAGTCCTATAACTATTTCAGACTGTCGTTTGCCCCACTGATTGACAGACTCGAGGCGGCGAGCCAACCTTGGTCCGGGAATGTCCGATAGAGTGTACTGGCCTTGCAGGAATGCGAAGCCAACAGGCCTCGGCCTGCGTATATGACCTGTCAGCGGCTGTTCGTCTGGGCACGTTCGTGCCTTGGCCGGTGGCAGTGGGGTGTGCCAGTCGAGAGGCCCTCCCTGCGGGGTGAATCAGCACTCGTGCGGTTGTGCGCCAGGATGAGCGACCAGCGATCAGACAATTCGGCCAAGCATGACTTGTCGGAAACCTCCCCGATGAAGCCAGGTGACACCGTGTCGGTGGATCAGCCGGCCAGTGGCAGCCGCGGCGTGGCCACGGCCAATCCCTCCAGCATGTCGAGTGTGGTTGGCAATATCTCCGCCACCGAGGAAGTGCTGCAGGAAATCGCCAAGAGCGGCACCAATGTGGATTCCTTGGTGGGGCGTCTGGTGGTGGATAACGGCCTGGCGACTCAGGATGAAGTCAAAGTCGCGCTGGAGATGCTCAAGTCGGCGCAGAACACGCCGACACCGGAGGAACGCAATCAGCGTTCACTGTTGCAGGTGCTGGTTGATCAGGAGTTCGTCACCAAGCGGCAGATTGCACGGTTGCGACCGATCATCGAGGCCGAAAAGAGTGGCCAGAAAATCCCCGGCTACAAGATCATCAAGAAACTCGGCGCGGGCGCCATGGCCAGTGTGATGCTGGGGCGGCAATTGAGCTTGGATCGCCTGGTCGCGATCAAGCTGCTTCCCAAGAAATTCACGGGAAATCCGCAGTTTATTGAACGTTTCTACGCCGAAGGGCGTGCCGCGGCGCAGCTCAACCACCCGAATATCGTGCAGGCGTATGACGTCGGCAAGGCGGGTGATTACCACTACTTCGTGATGGAGTATGTGGAAGGGCGAACGGCTTATGACGACATCGCGCGGTTGAAACGCTACACCGAAAAGGATGCGATTGAGATCATTCTGCAGATTTCCGAAGCGCTGCAGCACGCGCATGAGAAGGGGCTGATTCACCGCGATGTGAAGCCCAAGAACATCATGATCACCAAGGAGGGGGTGGCCAAGTTGGCCGACATGGGTCTGGCCCGCGCCATCTCCGACAAGGAAGCGGCTGAGGCCGAAGCCGGCAAGGCGTTTGGCACGCCGTACTACATCTCTCCCGAGCAGATTCGGGGTGAGAAGAACATCACGCCTGCCGCGGATATCTACTCCTTGGGTGCCACGCTGTATCACATGCTGACGGGTCAGGTGCCCTTTGAAGGGAAGAACCCCAGCGAAGTGATGCACAAGCATCTGAAGGCCGAATTGCCTCAGCCGGATCACATCAATGCCAAGCTGTCGGCGGGGATCTCGGAAATCGTCGAGATGATGATGGCCAAGGACCCGGGCCAGCGATACCGCAACTGCCGCGATTTGATCGTGGATCTGAAGGCAGTCAAAGCCGGACAGCACCCACCCCTGGCCCATAAAGACTTCCGCGGCGCGGATCTGGCCTCTTTGGCCAATGCCGAGCAATCAGCGGTGGCGACGATCCCAGTTTCGGCAGAAGTGGACGGGGCCAACCCGATGGTCCGGCCGTGGCTTTTCTGGACTCTGGTGGTGGTGTTGGCGGTGTCAGTGACCTTCAACATCATCCTGCTGGCAACCCGGGCGAGCAGTGGATCATGACGGCGCAGAATTGCGGTTCTTTGCAGGTTTTTTGCGCTGCCACGAGTTGCCCCGGTGGTGGGGATTTGTTATCCTTGGTCATCTCTGCGGTGTATCGCCCTCAGCGATCGCATCTGCCAGAGCGTCGCGTGAGCGCGGCGAGGATTGTGCGTTCAATGGTGTGAAGTATCGCGCCACTGAGAAATTGCCGGATGGTCCGGTGATGTTCAGCGGCGTGTGGTTTTGAGGAGTGTGTCCTATCTCGACATTTGGAAGATTCAGCCGCGAGCAGGCGGGTCCCCCCCGCACCCGAATCAATGGATTCATCCGCATCACGCCGATCCGACTGATCGGCGCTCAGGGCGAGCAGGTCGGCGTGGTGGAAACCGCCGACGCGCTGCGCCGGGCTCAGGAACTTGGTCTTGACCTTGTGGAGATCGCGCCGACCGAGCGTCCGCCGATCTGCAAGATCATGGACTATGGCAAGTTCAAGTACGAGCAAAGCAAGCAGCAGAAGAAGAACACCGGGCACAAAGCCGCGGAAATGAAAGAAGTGCGTCTGGGTCGCTCGATCAAGATCGGCGATCACGATGTGCAGATTCGCATTAATCAATCGCGCCGCTTCCTGGTCGAAGGTCACAAGGTGATGGTGACGCAGCGTTTCAAGGGACGCGAGATTGCCCACCGCGATCTGGGCCTGATCAAGTTGCGCGAGGTGGCGGATGCCTTGGCGGATATCGCCAAGGTGGAACAGACGCCGCGTTGGATGGGTAAGCAGGCGAGCATCATCCTTGCGCCCGACAAGGTGAAGGTGGATGCCTACAAGCGCAAGCTGGAGAAGGAAAAGGCCGAGCGCGCAGCCAAGGGCATCGCCGAAGCGCCTGAACCCGAGATTCCGGACGATATCGATGAGCCGGATGATGATGAAGGTGATGAGGACTAAAAAGTCCAAATGCCAAATTCCAAATTGCCAAATCAAAGCATGAGGAATGAGGCAGCACCGATCAGATTCCAGCAAAACACAAGGCACTTTGTCACAGGACAAAGTGCCTTATTCGTTGCCAGGTTCTGAGTCGCGAAAAGGGGAAGATTCACTTATCGATGCTGGGTGAATCCGGCACGGTGAACTTGATGTTGTTGCGCTCCAGCGATTGGCCGGTGGCGAGGTAGTAATCCGCGATGGATTGGTTGTATTCGGCCAAGGCCTGATTCTCGGCGCGTTCGGCGCTGGCGAGGGATTCCTGACGGCTGAACTCGGTGTTCAGACGATCGACGGTGTACCCCTTGGTGAGGTTCTTCTCAACCAGGAAGGTGCGGAGGGCTTCGCTCGCGGCGATCCGCCCGGTCTTGGTTTGTGAGATCAGTCGATAGTTGAGTTGGATGCGATCCAGAGAATCCTTGACATCCTTGACGACGGTCTGCACGGTGTTGCGATAGGCGATGACGGCCTGCATGCGCTGCAACTTGGAGCGGCGAAGATCCGCCTCGGCCTTGCGATTGCCGATGGGACGCTCAAAGACCAGGCCGACGAGGTAATCAATGAACTGGCCGTTCATGATGTTGCTGTACGAATTGGCAGGGCTGGATTCGAGGGCGTTGTACTTGGCCTGCAGGCGCAGGTCGAGCTGCGGCAGCCGCGCATTCATGGCGACCTGCTGGCGGATGGATTGATCGTCGATGGAAAGAATGGACTGGGTGATCTCGGGACGCTGAGCGATGCCGGACATGATGCCTTCGTAGAGGGAGAAGGCGATGGGCTGATCCGGCGCATCGTCGGCGGGGACGAGCATGGCTTCGCTGCCGATGACGAGCTCAGGATCGTTCATCAGGGCCTTGAGGCGGTCGGAAAGCTGCCGCAGCGCGGTCTGGGCACGAAGCACATCGGCGCGGCGGGCTTCGACGCGGGCGGTGGCTTCGGCGATGACGGCGGGGGTGGCGTCGAGGGCCTGACGGGCTTTGAGCTGATCGCGGACTTCGATGCCGCGCTCGAGGAGGCGCTGCAGGATGAGGAGATCGCGGTGCGTCTGGACGAGCTGCCAGTAGGTCTTTTCGGCATCGGTCACCTGGCGGAGGAGATCGCGCTTGAGGTTGGCGATGGCGTTGCGTTCGGCGTTGCGAGCCAGCTTGATTTCGGCTGTGGCGACTTCGGAGCCAAAGCCCTTCAGCAGGGGTTGATCGAATTGGGCTGTGAAGGCCAAGGCGGATGATGGGTCAGGGCGGACAGTGAGATCAGGGGTCTTGTTGTCGGAGTAGCCCAAATCCTGTTGGAGCGTGAAACGCCCGCCGGTGATGAGGTTGCGACGAACGCCTAACTGCGTTGACAGGGCGTTTTGGCGATTTACCGAAGAACCAAAGCTGAAGCCGCTGGTGCTGGAGGCGGCCTGCGGCGAATCGGTCATGGAGTAGCTGGAGCTGGCGAAGATGGTCCAGTCGAAGGCGGCCTCGGCGGCGACGATCTGGGCCTGGCTGATCGCCGGGCCAATACGGGCGAACTGAACGGCGAGGTTGTTTTCGGCGGTGGCGCGGACGACCTTTTCCAGACTGACCAGGACGGTGGCGGCGGGTTGGCCGTTGACC
>CAYTYD010000196.1:0-6248 GCA_964441555.1 uncultured Phycisphaeraceae bacterium | reverse complement strand
AGGATGGTGAGCCGACCCGCCGCCCGCGCATCCTCTTCCTCGCCGACCGCAATGGGCTCGCCGATCAGGCATACAACGACTTCACGTCCTTCCAGGCCTTCTCCGACGACGCTCTTGTCCGCATCGCCCCCGACGCAATCCGCAAGAAGGGACGCGTGCCGACCAACGGGAGCGTTTTCTTCACCATCTTCCAGACGTTCATGTGCGGCCCGGAGAAGTTGGGCCCCGACGGCAAGATGCACCCCAGCCCGTATTTCGGCGACTATCCGCGCGACTTCTTCGACTTCATCGTGATCGACGAGTGCCACCGGGGCGGTGCCAACGACGAGAGCACGTGGCGGGACATTCTCGAGTACTTCAAGCCCGCCGTGCAACTGGGCCTGACTGCCACGCCCAAGCGCAAGGACAACGTCGACACCTACGCCTACTTCGGCGAGCCCGTCTACGTCTACTCCCTTAAGGAAGGAATCAACGACGGGTACCTCACGCCCTTCCGCGTGCGGCAGTTCTCAACGACCCTCGACGAGTACGTGTATACCTCGGACGACCAGGTGGTCGAGGGGGAGATCGAACACAAGCGGCGGTACCAAGAGAAAGACTTCAACAGGACGATCACGATCGACGAACGAGAGAAGTTCCGCGTCAAGACGTTCATGGACGAGATCGACCAGCGGCAGAAGACTCTCGTTTTCTGCGCGACGCAAGAGCACGCCCGCCTCGTCCGAGACTACATCAACCAGATCAAGACGAGCACCGACCCCAACTATTGCCATCGCGTGACGGCGGATGATGGCGACCTCGGCGATCAGTGGCTCCGCGCGTTCCAGGACAACGAAAGGACAATCCCCACGATCCTGACGACGTCGCAGAAGTTGTCCACCGGCGTCGATGCCCGCAACATCCGCAACATCGTCCTCATGCGCCCCATCAACTCGATCATCGAGTTCAAGCAGATCATCGGACGCGGGACGCGGCTCTATGAGGGCAAGGACTACTTCACGATCTACGACTTCGTGAAGGCGTACCAGAACTTCCTGGACCCCGAGTGGGATGGCCCGCCGATCGACAATGCCACCTGCGAGACATGCGGGAGCAGCCCGTGCGGGTGCGTGAAGCCGGAGCCGCCGCCATGCTCTGACTGCGGGCAGTGGCCGTGCGTCTGTGACGAGGAGCCCTGCGAGGTGTGCGGGCAATCCCCGTGCATCTGCCGCCGTCGGGGACGAGTCCGTGTCAAACTCGCCGACGGCAAGGAACGGTCCATCCAGTCCATGGCGATGACGACCTTCTGGCACCCAGACGGCACGCCGATGTCCGCCAAGGAGTTCATGCAACTGCTCTTTGGAAGTCTGCCGGACTTCTTCACCAGCGAGGAGCAACTAAGGGCGATATGGAGCGCGCCCGACACGCGGGCCAAACTCCTCGAAGGACTCGCCGATAAGGGCTTCGGTGCCGCGCAACTCGCGGAGATGCAACACCTGATCGACGCCGACAAGAGCGACCTCTTCGATGTGCTGGCGCACGTCGCGTACGCGATGCAAACGCTTACGCGCGAGGAACGCGCCAACCGAGCCCGCGCCGCCATGATGTCGCGGTTCAATCCCAAGCAGCAGTCCTTCCTTGACTTTGTGCTTGGTCAGTACGTGCGTGTAGGTGTGGAAGAGTTGGAAACTTCGAAGCTTCCGCCTCTACTCAAACTAAAGTACAACAACGCGATCGCGGACGCTGTAGCAGATCTCGGAGAACCTGAAGCGATTGGTGCCCTATTTGCAGGGTTCCAGAAGCACCTGTATGAGCAGGTAGTTTGAGAGTCGGAGTGCCAATGTCCAGGTCATCACCTCGGTAGCGGCCGTGTAGAGTCACACATCTTCTCGCGTGCCGCCTGCACTTGAGACAGTGTCTCCGATTTGTCTACGTCTACAGAAGTCACCTTTGTGGCCTATTCTCCTGTACTTTCGTAGACATTGGCATCAGCCAGAGAGGACAACACAAAACACGGTGATGGTGGCCTCCCTCTTTGGCTCTCAGTGTTGCTTTGCCACTTTCCCAACCCAGCCTTTACCAACGCTGCCAGAGCTGATTCAGCAGCGTCCACCGTTTTAAAGTCGCGGGAGTTCTGGACCACCTCTCGCCCGCTCACTTTGCCGCCTCTGCGTTGAATCAACTCCAGCAGTCGACGGCTGGAGCGGTCGGCATCACTTTCCGACAATACCGAATAGACTCGGCGGGTTTCGTTACCAAACCACTTGACCAACTTCACACCACCCGCGATGCTCTTCTCATCGATGAGGGTTGTTGGAGTGGGCACCGACGAATCCCCAGCCGCCCAGCGTGTCAGGTGAATCACCAACGCCAGCCGGGGGGCGTATCCCTCCAGCTTTGACCACGCCGCCGACAGGTCGCCGGACAGTTCCGCTTGCTCTTTCGCGTGTTCGTTGTAAAACGTCACCCACGCCTGCTTCCCATCATCGGTCAGCGGCAGCAGCCGGGGCCGTTCATCGCCGTTGTCGTCGGCTTCAGGCGTCAGCCCGAGCAGCTGACCGAACACCATCGCCACCGCCTCTTCGGTGTCCGCGTTTACGTTCGCTTCGGTCCATGTCTTCACCTGTTCCGGTGGCTTGGCGAACAGCAGGCGAGCCAGCATTCCGCTGTCACGGTGTTCCTGTCCCAGTGCCCGTGCCAGGATACCCGGTTGGATGCAGCCTGCGATGCTCACCGATGCCGATGGAACGTGAATCGTGGGTGGTACCCCGGTCTTGCGGTCGATCGTCATGGCTTCGCCGTTGTGCATCGACAGCCAATGCGCCGAATCCGCGCCGCCGCGCCCCGCCTTAGCGTATCGGTCAAAGGACCCCAACCAGCCAGCGAGTTCGTCACGGGCAAGCAATACACCACGCGGATTGTCCCGAAGGATTGGGGCAAGTGCTTCGGTAGTGGTGTCAGACACAAAGTACCGCCGCGAGACTGGCGGAGTGGGCTTCTCGGGTGGGTTGCCGCGTTTGTTGGACCCTTGACGAGTCCAGTCCGCAAACTCGGCTTCATATCGCACCTGTTGGCTTTCAAACTCTGCCAGTGCCGCCAGATGTTCCTTGAATGCTTGGTCTTGAAACTTGCGGATCGACCCCATAGCTGCTTTGAATGCGGGTGTTTTGTGGCTTCCTGACTCTCCGACGATTACGGTCCACACAATCGCCGGCTCGCTCCACGAGGGCTTCAACGCGATTCGGTAGGTGTTGCCAATTGCCGATGCCAGCCCCGACAGCAGGGGCAGGGCGACAAAGGATGGATCGCACCCGATCGATTTGGCTGCGTCCGCAACGAATGACCGAATCGGTTCGGGCAGCACGTCCACCGGGAACGGCTTGAATGCGAATACTGCTGCGTCGCTTCTTGAGGGGGTTCCCATCACTTCACCCCCTTTGCCGCTTCGATGAAAGCACGAATATCTGCCACATCGAACAGACGACGGGCCGCGATCTTGATGGAAGGAATGGCACCGCTCAATCGCAGGTTGTCCACAGTCGTTGGACTGATCCCTAGCAGCCGTGCGGCTTCGCGGCGGTTCACCAGCATCGGGTCCGTCGTCGGTGCTTTGGTGTCACTTGCCACGCGACACCCCCTCGCGCTTTGCACGCTCGGCCAGCAACCCTTCAACGGTTGCACGATCGAACAACATCCCACGATCGGTCTTGACATGCGGGAGCGCACCCCGCTCGGCTTCGGCCCGCAGCCACGTCACCGAAACACCCAATAGTCGGGCCATTTCGGCGAGTTTCAACGGACGCTCGCTTGGTGTGTTAAACATGCCCAAACGATCGCAGGCACGCTCTACCGATGCGCCGGAGTTGTGACGGCACTTGCGCCGGACAGCCACTTTCGTCCTGCCTCTGTCAACGCGTATCCCTTCTTCACACCGTGGGGACGATGGACCAATCCCATGTCCTTCAGTTCACGCAGCAGCCGCCCAACAGTCTCGCGGTTGCGAGATGGACTTCCCAACAACTCACTCACAATCCAGCACTTTGTTGGCCTCGTACCCATCGCCCGCAAGATGGCCTCGTGGTCAGGTGTCAATGCGGGGTGCCCGTCGCTCATCGACTCAATTGCTTCACGCCGCAGGGCTTTCAGGCATTGACCAACGGCTTTTCGCAGATTCAGGATGATCTGTGTCACCATGTTCGGTTGACGCGACAAGTCACCCGCCAATCTTTCCCAATCGACGACCTCTGATAATGCCATCCCAGCACTTGCCCGCTCTGCTTGCGACATCTCGCACACTGGCAGGGAAAGAACCCTCGCGGCAGGCCACACCGTTGGGTCTTCAAACAAGTCGCGTGTTTTGTTCAAGACTTCCACGACCGTGGAAACGTGAGCCGCGTCCGATTCGGCAATGAGGCAGACGGCCCACTCGGCTTGCCCTTCGGGATGCAGTTTCAGCAGAATGTAAAAACCTTGCATCGTGCAAACCCTCGACACGCGCCGGACGACTGGCGTGATGGGGGTTTGCATCCACCACGCCAATCGTTCCACTTGACCGGGGATCGGCCGGTACACCCGAGGCAGCATCCTACCGCAATGTGCGATCATCCTCAAAGTGCTACCGGCGGTAACACTTTGTCTTGCCACAACTACCGTCCGCGACTGTCCACCGTCCAGACCGAGCCGGACCGCGATACCGTGCCGCCAAGTTTCACCGCTTGCCACGCGATGACAGTCAAAAGTGTTACCAAGGTAACGCGATACACGACCAGCCAGTTGATGCGCTTCATAATGTGCTTGCTCCTGCTTTCCTACCCCATTCGGAGTCTAATGAAGAACGGACAAAGCCACGCCCCCCCAAACTAGAAGCAGCGCGCGCTTGAAAGGACGACTTCCTCACGTTCTGCCCCTTTCGGATTTGGACACCCCCAAAAAAGTTTCCCCGGGTTGAAACGGGGGTCGTCATTGAGTTCGTTCGCTGTGCATCCCCCCCCAGCAGCCCTTCCACCCCAGCCCGCGCTACCGAGAGTGTTTCTGGCCCTCTGCCGCCAACTAAGACCGCCACCCAGCAACACACCAGCCGCACATCCATCGGTCCACCCGAATCGCCAGTGTGCAACTTGCCAAACTCCACTAGTTTTCAGCCCGCTCTACGATCACGTCGCGGGGTGGGCATCCCTTGGGGGGTGTCGGGTGGGCTTGCAAGGTGCGCGGCGTGCCACTCACGCGTACACGGACAGCAGCGAGATTTGGTCCGTCCAATACTGGCATTCTCGTTTGAACGCCGCACTGCACTCAGCCGGTGGATTCTGCCAATTTGGGGAACTGCCGAATGTGGTCAATCCGTCGAGTGCCCGGGTTGCAACGTTGAGTTGCCTCTTTCCACCCTTTGCAGCCGCCAATTTCTCGCGCCGCTCTGTCCCGAATGCCTTGAGACAAGCGGGGAACCTCTCAACAAGTATGGTCGCGAAAGTATCACGAGTGTTTGCGGTGGCCTTCCTGTAAACCGGATCAGAGTGATGCGCGGCGTTTGCCGCCACTATCAGAAAGTCGTTGTATGCCAACAGGAACCGATCAGCAATTTTCAACGGGTCTTTGATGTTCGCACAGTCTTTGACGACCCGCATCGCTCGCTCTAATCGTCCTGCATCGGGATAGCCCGCCGCCATCATCCGCATGGCCCACGACGACAGTTCTGCTTGTGTCGCGTCCGATGAAATGCTCTCAAATGGCATAGATGATCGCCTTGCAACTTGTGATGCTTCAATCCCGGTCCAAAGATACCAGACAATCAACGATTCAGGCCGCCCAAAGCCGCCCTCTGTAGGGGGTCAGGGGCCGGTGCGGACTGGCATCATCCTGTCCCCAACGGCACCGACTCACGCTCCACCCGTTGCGTCCGAACTCGCCCCCGCTTTCACCATCGCCACGATGCCCGCGCGGATCGCCGGCGCAAGGTTCGGCCATGCTTCCATGACAGCCGCCAACTCTGGATCGGTGGGTGGTTGTGGTGCGGATGCTGGCACACCCTCACAGGGACCAAAACCGGTCTGATTGTTGCCGCTTTTGCTGCCGCCTGATTCTGGAATGTGCGGATTTCCCGAGGGTTTTGCGATAGGTTCGATTCCCGCCGGGGTCATTGTCAGTCATTCGCTCTCGATTCACCCACGAATTGTCGTGGGTTTTTCGTTTTTTAGCTCTCCTCGCCCCTTCTCCCCACTTCCATCACATTGTGCCCCCCCACGAGGATCACACCCCGCGGCAAGAAATCA
>CAYTYD010000195.1:0-6281 GCA_964441555.1 uncultured Phycisphaeraceae bacterium | reverse complement strand
CGAACTCATCGAGGCATTGATCCTTCGAGCCGCGTTCAGCAAGCGGCAGTTGTTTGAGCGAATGGTGGAATTCTGGACTGACCACTTCAGCATCGACATCAATGTCGAGCTGTGCCGCTATCTCAAGACGGTGGATGAGCGGACTGTGATTCGCCCCAACGCACTGGGCAGCTTTCCCGCCATGCTGCATGCCAGCGCACAAAGCTCGGCCATGCTGCTGTACTTGGACAACAACACCAATATCGCGGCATCTCCCAATGAGAACTATGCACGCGAATTGATGGAATTGCACACGCTGTCTGTCACTGGGCCATACACCCAGAACGATGTGCGCGAAGTTGCGCGGTGCTTCACAGGGTGGACCTTCGGCGCTCGCGGTTCGGGTGCCAATGCCGGGGTCTTCTTCTTCAATTCCGGAACGCACGACAACGGTCAGAAGATCGTGCTGGGCCACACGATTCCCGCTGGTGGCGGCATGCAGGATGGCATCACCGTACTCAACATCCTCGCGGCGCACCCCGCGACGGCCAACTTCATCGCCACCAAGATCTGCCGCAAATTGCTGGGAGAGAACGTCTCACAGGCCGTCATCAACTCAGTCGCATCGGTGTACACATCCACCAATGGCGACATCAAGAGCATGGTGCGGGAGGCCCTCAAAGCCAACAACCTGGCGACGGACTATGGCCCGCGGCACAAACGCCCATTCCATCATTTCATTTCCGCGATTCGTGGCACGGGCTCGACAGTCACCGCCACCTCAGTGATGCGCACGCAGTTGAACGCCGCAGGCAATCTCCCTTACAA
Organism: uncultured Phycisphaeraceae bacterium; assembly: GCA_964441555.1. GTDB lineage: Bacteria > Planctomycetota > Phycisphaerae > Phycisphaerales > UBA1924 > F1-120-MAGs238. The sequence continues at coordinate 5,474 of CAYTYD010000195.1, read as the reverse complement.
CTGGGGCCCCCCCGATGGGTATCCCGACACACTCGCCTACTGGAACGGCCTCATTCTGCCCCGATGGAACTGGGGCGCATCGATGGCCACCAACGCCATCACCGGCGTGTCTTTCCCGGTGGAGACTTTCTTTGCCGGCATGACGACGTCAGCACAAATGCTCGACAAGATCAACGCGGCACTCTTCGGTGGCGAAATGACTGCCGCGGAACGCACGCGATTACAGCAGTATCTGAACACCAACGTGGGGAACGCCACGACGCGGCGTGAAACCGTGGGGCTCGCGATCGGCGCCCCGTCGTTCCAGTGGTATTGAATCGTCCCGGTTTGAGTCTGGGTGATCGTCGTTCGCTTCGCAGTGACTATTGATTCGTGAATACAGGGGCCGAACATGTCAGGGCACCAGCACAACTTTGATCCGCACGCCTGCGCTGAATTCAACCACCTCAGCCGTCGGCAATTCATGCAGACCTCCGCAGGGGCTGGCATCGGCCTGACGGCGCTGGCGGCAAGTGCCCCGGCGTGGCTGCCGCGGGTTTCGCTGGCCTCAAGCCATCGCAGCGGCATGCGTGATGTCATGATCTCGCTGTACTTACGTGGCGGCATCGATGGAATGTCGGCGCTGGTGCCTTATGGCGATCCGTTTTATTATTCAGCCCGGCCCACCATCAATGTGCCCACGCCTACAAGTGGTGCGGCACAGAAAGCGATTGATCTCAACGGTTTCTTCGGCATCCACCCCGGCATGGCCAATCTGATGCCCGCATACGCCAATGGGCACCTGCTTTTCCTGCACGCGACGGGATCGACGGACACGACCAGATCACACTTTGATGCCCAGCGCAGCATGGAAACAGCGCGGACCGGCGACCCAAATGCTGGCACAGGGTGGCTCGGTCGCCACTTGGCATCCATCGCGCCGATGGATCCCAACGCGTTGCTCCGCGGTGTGGGCATCGCGACGGGCTTGCAAAAGACCCTTGCGGGCGCGCCGCTCACGCTGCCGATTCCCAATCTCGACAATTTCGGCATCACCGGTTCTGCCGGTTCGGTCGTGGCACGCTCGGCGGTGCTTGATGATCTGTACGAAGGCACGACCGATCCATTGAAGACCGTCGCCTTCAACACGCTGCAGACTATTGATCTTCTCAACACCATCAACTTTGCGGGGTACGCACCCGGTGGTGGGGCGGTGTATCCGGCCACCTCGCTGGGTGTGGCACTCAAGTCTTCGGCAGCACTCGTCAAGGCCAACGTGGGTGTCGAAGCGATCGCCATCGATGTCACGGGCTGGGATACCCACAATGCTCAGGGTGTCCTCACCGGCACATTCAACACCATCATTTCCGACCTGGCCAACTCGATGGCTGCGTTCTACACCGACATGCTCTCGAACGCCAACAACCCGACGTTTGCCATGGTGGCTGCATCGGAATTCGGCCGCCAGCTCAATGAAAACGGCTCGCAGGGCACCGATCACGGGTATGCCAACATGATGATGGTGCTAGGCAACTGCATCAATGGCGGCCAAGTCATCGCCAACTGGCCGGGCCTTGGCCCCGGACAGCTTTTCCAGAATCGCGACCTCAACGTGACCACCGACTACCGCAGCGTCCTTGCCCCCATTATTCAGAATCGCCTCGGCAACGCCAACCTCTCCACCGTTTTCCCCAACTTCACGCCCCAGCCACTCAACATCCTTCGCTGCTGATGTCGTTTCATGGCCTCACTGAATCCTGTATCACGCACACCTTTTCCGCGAGCTCTCTATGAACCGCATCACGATCCTTCACTCCGCCGCGATTGTCACTGCTGTGCTTGCCGTGGCACCGGCATTGGCGATTCCGTTGTACAGCAACAGATCCGCCGATCCTGCCGCGCCTGCGTTGGCGACGGGTTTCACTTCTCTCTCGGGTCTAGCAGCGCCTGCTGGCAAGATCTGGAGTGAATCACCCAGTATCAATTCCAACACAGTCGGACTTGGCTTGGTCGGCATCGCCGCTCATCACACCGGCGAAGTGTCGGGGAGTTTCCGTCTCGCGGATGATTTCACGGTGCCTGCGGGCGCTGGCTGGTATGTGAACGCCATCACGGTATATGCCTATCAGACTGGCTATGTCGGATCTCAGTCACCATTCAGCGCTGCAAACCTGCGGATCTGGAATGGTGTGCCTGGGCTGGTGGGCAGCAGTGTGGTGTGGGGTGATACCACGACGAATCGACTGGTGGAGAGTTCCGCGACCAACATCCTTCGCATCGGCAATTCCGCTGTTGCTCCGTTTCCCATGACGCCTGATGCGACGCGAACGATCTGGGCAAACACGCTAAGTATCAACACGCTGCTCACTCCCGGGACATACTGGCTCGATTGGCAATACGACTGTGTTGATCCCTCCAAGCCAGCGCTCACTCCCCCGGTCACGATCGCAGGATCTGTCGTCACTGTGAACGCCAACGCCAAGCAGTTTGCTCCATCGACGCTGGTAGCGACTGGCGCATGGACGCCGATTTCGGACGCTGGCAAACCGGAAGCCAGCGCCGATCAACCCCTCGATCTCCCCTTCCTCATCGCAGGAACCAACGGCTGCCCGGCAGACTACAACGCCGACACCGTGGCGGATTTCTTTGATTATCTCGACTTTGTCGCCGCGTTTGCAGGCAATGACCCGTCCGCTGATTTCAACGCCGACACCGTTGTCGACTTCTTCGACTATCTCGACTTCGTCGCTTCATTCGCGGCTGGCTGCTGATGATGGCTGCACCTGTGCCACTGCCTCTGCGGGCAATGTGACTCAGTGCACTCTTGGGTCATTGGTAAGTTGTCTATTGGGATGGTTGATGTGATTTGAGCACAGCAGTCGTACTCTTTCCCGCCACCAGCGGCACCAGCACCACTTTGCCGCCCCGCGCTTCCACCACCTGCGCTCCGACCACCGTCTCGCGCGTGTAATCCCCACCCTTGATCAAAACATCCGGCTGCAGGGCCTGAATCAGTTCCAGCGGCGTCTCTTCACCAAAGATCACCACCGCATCCACACACTCCAGCGCGCTCAGCACCCGGGCCCGATCCGCCTCATTGTTCACTGGCCGCGTCGGCCCCTTGAGTTTCCGCACGCTCGCATCGCTGTTGATTGCCACGATCAGCGCATCGGCAGTATCTCGCGCTTGCTGCAACAGAGAGATGTGTCCTGTGTGCAAAATATCAAAGCACCCATTCGTAAACGCGATCTTCTCTCCATCCTTACGCCTTGATGCGATTTCCACCTGCAACTGACTCACCGACCGCAGCTTCGTGGCATCTGTCCGCCCCTGCTCAGTATGCCTGAGTTTCAAGAGCGCGTGGTGTATCTTCTCCACCGGGATCGGCTGCACCCCAAACACCTCAACCTCCAGCCCAGCCGCCGCGTTCGCCAGCCGCACCGCATCCTTCCAGCTCGCCCCGTTGGCCCGCGCAGCTGCCAACCCGGCCAGAAATTCATCTCCCGCCCCGGTCACGTCGTACACCTGCCGCGCCAGTGTCGGCACCGAGACCGCCAGCCCGCCCCGTTCCACCAGCAGCGCGCCATGTTTATCCAACGTCAGCACGCAGCACTCAAGGTCCAACTGCCCCAGCAGGTGATTCGCCACCGCCGAGTTGTGAATAGCGTCCGCCGCGGCATGCGTCGACATCCCCGTCGCAAACTCCGCCTCGGTCCGATTCGGGGTGATCGTCGTCGCGCCGCGATAGCGTGAGTAGTCCGCCAGTTTCGCCGGATCGACAAAAACCGGCTTCCCCGCCCGCTTTGCCAACCCGATCACCTTCTGGCAAAAGCCTTCCGAGCAGACTCCCTTGGCATAGTCCTCGATGCACACCACATCGCACCATGCGAGTTTGGCTTCAACACGCTTCAGCAGTTCGCGTTCAATCTCTGCCGCGATCGGCTCGCGCGATTCGTGATCCAGCCGAAACATCTTTTGCGGATGTCGACCCTGCGCCAGTCCCACCAGGTTTTGCTTGACAGTGGTGGGGCGGCTCGCATCGCTCACTAGCCCGCCGATGCCCACACCCTCACTTTTCAGCAGCCCGCTCAGCGTTCGCCCAAACTCATCATCACCCACGATGCCAAACGCTTCGACCTCGGCCCGCAGCGCGATCAGGTCTAGGCATACGTTCGCTGCACCACCTGGCCTGCTATCTCTCCGCCGCACATGCAGAATCGGCACAGGCGCATCCGCAGAGAGGCGCTCCGCCTCGCCGTACAGATGTTCATCCAACATAAAGTCGCCGATCACCAGCGCCTTGAACGGACGCCACTGATCGAGGATGTCGAGCAGAGTGTCACTCATGAAAACTCTGTTGAAGTCAGAAAATGCCGGAGACAGGAATCGAACCTGCACGAGGTGTGAGCCCCAATGGATTTTGAGTCCATCGCGTCTGCCAATTCCGCCACTCCGGCAAGGAGGGAGAAACTCTCGGTGGGGAGTTTAGGACCAAAAGTGGCCGTTTACCACCGGATAACAATCTTTCCGAATTGCTCCGCCCCTTCCAGCCGCGCGTACGCCTTTTGGCACTCTTCCGGGGCAAAAACCTTGTCTACCACCGGCTTCAATGCCCCCTGATTAAAGAGCGCCACCAGCTCCTTCAGTTCATCCGTGCTTCCCATCGTCGAGCCCACGATCCGCAACTGATTCCAGAAAATCCGCGCCAGGTCAGTCGTCGCGTCTGGCCCGCTCGTTGCCCCCGCCGTGACATACGTCCCGCCCCGCGCCATCGACTTGATGCATGTCAGGTGCGTCGCTTTGCCACTGGTATCCACCGCCATGTCCACACCGCGCTTGTTGGTCCACCCGCGCACGTCCTTGGACCAATCCTGCCCCGCATCCAATACAGCGAAATCCGCCCCCAGTCTCTTCGCCCCGTCCAGTTTCCATTGATGCCGACTCGTCACCGCCACCTTGCACCCAAAGTGCTTGGCGATCGACAACGCGCTCGTCGCCACGCCTCCACCAATCCCCGTAATCAAGACGCTCTGCCCGTGCCGCAACTGACCCTTGGTCACCATCATCGACCAAGCCGTGAGAAAACACAACGGAAACGCTGCCGCCTGCACCGCATCCACCTCATCTCGCACCACCGCCAGGTTCGCCACCGGAATCGTGTATTTCTCCGCCAGCATCCCGTTGTGATGCTCACCCACCAACTCATACAGCGGCGCCAGTGTGCTCCCCGGCGGATCATCCGGGTGCATCCGCTCCGGCTGCCTCACCGCGGCATTCGGCACCACTTTCTTCCCCACCCACGCCGCATCCACACCCGGCCCCACCTGCTCCACGATTCCGCATGAATCACACCCCGACACACGCGGGTATTCCAGTTTCAATCCAGGCACGCCGCGTCCCACCCACAGGTCCATCTGGTTGAATGCCGTCGCCAGCACACGCACCACCACCATCCCCGGACCCGGTGCACTCGGCTCTGGCCAATCGGTACGAAA
>CAYTYD010000194.1:0-6372 GCA_964441555.1 uncultured Phycisphaeraceae bacterium | reverse complement strand
GGGTTTCCCTCTCATCCGTTGCTGGCCCTTCCGTCGCTGGCAAGATTCAGCCCCAGCCCAAGGTCGGCACGGCAGCCCCGGTCAATCAACCCACTGCCGCGAGCAAAGCCAAGATTCAGTCCATCGTCGCGGCACAGGTTCCCGGCAAAGTCTCCTTCGATTCGACTTCGGCCAGCACACCGGCGACGACTCCCGCGGCAACTCCCACACCCGCCCTTCCCTTCTACACCAATCCCACGATGAAAAACTCCGCCGCCACCGGCATTGCGGCATCGCGAACGCTGGATATGCAGGCCTGAATCCGCTCTGGCCGACTTCGCGAACTCTCAACGTGCCCGAACTTCCCACCAAGCCCTGCATCACCTGCGGCAGAGTGATCACCTGGCGCAAGAAGTGGGAACGCGATTGGGACTCCGTCCGCTATTGCTCTGATCGTTGCAAGAAAGGTGTCACCGATCTCGACACGCAACTCGAAGCCGCGATTCTGGCCCTGCTACACAACAAGCCCAAGTCCACCACCATCTGCCCCAGCGAAGTTGCGCGGCTGGTGGGGGATCAGATCGGCGGTGATGTTGAATCAGTGTGGCGACCGTTGATGGAACCCGCGCGTGCCGCAGCGCGCCGCCTCGTCTCTAAAGGTCTCATCGTCATCACCCAACGTGGCCACGCCGTAGACCCATCTACCGCTCGCGGCGCGATTCGGCTGCGCAAGGCGTGAGCATGACTCACGCCAACCACAGCACAACCCCAGGTCCAGCAGCCAAGCAGCACACTTCAAGGTATCACTTTCGGCGGCACGAATTCTTCAGCACCTTGCGGCAGTTGGAAAATCGCCCGCCACGCGTCCATCCATGTGTAGCTGATCTTCGCTGTCTCACCTTCGGCAATAGTGAATCTGGGGATACCCGAATTGATCAAATCTTCACCTGCTGCGATACGGGCTAGAAGGCGGCCACTTGCACCATCAACTGTAAATCCGCAAGGAACAACGTAAAAAGTGCCAACGGGCACCGGGAGAATTGCATGACCCACATAGGGTGGGCTCTCTGGATTCGTCACTGGCACCGCATACGACAGAATGGTTTGCCCATCCAGCGAAATCAACGTGACAGTCGCCGACACGTAGTTGGGTTCAATCTCTGCAATCTCACGACGTGTGGTTTGAGTGAGATCTAGAAATGCAGCTGACGGTGGAGGTGGAATTTCAAGAACGCAAGCATCTATGTCTTGTGTTAGGTCGTTGAGGGTAATCGGAATAACCCTCGACATCCAGCAAGAGATACTGTTCTTGCTGGCAAACTGCTCTACCGCGATAAAATACCGACCGGTGACGCCTTTTCGTATGCCCTCAAGCTTCATCGTGTTCGATTGCCTGACCGGCTTTACTGCAGCGGATTTGTTGTCCGGGCTCATCCATTGACACGTTACGTCCCGGCGGAAAGCGCCCTGCGGATGGACTGTGACCGTGACGCCGCCTGGGGCAGGAAACTCGATCTCAAGCAAATTCTGGTTTTCACTCACTTTAGTCCACGTTGTATAATTAAGTCCCAAGTCGTCGATTCGCTTGAGTTCAAAGTCATATGGACGCGCTCCCGGATTCGCTGGATCGGGATCTCGCGGCACGGCATAAATGTTGATCCATGGATCGTTGCAACGAGCCATGTCAAGTTCAGCAACGCCATTCGCGTTCGTGGTTGCGAATACCACTGGGCTTGGAACCCCTCGCCTTGAGCATCTTGCATGCGCCACAAACTGCACATCGGCAACAGGACCGGTCGGGCCAGTAGCCGTCACACGAATATGAACTTTGTCAGCCAGACATGCTTGCGTGAACAACGCGATCATCAGCAGCATGTATCTCATTCAAACAACTCCCAAATCATTCACGCTACCCGCAACAACACCAGCGACTGATCATCCAACTGTTGCCCATGCTGGCGTGCCAATCCCATGATCGCATCGTGCAACTCGGCCAGTGGCCGCGCCCGCTCTCGCGTGATCAAATCCTTGAACACTCCAAATCCCAGTTCTTTCCCGCCGCTGTTCTGCACTTCGATCAATCCATCCGTCATCAGCACCAACAGATCACCAGTGTGCAAAGTCACCATTCCACTCTGAAACAATTCACTGCTATCCACTCCCAAGGGCAGATGCTCATTGGGCAATTCCCTCAACTGCCCCTGCGCACTCACATGCAAGATCGGCCAGTGCCCGGCTAACGCAAACTCGGCCCGCGTTTCCGCGCCACTCTTGAATAACCGCACGCACGCCATCGTCGCAAACATGTCGGCCATCATCAGGTCGGCAAGCACCGCATTCAGGTCCGACACCATCACATCCAGCGATGGAGCCGAGCGCTGCCGCATCCGGATCGCGCTCTTGACCATCCCCATCACCAATCCCGCCTTCACCCCATGCCCTGACACATCCGCCAGATACACATCCAGCACACCATCCCGCACTGTCACATCCAAGAGATCCCCACCCATTTCACTCGATGGGTGCGAAATGCCATACACCTGTGCAATTCCAAAATCCGCCTTCACCGGCGGCACCACGCGCTCGTGAATCTGCTTGGCCATCTCCAATTCCGCGCTCGCCGTCGCCGCTTTGGCCGTCACGCCGCGAACATACATCAACGTGTACACATACCCAATCACCACCGACACCGCAGACATCCCCGCCAGGATCAGCAGTCGCCATTTTTCAGCAAGCCCGCTTCCCAAGGCGAACACGCCGATTTTCGATCCTGTCTCAAAATAGGGCATGGTGAAAACGGCCTGAAACGCGATGAGAATGGGCACCGCCCACCAGGCGCGATAGATGCTCGTCGCCGCCCAGCCACTGGCGATCATTCCGGCGAAGACCGAAACCGCGATGGCCAGTCCGGGCGTTTTCACCGACATCATCGAGAGCACAATCACCGGACCCAATGCCGCGAAGGTGAAAAACACACCGATGAAAATGTGCCAGTGATTGCCGTGACGGAGGGTCCACCTTCTCTCCGCCGAATCCTTCTGCTTCAGCGTCAGAATCGTGGTCACCAGCGCGCCAAAAACGACGGGCATCCAGATGCCAGCAAAAAGCTGCACGCCGGCTAGAAACGCCCCCGCGACCATCGCAACCGCTGCGGCACTCGCCAGTGCAGATTTGTGCCAACTCTTCATACGTCCAGAATAACCACCGCTCACGCCTGTTGACGTTGCTGCAGAATGTCAGATAACTCATCCGCCTGATGATCCGCGTGATAACTGGAACGGACCAAGGGGCCCGACTCCACCACTCGCAATCCCCGCCTCAGCCCTTCCTCTTTATACATGGCAAAAGTGTCCGGATGGACAAACCGGTCGATCGGAAGGTGGTTGCGTGTCGGTTGCAGGTATTGGCCGATGGTCAGGATGTCACAACTGCCGTTGTCGGTCCGGGTCAGGCCCAGGAGTTCATCCACCAGGTCCAGCACTTCCTCATCTTTTTCACCAATGCCGACCATGATGCCCGTCTTGGCGACCCCACCCTGCTCCTTGACACGTCGCAATAACTCCAGCGATCGATCAAACTTGGCGCTGGGTCGGACGGCCGGGTACATCCGCCGCACGGTCTCCAGGTTGTGATTGATGATGTGGGGCTTGGCATCGATCACCATTTGCAACGCGGGCCAATTTCCCTCAAAATCTGGGATCAGCACCTCGATGCTCATGGTGGGGCAAGATTCGCGGGTTCGGATGATGGTCTCGGCCCAGATACCGGCTCCACCATCCGACAGTTCGTCTCGATTCACGCTCGTAATCACAACGTGTTTCAGCTTCATCAGGGCCAGTGACTCGGCAACGCGTCGCGGCTCATCCTTATCTACGGTGCCGGGACGGCCAGTCTTGACGTTGCAGAACCCGCAGGAGCGGGTGCAGGTGTCGCCCAGAATCATAATGGTGGCGACGCCCCGCGCCCAGCACTCACCCATATTGGGGCACCCCGCCTCTTGGCAAACGGTGAAGAGGCGGTGGTCATCGATGATTTTCTTGAGGGCGTTGTACCCGTCGCCACCGGGGACGCGGGCGCGGAGCCAGTCGGGCTTGCGCTTCAGCGACAGTTGATCCGGCCCCTGGTTGTTGTTGAGCACCATGCCGGTCAAACTGACGACGGGCGTGGGCGCGGTGCGAAGCGGATCTCCCCCCAGAGGTCGGGGGTGACGCGCAAGTGTTGCCGCGATCGCATCTGGGGTCGTAGCCATCTGCGTGAGGGTAGGGGGCGGGAAGCCGTTGTTGGAGGATGGAGTGGAACCACAAGTGAGAGAATGGCGCAAAGTTTTGGGGGGCTGCCCAAGTTGGTGTATCTGGAGGGTCAAAATGGATAACCCCGATAAACCGACTGGGGGGATCGGACCGATCCTCAAACACTGCGTCGGGCGTCCGAAAAGAACGCCTGGCGGCGGAGGGTCTTGAGGAGTTTCCTCATGATCCCCCGAACCGGGCAGTGTCTGGCGTCGTTTGACTCTTCCGGGTCGATGCCGACACTTGCTCCCCTGGTCCAGTGAGGCGTTTGCCGCCCACAGGGTCTTTGGTCGCCCCCTTCAAAGGGGGGTGCATCGACGGTTGACTTTGCGTTCTGCCCGATTCAGGCGCAGAAAGCCGCTTTCCGGCGGTCCAAAGGCATCCGAGCCACTGTTTGCGTGAAGGAGTTTCGCGTGCGCGATGTCCGATTCAATCTTCCGTACCCCCGCTTCAAGTCCCCGGCTGCGCGCGTGGCCTTGGTGGCTGGTGTGGTGATCAGCGCGTTGCTCCCCGGTTGCGAAGTGGATTCGTTCCTGGATCCTTCGGTGGTCGGACGCTGGGAAAAGACGCCAACGACTGTTCCGATATTGGAACGCATCGCAAGCATTGAAGATGAATCGTTCGAAGCTGTCGAATCGACTGAGGCGACGTCTGAAGACCTGATCCCGGCCCCACAGGCGTATCGCGTGGGCTCGGGCGACATGTTCAAGATCGAGTTGTACGACCTGATCGAGCGCAATACCAAGCAGGATTATGATCGTCAGGTCGATTCTCGCGGCATGATTGAACTCCCCCAGCTCGGCGAGGTCTATGTCGCCGGCAAGACGCTTGAGGGAGCCAAAGCAGCGGTTGAAGAGGCGATGAAGCGACTGGTTTCGGAGCCCTTGGTTTCACTGCAATTGACACAACAGCGTCAACAGGTTTTTCACCTGATGGGCGCGGTCGAAAAGCCGGGTTCGTACTACATTCCCTCTCCAGATTTCCGCCTGATGGAGGGTTTGACGAGCGCTGGTCGCTTCTCTGAATCCATTGAAGATGTCTACGTCATCCGCCAGATTCCGCTTTCGGATGCGCTGGGGCGCCAGACGCCTGAGAAGACGTCGAATCCTGTGAAGGAGAATAAGTCTCCGATTGATCTGATCGACGACCTGACCAAGCCGGTGACGCCGCCTGGCTCTTCACCGACGCCGGGCGTTCTGGGAAGCGCGGCACGCGAGCCGGTGATTGATTTGCCAGATGGCGCCTCACCAGCGCTGCTCCGTCAGCCCAGTGATGGCGGCATGCAGCCGGTGGCCACTCCACCTGCTGGTGCCGACAGCTCATGGGTGTTTATTGATGGCAAGTGGGTTCAGGTGGTCGGCACGGCAAAATCCGGTGCAGAGGCAAAGTCACGCGCAGATGAACTTCTCACGCAACGGATCATCAAGATTCCGCTGAAGGCGCTTCTGGCCGGCAACATGAAATTCAACGTGATCCTGCGTCCGGGTGACACGGTTCGCATTCCGTCGCCGCCGGATGGCCTGGTGTTCATGGCTGGCCAAGTGGCGCGACAGGGCCCGATCAGTCTGCCGACAAGCGGCCGTCTCACGCTGATGCGGGCGATCGACTCTGCAGGCGGCCTGGGGCAGCTTGCGATTCCCGAGCGCGTCGATCTGACGCGAGCTGTGGGCCGCAATCGCCAGGCGATGATTCGTCTGGACCTGCGGGCCATCAATGAAGGCACTCAGCCAGACATCTATCTGAAGCCGGACGACCGCATCAACGTGGGCACGAACTTCTGGGCGATGCCCCTGGCGACGATCCGCAACGGATTCCGCGCCAGCTATGGATTCGGTTTCATCCTGGATCGCAACTTCGGCAACGACGTCTTCGGAGCACCTCCGACGAATCGCTTCGGTGAATAAACCAACTTCGACGGCAGGTGAAGGCCTGCCGCCGAACTTTCCAGGCACTCGCCTCGTAGGTGTGTGCCACATCAGATCAGGCCGGTGAATTCGGCCCGCACCGGAGAAAGGTGCAGCATCTGAACCGGTCGCACGGAGGCGAATGGGCAGACGAAAGCTCTGCCCGGGAACAGAACAGGAACCCTCTTTTGTGACCAATG
>CAYTYD010000193.1:0-6400 GCA_964441555.1 uncultured Phycisphaeraceae bacterium | reverse complement strand
CCGATGGTGAGCTTCTCCACTTCAGCAACCAAGGGTTTGACGGCGTTGACATCGCCCTTCTTCACCATCAACTGGGCTAGATGCAGCATGGCAGACACTTTGCCGGAGATGCGCTGGTCCTTATCAACGGCCTTGCGCAACAACGGCTCGGCTTCATCCAATCGACCAAGGGCCATGTAAATGGTGCCGAGCGTATCCATCGAGTCCAAGCTTTCAGGGCGAAGCTGCAGTGCCTTTTCAGCAAACGGAAGTCCGTCGCCGGGTCGGTTCAAATGCATCGCCAAGGTGAAACTCGCGTTGTTGAGCAGTTCCCAATCGTCGGGGAAGAGTGCAACGCCGTTCTTCATGACGTCTGCTGCTTCCTCATACCGCTCCGCCAGATACATCGCCACCGACCACCGCTGGTATGCGTTGAGCTTGAGCAGATCGACCTTCGTGCGACCGATGAGGGTTCGGAATGGTTCGTTGCAGCGAGCGATGTTCGCGGTGTCTTCGCCCAGCGTCATGCCGCGGAAAAGCAGCAACCAATCCTTCAGGATGGCGACGGGCGTCTCGCGCTCCATGGCGTCGAGTTCGCGTGCCCGATCCGCAACCTTGGGATAGATGACCTTGAGATCATCGAACCAAAGCTGAATCATCGTCGGGCCATCGATCTGAACGAGATTGAGAGCGCCGACCATGTCGCGGCGGGCTTCGTCCATGCGGCCGCGGCGGAACTGCAGCTTGGCCCTGGCGGTCTTGAGCTCAAGCACGCGTTCTGTGTCGTCCTGGCGGGCTTTGAGCACGCGCTCGGCTTCGTTGAGGTTCGGAGGCGTTCCATCCAGCAGACACTGGAGATATCGAACCGTGATGATCGGTGCGCGGCTTTGCTCAAAAGCGGTCTTGTAAAAGCGTGCCGCGTTGGAGTGCTGACGCAACTGCAGGAAGACGTCGCCCAGCTCGGTGAGCAGCTGCACTTCGTTCTCGCGTCCCTTCACGCCGGCTTCGGCCACTTCGACCGCATCGTTCAGGCGGCCGCGCGACACGCATTCGCGGATGACAGCGACGCGTGTGTTGTCCAGTCTTGGATTCTTCTGCAGGGCCTTCTTCAGGACATCGATTCCTTCATCGATGAGTCCTCTGCCGATCAGCCATCCACCCTTCACTTCGTACAGCGTTGCATTGTCGGGATCGAGTTCGACCGCGCGATCAAGGAACGCCTGCACCTCTGTCACGCGATCCGGCTTGTCGATCAGGTGCTGACCGGCCTTGACCCACACGCGTGGATCGTTGGGGAAACGCGTCTTGGCCTCATTGATCAGCTTTTCTGCGCCCGCAGCGTCGCCCGCGCCCTTGGCCGCATCAGCGCGAAGCAGCAGCAGCACGACATCATTGTCAGCAGCAGGAATGCCGCTGAGATACGTCTGCGCTTCCTTGAACTTGCCCTGCGTGTTCAGGTTCTCCACCAATCGGCGGCGATAGGTCATTTCAGGCGAATCCGCTCCGCCATCGACAATCCGTCGCAGCGCAACTTCGGAAAGATCCGGACGACGCAGGCGCAGCCCAAGATCCGCAAATGCGCGCTCAGCCGGCATCGTCTTGGCATCCTGATACCGTCTCGCCTGGTCAATCAGAGTCAGCGCCAGATCCGCCTGCTTGTATTCATACATCACGCGGGCAAAAACCAGGTATGGCTCCGCCGTCATCTTTGAACGTTCAGTATTCACGATGAAATCTGCAAACTTGCGCCGGCCCGTGGCAAAATCACCCTGATCCAGACTCCAGCGCGCATCCAGCACCAGCGAATCCAAACTGGGATCATCCTTGACCAGTCCATCAATGATGGTGCGGGCCTCGGCAAAGTGCTTCAGATCCATGCGCAGCAGCGCGACGGCGTAACGGTTGGTGAGGTTGGCAGGATCGCGGCCAAGCACCTTCAGGCGATATTCGAGCGCCTTGTTCTTGTCGCCGACTTCACCTTCAAGGTCGTTGAGCAAGGTGATGAACTGCCCGTTGCCAGCGGCAAGGCGCTCGCGCGAGCGGGCTTCCTTCAAGGCGTCTTCGGAGCGACCGATCGAACGCATGACGGTGACCAATTCGATGATCGTCGGCGGATCATCAGGGCGCATCTCCAAAGCACGCTGATAAGACGGAATCGCATCCGCCGCACGCCCCGCCTGCAACTGCATGCGGGCGTAAATCTTCCACACTTCGGGTCCGAGTGTTCCCGCTGTCGCCGCCTGCTGCATCAAGGTCAGCGCATCCGCGATCTTGCCTTCGGCAAAGAGCACGCGGGCCGTGAACGTTTTGCCCTGCACCTTGTCCAGGTTGTCGCGTTCCGCGCGAGCGGCGAGTTCGCGTGCCTTGGCCAAGTCCTTGGCGTCGATGGCGTTCAGGAAATCCGCCTCGATCACCCGTGGGTCGTTCGCGTCCAAGGTGCGCGCTTCGACCAGCGCCTTGGCGGCGTCTTCCTTCTTGTCGTACTGCTTGAACAGAGAGTATTTTGCAAATGCCTTCTCAAACGGCGAAAGCGAATTGTCTCCCTCAATCAGCACCAAGGAACCCTTCAGCGGGTCGCCCTCGTTCAGGCCGATCTCCAGCGCCTTGATGCGCGGATCTTCCGGACGCGCCTTTTTGGCTTCCGCGATGAGTTCTTTTGCCGCGGCAAGGTCGTTGGCCTGCCCCAAACGTGCCAGCAGCGGCTGAAGCACGCGAGGATCGTACTTGCTTTCAATCACGGCGCGACGCAGGGCCGCCATGCCCTCTGTTTCTTTGCCATCTTTGAAGGCGCGCTGCGCCTCCGCGATGGCTCGCAGCAACGGATCGTTGGTGTTGGATGTGACATCGCCGCGGTCCGCGCGGATTCCCTCCATGCCGCGCTTCGCCACAGCGTTCTGCGGGTCCATCTGCAGCACGCGCTGATAAATATCCTCCGCCCCATCCAGGTCACGCAAACGAGCGCGAATATCGGCCTGCGCATTCAATGCCGAGAGGTTGCCTGGCTGCAACTTGGTCACCTTGTCCAGCAGGCGACCCGCTTCGCCCTGGTTGTTGGTGCGCAGGTGAATCTGCGCCAGCAGCCAGAGCGCATCAGGGTTGGAGTCTTCGGTTTGCTGGTTGTATTGCACCAGCAACGACTGGGCTCCGGCCATGTCTCCGTCTGCAAACTTGATCTGCCCATCGAGCAAAGAGAGCATCGGGTTGTCTTGCGAGGTTGCCGCCCGGAATTTGCTCAGGTACTCCTTTGCCTTGGTCAAAGCCGCGGCCTTGTCTTCCGGTTTGGATGCACGATCCCATGCGATCATCGCAACTTGGACTTGGCGACCCATCGCGCTCGGCTGAACCTCCATCAGCACCAGGCCGTCAAGACTCAACGGACGCCGCGGCAGATCGACCACCTTCTGCAATTCGGCGATCGCTTCGGCGGATTTTCCCTGGGTGATGTACAAATCCGCCAGCATCTGGCGCGTGATGAAGTCCTCAGGATGCTTCTCCAGATACGCCGTCATGCACCCAGCGGTCAGAGCCCCACGGTCTTCGGGCGCCAGACGCCCTTCCAAGAACATGATCTGGCTCATCAGGCGATTGTCGCGCGAAGGCGAGGCGTTGACCAATTCAGCAATTTGGGGCAGACGACTCTTGGATCGTTCCCGCAACTGGCGAAGACCTTCGATGGCCTCATTGCCAACCTTGGTATCCACGATCGTGCGGGCGGTCTCGCCAAATTCAAGCTCCAGCAACGCCATGTTGGCATACGCATTGGTGGGATTGGTCTTTAGAAATGCATCAAGTGCGGCGCGGGCTTCCTTGCTCTGGGTGTCCGCCGTGGGAATGTCAGAAACACGACGTGCGACCGCAGCTCGCACCGTGTGAGCGGTCGAGAGCATCACGGCCGAATCGGCATCCGCCGGATCCGCCACCAGCGCGGCCTTCAGGTCTTCGATCGCCCCGTCAATGGCCACCGGATCAGCGTTGTCACCCTTGTTGGCGCCGATCATCGTTCGCGCGATGCCGCGATACCTCTTGAGTGTCTCCGGGTTGCCATTGCTTGCCGTTGTGCCGGGCGTTGAAAAGAAATTCAAAGCGGTGTCAGCGGCCTGCGCAAGACTCTCATATCCCTCGTTTGAGAAGCGTCCGTAGGTGAGTTGCTTGAGGTTCAGATCGAGGAATGCCCGGTGCAGTGCCACATCGGTTCGGGCCTGCACGGACAGGTCGCGCATCAGAAGTCCGTACAACTGGAACTGCGTGCCATACTTGGTGGAGGTGTCCGGAGAGGTCTTCTCCAGGGCATCTTTCCACTTGGTCAGATACTGGATATTGGTGCGTTGCTTATTCACCGCCTTGGAGAGCAATTGCTCCGCCAGGACATAGTCACCCTTGTCAAAGGCCTCCACACCGCGAGCATAGAGCCGCGTGTCGTTATTCTTGGCAATCCAATATAGCGAACCGCCGACGCCGACCGCCGCGACGATCAGCGCTGCGGAGAGTCCCACGACGAACTTGGTGTTGAGTTTGCTTGGCATGGTGAATCAATCTCCACTGAGTCGGTAAGCGTGTTCGGTCGGGTTATTTGCCGGCTGAGGTGCGCGGGTTGTCTGCCGGATAACGCCCGGCCTCGACTTCCACCCAGTCGGGCACGCATCGCGCGATCTCCGGGGCAAAGTCGTTGAGAAAATCTGAGGCCTGCCGCGCCAGTTCCTCCGGTGTGGTGACCAGCACACTGGTGAACTGCACTTTGCAGTAGTACGCGTAGTCCGCCCGCAGGTCGAAGGATTTCAGGCGAACTTCCTCAGCACTCGACACCGCAGTGCCATTGGCGATGAAGAAGTACCCCGCGAAGATCCGCCGATCATTCTTGTCGCGATATTCACTCACACGCAACTTCACGTTGGATAGGTCGATCGGCAGGCGAACTCGCGTGCCCAGCGCATCCGTCCACGCCGAATTGGTGCTGGTCAGTCCCTTGAACACCTTGCCTTTGAGGGGAGCGGACACACCGGTATCTTCCACCCAGTTGGTCTTGCTCAGCGTCAGAGGCATCAGAATGTCCGCGCGGACAAGATTCATGCCCGCGCCCACAAAGCAGCGATCCGGCACGTGCGGCACCGTGTCGATCTGCCCCGTGTAATACGCGATGTGGACATCCAGCAGTGATGTCATGTCCACACCTTTGTCCGTTTTTCGCACATATGCACGGGAGAGGTAATTCTCAGTTCCCAGAACCTCTTCCACTTCCTGCTTCTCGCGCCGATCCGGGCCCGCCGCCTTCCAGTTCGCGCTCTCCGAGGGAATCTTGCGCACCGCGCGATCCCCTTCTGGATAAATTGGCAGCTTCCGCAAGTACACGCCCGCCGCCTTCAATCCAAAGCCGAAGGTGATCGCGCTCACACCCAAGACGAGTGCCGCCATGATGACCGCTGGTCTTTTCAGTGGGGCGCCGCTCACGCTGTGGCCTCCTGCTGATCGTGATCAGTAGTCACGTAGATCTTGTTCAAAGCCCACTGGCAACCCAGAAAGAGAAACAGCGCCGGCACGAGCAGCAGCGTGCCGATCAGAATGTGCGCTTCACCTTGAATCAGCTTCTCATCCACAAGCGAGAGCAATCCGAGCACCGCCACGCGCACGACATTCATCGAGACCGCCACCACGGGTCCAAGCAGGATCAACGCCACTCTTTGCCACCAGATTTTGGTGGTGAGAATCGCAACCGAAGCCCCCAGCGCGAGGAATGCGATCACCATCCGCATGCCGCTGCACGCCTCCGCCACGTTCAGCGGAAACGTCTGTCCGCTGGACGCGGTGATTTCCAGCGTGTTGCCGCTCACCGAAACCTCATATCCAAAGGGAACGCCAAGCAGCAGCAGAATGCCGTATGCACCCTGCGATGCAATCAATTGCAGCGGGAAGGTGATCTTGATCATGATCATTTCCGCCACGGTGATACCCAGCGACAGAAACGCGATGGGCACAAACAGATAGCGCATCATCGCCGTTCCCATCGTGAGCAGCGCGACAGAGAACAGCGTCAGCAGCATCGCCAGACCCTGCAGCATGTGATTCTTGATCACCAGCACGCACGTGAAATACGTCATGATGCCCAGCAGCAGTGGGGCCAGCGCCGGCCAGAATGTTGCCACCTTGGTCTGTGCAATCGACTCGCGTTCGCGCCAAAGGAGGAACCCGGAAATCAACGGAATCAGAAATGCGTGGCCCCAATCCTGGGGCGCTGCCGCACTCTGCACACCTTGCAGAAAGAACCAGCGAAAGTAGAGGCCCAGAAACGCCGCACCCACGACCGAAATCGCCACCCAGCCGCCGGGCGTGATCCATTCTTTCGTTGCCGGCGATGCCACCGGAGACGATCGCATGGGGGTGCGGGCTGGTTGCGCTGCATTGGTCACCCTAGAGGGTTCCTGTTCTG
>CAYTYD010000192.1:0-6415 GCA_964441555.1 uncultured Phycisphaeraceae bacterium | reverse complement strand
AGCCGTCTTTATCGACCATGAAGCCGTGGGTGAGGAGGGTTTTGAAGGGAGGGATGCCGGTGGCACCGAGGGCGGGGAGGAGTGAGAGTTGGAACCAGCCGCGATGCTGGTCGGAACCTTCCAGATACAGGTCCATGGGATAGCCGAGGCCACGCTCGCGCATGACGGCGTTCCAGGATGAGCCGGACTCGAACCAGACATCGAGGATGTCGCCACCCTTGCGGAGATTGGAGGCATTGGCCAGCAATTCGCGGCCCGCAGCGCGGAGGTTTTCGGTGGGCTCAGTGGATGGGTCGTAGTACTTGAGGAGATCGGCGGGTGTGGAATTGAACCACACATCGGCACCTTTCTCGCGGATGAGTTTGGCGATGGCGCGGATGGTGGCGCCGGTCATGAAACTGGCGGTGCGGCCATCTTTGGTCTCGAAAACCATGCTGGGGATGGGGAGGCCCCAGGCTCGCTGGCGCGAGATGCACCAATCGGGGCGAGATTCCAGCATGCCGCGCATGCGGTTGCGGCCCCAATCGGGGACGAACTTCACCGCATCGGCGGTGGTCTGCATGGCGAGAGAGCGGAGAGAGCCGTCGCCGGAAGATTTGGGAAGATCGACACCGACGAACCATTGTTCGGTGCAGCGATAGATGGTTGGGGTTTTGCTGCGCCAATCGTGGGGGTAGGAGTGGGTGAAGACGTGGTCGTGGAACATGTGGCCACTGTCGCGGAGAGTTTGGATGACTTTTGCGTTGGCATCCCAAACTTTGATGCCGCGGAGGAAAGCGGGGACGGAGGCGTCGTAGGTGCCATCGGCGCGGACGGGGCAATAGATGGGGAGTTTTTCACGCAGGCCGGTCTGATAGTCCTCAGCGCCGTGGCCGGGTGCGGTGTGAACCAGGCCGGTGCCATCTTCGAGGGTGACGTAGTCGGCACTGAGGATGGTGTAGACCTTGGAGAGATCGCTGGTGCGAGTTTGGATGGCATCGAAGGTGGGAGTGCCGCTGATGAAGGCGTGACGGTATTTGAGGCCGACGAGTTTCGAGCCGGGGGCGGTGGCGATGATGACGACGTCTTGCGTGCCGGCTTTGGCGGCGATGCGCTTGACGGCATCAGCGGCGACGACGGCGATGTTGCCATCGAGGAAAGCGAGTGCGTATTCGAATTTATCATTGACGGCGATGGCGAGGTTGGCGGGGAGCGTCCAGGGAGTGGTGGTCCAGATCATGAAGGTGGGGCGTGCGTGGGGGCGGACGCCGGGTTTGATTTTGGCTTTGGGTGCTTCGTCGTCGCTGGCAGGAGCGGGGGCTTCTTCCGCGTCGTCGTCTTCTGTGTGCGCGGGAAGGCCGAAGGCGTCATAGACGGCATTGGCATCGTCGGCTTCGAAATCGACGTAGACGGAAGGATCTTCGCGATCCATGTATTCGAGTTCGGCTTCGGCCAGCGCGGTTTCGTTGGCGATGGACCAGTGGACTGGCTTCAAGGCGCGATAGACGAGACCTTGGTCGCAGAGAGAAGCGAGGACCTCGAGAACCGCGCCTTCGTAGGCGGGCTTCATGGTGAGGTAGGGGTCGGCGTAGTCACCGAGAGTAAGGAGCTGCTGCATTTGTGAGGCCTGCAGCTTGACGTACTTCTCGGCGTACTGCTGGCATTCGCGACGGACGACCATCTTGCGCTGGCCTTCTTCCATCTCCATCACTTTGGCGAGTTTGCCTTTTTCCTGGAGCTCGGTCATGACCTTGTGCTCGATGGGGAGGCCGTGGCAATCCCAACCGGGGATGTAGGGGCAGTCGAGATTCTGCATGGTCTTCGAACGGACCACGAGGTCTTTGAGGGTTTTGTTGAACATGTGGCCGAGGTGGATGGAGCCGTTGGCGTAGGGGGGACCATCGTGGAAGCGGAAGGGCGCAGCGCCTTTGCGGAGTTCGCGGATCTTGTGGTAGAGGCCGAGCTCGTTCCAGCGCTTGAGGGAGGCGGGCTCATTCTGCACCAGGTTGGCCTTCATGGGGAAGCCGGTCTGGGGCAGGTTGAGAGTGGCCTTGTAGCGGTTCTTTTCGCCTTTGTCGGGGGCTTTGTCGGTGTTCGGTGTGGAGGCGGGATTGGATGAGGCGGGGGGCTGTGTCATGGATGTATCCTGGAACTCTGAACGCATGACTATGAGAGGGGAGCTCCCGGGGTGTCATGCGGCGGGGATCATAGAAAAGAATGACAGGAAAAGCGGCTACGCAGCACGAAGATGTGCCTTGGCATGAATCGCGGCCCCACTGGACAGGTCGGAGAGTGGCGCGTGATGGAGGGTGAAAATGCCCGACACGAAAACGCCACCGACTTCAGCGGGGCGTGGTAATTCGTACATGGCTGGTGACCGGGCGGAGCATGGAAAAGAATAGGCCCGAAACAGGATCGTTTTGCGCCTTTCGAGAGATCGAAATTCCGGCGTGAGACGAAGCTACTTCATCTCAAAGAGCGTTTGGGTGCGGACAACGACGCCGCCTTTGGCCAGCAGATGGAAAGCATCGACATGGATGGACTTGGCGTGTTGTTCGAAGCAGAGGATGCCCAGGCACGCGCCGGCTTCATCTTCGAAGGCGTGGATGAGGCCGCCTTGCTCCTTGCCATAGGTGAGGAGTTCGGCGTAGGTGGCTTCGTAGAGATTTTCGGTAAGGGTTTCAGTCTGGACGCTGGTGTAATAGACGACTCCGGCGGGGCCGAAGTTGTGATCGAATTCGTGTTCGCCAGCGCAGAGGAAGGCGGTGACTATGCCGCTGGTGGGGAGGTTGCGTTCCTGATTGGTGACCAGCTCGCTGCAACACATGGTTGCGGTTTGGAAGCGGAGGACGTGGCTGCCCCGCATCAACCAACCTTCGCACTCATAACCAGATTCGCGGACGACGCGGCGGGCCTTGAGCTGAAAGGGTTCGGGGTGAAGCGCACGGCCGTAGAGAAGGACCTGATAACTCCCGAGGATGCCATGGGGGCGCTGGATAATCTGCGTGTGCTTCGACGGCGAAATCGTCATCATGACTCCTTCATGCCTCGTTCTGCCTCGTTCGGCTACGTCCGAGCCTCGTGGAGGGGACCCGTCTCTCTCCGGGGTCTGATTGGCATGAAGCTTTCCAGGGCTTTCTGCCACACACATCGGGCTGGGTGTCCTGCCGCGGCATCGTGTTGTGATCGTCGCGGGCGGGATAACCCGGAGTGACGATACCAACGTGGAAGCCGCGTTGCTACTACATCTTGTATAACCGACAGCTTGGACCCACAATATCCTGTCCGCAGGAGGGCGTGGGGGATGCTTTGGCGGGTTCGGCGTGCGAACACTCAGGCATCACTTGTTGAGCGGCGCGTGCCGCTCTGTGGTGGTGCAGGATCGCGGTTTTGAAGTCGTTTGTCAAGAGTTTTTTGTGCCTGATCGCGTGCTTTCCAAGTTGTTGGATGTTGATGTGGATCTGCAACTTGCAGGTGTGGCGGCGGCGTTGCCGCACGCCAAAGGGGAGGACGCAGAGTTTCTGGTGGAATTGACACTGCAATTGGCGACGTTGAGTGGGGAGGTGGGGTGGATTGGAAAGTGGCAACGGGTATGGGCGCAAGTGGCGCTGGCGCAGGATGTTGCGAGCATTCGAGCGGCGGCTCGCCGATTGATTTTGAAGTGGGGTTGGAAGGGGAACGCGGCGATCGTCCCCGCGTTATCGATGGTGGCAGCGGAGGAGTGGGAAACGGGCGATGCACGTGAAGATGCGGCATGTATCGAGGGATTGCTGTGCTTGGCAGCGAGCGGTGAAGATGGACAGATTGCGGGTGCTCTGAGCGAACTCGTGGTCACAGGCGAATCGGCGGTGGCGTTGCGGGCCGCGCGGTTGATGAAGCAGATGGCGGTGCGGATCGGCGCGGATGCGGAGGAGGGGCGTCAGATCCGAGATGCGATTGCGCGGGCGTGTGAGAACTTTGAAGAACATCGCATCGGCGCGGTGTTGACGGCGGCCGCGCATGCTCTCTCGATTTCGGTACTTCAGCGTAACGCGCGGCAGGCGGAGCGCGAACCGCTGGTGATGTGGTTTGAATCGATGACGCGAGCACCGCATGCAGCACTGTTAGCGATGCTCAGGGGCGGGATGTTGAAAGACAGGTCGGATGATGTCTTGACGCGCCGATGCTGGGAGTGGATGCGGTTTCCCCGTTTGGCGGAAGCGTGTGCAGCAGGGCTGCGGAATGGAAATGAAATAAGTCTGACTCCGGCGGCCTGGGCAGTGCACCCGGTGCGGCGTGGGGCGGGAGCAATCGGGAACGAGAAGCTGGTGGAGGCGATGAACATTGGCGGAGAGACAGCGTGGTCGGCCGCTCGACTCGCAGATGGAGATGATGCAGATACGGCGAGAGTGTTGATGCAGAGCATGGATCAACGCGTGAAACTGCTGCTGGCCTGGGAGCGATGCGATGACACCGTGTTGGACATCGCTCTGACGACGAAAGGACCGATTGGGGAGGTGGCGGCGGAACGATTGCGTTGGTTAGAGGCCGAGGTCAAGGCGTGGGATGCCCTGGCACGCACGAAAGGTGATCATGGCATTGCATTGGCGCAGCTCGCGTGGCTTGGTGAATGGCGTCCGATGGTGAATGCTGTGTCAGCGGATTCAAGTTTGCGCACGTCGCTGCGGTTGGGAGTGCAGATATTGCTGCGCGAAGACCACGGGCGGGGGGCAGAATTCGCGGATGCGATCCGGCTAGGGAGCGACTTGGAAGTGGAGGTCGTGGCGGATGCATGCCGCGGGGGAGCCAGCAACGCGGAGATTGAGATTGCGCTCTTGGATCGATTGCAGAGTGAATTGGCCCGCAGTGTGGAAACTGGTCGAGCGTGCCGCCTTGCCTCGATGCTGGTGAGCCGCTGCGTGGCGAAACGGCGCCATGAGCCGCGGGAAGTCGAAAGGGTGGAAGGATTGCTCGCACGTGCAGCGCGGCATGAGGACGCGCGGGTGCGATCGAATGCGCTGGAGGCGATAGGAAAGTGGGAGAAGGCCAATCCAGGACGGTTGGCGGTGTTGTGCCGCGACGCGCTGCAGGACGGAGCTGGGCGGCCACGGGCGACAGCGATGCGTGAACTCGCGAGATTTGCTGCGAGTCCGCAGGCGGCAGGGGATGTGGCAGAACACGTGTTGACCATGCTGAGTGATGCGAAGCCGGGACATCGATTAAGTGCGACGTGGGCATCGGAGCGTGTGCTGGTGACGCTGGGGCCAGAGCGAGCTGGGGCACGATGGGGAGAGTTGTGCGATCGGCTGGTGGAGGTTGCGGATCGAGATTCGGATCAGGCGGTGAGAGTGCGGGCGGGTGCCGCGGCGCGGCGATTGATGGCGGAGATTCGGATTCGGACGCGGCGTGTGGATGGCGTCGGAAGCGCAATGAACGCTGGCGAGGAAGTGGGGATTGGCGGATGATGAACCTATTGAGCGAAATGGTGATCGCGATGCCGATGGGGCCGGTGCGGATATTTGATGGATCTGTGCCACCGGCTGAGGCGATGTGGGGGGGATGGGTGTGGGTCGGCGCGGCGATGTGGTGCTTGGCTTTTGGATTGGTGGGATGGATCGCTGTCCTGCGGCATGTGAATGGAAGGGGAGCGGCGGCGCGATTGGTGAAGTACTTGGCGAAGTGGAGGGGACTGCACAGCGAGGATCTGGGGCTGATTGGCAAGATGATTGAGGCCAAGGGAGAAGTGAGGCAGCAGGAGATGCTTTCGCTGTTGCTGTTGCCGAGCCAAGCGGCGGTGGCACTCAACCGGGCGTGGGATCGGACGGAAGGTGTGAAACGAGCGGGGTTGATTTCGTTGCGAGAGAAGCTGGGCGTGTTGGAGGCAGAACGCAGCGGTCGCCTGCTGGAAGATGGTGGCGGGTCGGGGGCTACCATTTCGACGGTTTCATCAGAGGTCGTATCACCGGCGGCGTCAACCTCTTTAGAGCTGGAGGCGCAACGTGAACACTCCAATTGAAATAGGATCGGCGGGATCGGTCGAATCGGATCGGGCATTGGACGAACTACGCGATGGGGTTCGGGTGTTTCGCGTTGGCAGCGCGGCGATAAATGTGGTACCGTTGGTTGATCGGGTGGAGATTCCGCCAGTCGGGGAGGATTGGTCGATGGCAGTTTCGCGGGCGCTGGCCGAGGGTCGGCCCATCATCATCACCATCGACGGCCCGGCGGGAACGGGAAAGACGGCGGTTGCGCAGCGACTCGCCAAGCGATTGGGATTGTCGATTCTGGACACTGGCGCGATGTATCGCGCGGCGGCGCTGGTGGCTATTGAACAGGGGATCGGGATCGGCGAGCCGGGACGGATTGTGGATGCGGTGTCGCGGGCTGGGATCCGCGTGGACTTTTCGGATGATCCGCCGACGATTCACGCATCTGGGCGGGATGTTTCGGATCGGAT
>CAYTYD010000191.1:0-6436 GCA_964441555.1 uncultured Phycisphaeraceae bacterium | reverse complement strand
GCAGGCAGCGCAGTTGGAAGAGGGGTATGGGATTCTGACCACGCCTTTGGAGCAGTTGGTGCGCGAGGTGTATGGGGATGATCCGGCGGAGAAATTCAAGCCCAAAGGAACGGGGCATCGCGAGCCATTGATGGTGGCGCGGATGCAGAAGGCGCTGGCGATCATGCAATTCAAGAGTGAGGGGCAGTTGATCGCGCGGCACCCGGAGTGGGATCTGGATCATCGGCGGTTGCTGCATCGGATTCGCTTTGAAAATGGCAAAGCGGTGAGTGTGACGATTGACGGAGTTGAGCATGCGATGCTGGATGGGCATCTGCCGACAATTGATCCTGCGGACCCGTATGCGTTTTCGGCGGCGGAGCGGGCGTGTCTGGATCGTCTGAAGGACAGTTTTGTGCGCTCCATGAAACTGCGCGAGCATATGGAGTGGATGGTGCGGCGTGGCGGCATGTGGACGACGCGGGATGAAGTGCTGATGTTCCATGCGTGCGTGCCGGTGAATAAGGATGGATCACTGCAGTACCTGAATGTGGATGGGCGCGAGGTTGCGGGACGCGAGTTGATGGATGCGCTGGGGAGTGTGGTCCGCCGCGCGGTGCGGAAGAAGTGGTTTGGGTTGGATGATGATGCGGACTGGTTGTGGTATCTGTGGTGCGGACCAAAGAGCCCACTCTTTGGCAAAGACAAGATGACGACGTTTGAGGGGCATTTCATCGCGGATAAGGATGCGCAGAAGGAGCCCAAGAATGCGTACTTTGACCTGATGCATGATGCGGCGTTTATTCGCAAGATCGGTGCGATGTTCGGATGCAATGAGGATGTGCTGGTGGTGAACGGGCACGTGCCGGTGAAGGCGGAGAAGGGTGAGGACCCGGTGAAGCGGGGAGGGAATGCCATCACGATCGATGGTGCGTTCAGCCAGGCGTATGGAGATCGTGGGTACACGCTGGTGATCAAGCCGGATCGGATTGATCTGGCGGAACACGCCGCGTTTACGGGTGTGGCTGATGTGGTGCGGAACGGGGCGGACATTGTGCCGAAGATCACGACGATTCGCAAGGAGCAGATGCCGCGGACGATCGCGCGGACGCAGGAAGGGGCGATGCTGCAACGGCGGATTGATGATCTGGATGCGCTGGTGCGGGCGTTTGATGAAGGAGTGGTGGTGGAGGGTGGGAGGTGATCGCTGCCGCGACAAGTTGCCAAATGGTCAGATTGCCAAATAGGAAGTGACAGAGTGGACTGCCGCGACGAGGGGAGCGCGGAGGTACAGCGAGCGGATGTTGCTTAAACCAATTCGGCTTGCAAGCTGAGCGCGTGTGCCGCGGTGATGCGGGCGGGGATGATGGTGCCGACGAGTGATGCAGCGCGGCGGGCGGGAACATCGATCATGACGATCTGATCACCATCGGTGCGGCAGGAGAGCTGGACGGTTGCATCTTCGGATTCGTCGAGGACTTCGGCGGGGGCGATGGTGGTGGTATTGCAGGATGAACCGTGATCGTGAGTCGAACACGCGGAGTCGCCAGCTTCTGCGGCGGCATCGATGTTGCGGCCGCCGATGGTGATGGCGATGGTGCCGGCCTGACGCATCTGGCCGCCGGAAAGTCCCATTTTCTTCAGGGTGCGACGACTGAACCCTTCGACCATCACATCGAAGGTGCGACCGATCTGCTCGCGGCTGATCTCATCACTGATGGTGTTCTGCAGGGCGAGAAGTTCATTGTTGCGGCGGCGTTTGACTTCGTCGGAGACATCGTCCTGGAGTTTGTCAAAGGCGATGGTGCCGGGGCGAGGTGAATACTTGAAGATGAAAGCGTTTTTGTAACGGGCCTTGATGAGAAGATCGCGGGTGGCCTGGAAATCCTCTTCGGTTTCGGTGGGGAAGCCGACGATGAAATCGCCACTGAGCATGAGGGGGCGGCCCTTGGCGGGTTCATCCAGGAACGTGCGACAACGATCAAGGAACTCAAGGTACTCGGCGACGGTGTAGCCGCGATTCATCATCTTGAGCATGCGATCTGAGCCGGATTGAGCGGGAACGTGGATGTAGCGGCAAAGGCGGTGATGATCGCGGATGACTTCGAGGACATCATCACCGAAATCGCGGGGATAGCTGGTGACGAAGCGAAGCCGCTGAATGGAGGGGACTTCATCGTGAATGCGGCGGAGCAGATCGGCAAAGGTGGTGACGTTTGATCCGGCGAGGGGGTCGCGGCGGTGGCCCCCTGTGAAGGAACGCCCCTTCTGCGGCTGTGTCAGGCCGTTGACCATGACTGCCGCGCCGTGTTCGAAGCGATAGTGGTTGACAGTCTGGCCCAGAAGGGTGATTTCGATGACCCCGGCATCGGCGAGCTTCTTGCACTCATCGATGATGTGTTCGGGGGGTCGATGGATCTCCGCGCCGCGGGTGAAGGGGACGACGCAGTAGGTGCAGAATTTGTTGCAGCCACGCGTGATGCGGACGTAGGCGGATGCACGGGGCTTGTCTGGGTCGGCATCGATGGGCGAAATGGCGCGGGAGAGATCGAGGAGTTCGAGGGAGTCTTCGGCGGCGGCGAGCGTGGAAGAGCGGCGGCTGGCTGACCCTTGCAGGGCGACGGCGTTGGCAGAGACGAGACGAACCTTGTCGGGATTGATGAGTTCTTCGGAGAGGGCTTCGCGGGCCATTTGGGCCAGGCCTGCGCGAGTGGTGATGGCGCTGGCGACGAGGGATGGGAGCTTGTCGAGCTCGCCGGGGCCGCAGAGGAGATCGACTTGGGGCATGCGCTTCAGGAGTGCGGTGCCATCACGTTCGGCCATGCACCCCAGGACGCCGACGACGAGATCCGGCTCTGACTTTTTACGGATGGCAAGTTCGCCGAGGCGCGACCAGACCTTTTGCTCGGCGTGTTCGCGGACTGAGCAGGTGTTGTAGAGGACGACCTTGGCGTCGGAGGACTCGGCGACGAAGCGATAGCCGAGTGCCCGCAGCGAGCCAGCGACCAGCTCGGAATCGAGCTCATTCATCTGGCAGCCGAAGGTTTCGAGATAGACGGTCTTGTCGCCGGTAGCGGCAGGCATTGGAGACAATCGTATGCGAGGAAGTTCAGATCGCGGGCTGCGTTTCCGCGGCGGTTTGGTGATTGTCCGGAGCAGTTTCACTGAGTTGAGCGCGAATGGCAGGCGTGTGACCGACAAGGTTGGCGCGGAAGCGGGCTTCGGCTTGGCGTTCAGCGGAGTTGAGTGCGAGGGCCTCGTCTGGCGCAAAGGGCAGAAGGAGTGTAAAGATGGAGCCGACACCCTCGGCGGATTCGGCGTTGACTTCGCCTTGGAGAAGCGTCGCGAGTTCGCGGGAGATGGCGAGGCCCAGTCCGGTGCCGGCGTGTTCCTTGGAGATGGAGGAATCGACCTGATAGAACTTGTCGAAGACTCTGGGGAGTTTTTCGGCGGGGATGCCGCGACCGGTGTCGATGACGCTGATGCGGATGGCATCGCGACCATCGGTGAGGCAGATGGGCGTGCGCTCGGTGGAGATGGCAACATCGAGGGTGATGACGGCGGGGCGGCCGGAACGTTCGGGGGGGTCGGTGAATTTGACGGCGTTGGAGAGGAAGTTGAAAACGACCTGCTGAAACTTTTTGACGTCTGTGGTGATGAGGGGGATATCGGTGGGGGTGTCGAGATGTAGGGTGATGTTCTTCTTTTCGGCCAGGGGCGCGATGAGCGCGATGAGACCTTCGCAGGCATCGCGCATGCTCATGGGCTCGCTCTTGACCTCGACTTTGCCAGCTTCGAGTTTGGCCATTTCCAGGAGTGAATTGATCATCTCCAGCAGGTTGCGGCCGGCGTTGACGATGTTTTCCAGGTAGCGGATGCGCTTGGCAATGGGTCCTGCGGCGGCGGGGACAGCGGCGACGGGTTCGCCGTTGCTGGGTTGCAGAGCAGGGGTGAGTGTCTGGGCGGCTTGCTCGGCGCGGGCGATATCGAGGAGGAGTTCGGCAAAGCCGATGATGGAATTCAGAGGAGTGCGGAGTTCGTGGCTGACGCTGGCGAGGAACTCGCCTTTGAGTTTGGCGGCCTCGTATAGAGCATCGTTGGATTGGGCGAGTTCGTGGAGTTTGAGATCGAGGGCGTTGTTGATGGCGCGGAGCTGATCCTGATTGGATTGCAGATCCGAGAGCATGAGATTGAAGGACTCAGCGAGTTCCTGGAATTCGTCGCCGGTGCGGATGGAAGAGCGCGTGGCGATGTCGCCATCGCGGACTTTCTGGGCGGTGTCTTTGAGGTCGCGGACGGGGCGGAGAATGAGGCGATGGGTGATCTGGTAGAAGAGGATGAGGGAGAGGGCGAGGACGACGATGAAGGCCTCGACGAGAAAGACGAAGTTGAGGAGGATGAGGCCGGTGGCGGGGAGAGAGCGGCGGTCGAGGATGACGATGGACTCGAGCTTGGGTTCCTGCGTTGTGGTGCGATAGGCCTTGGCGTAGCGGTATTCGAGTGAGCCGCGTTTGAGGGTGGAGGATTGATAGTCAAGGCGTTCGGGATCGGAGCGAAAGCGATCGAGGGCGGAGCGGAGGAAGGGATCGTTCTTGGCGAGGCCATCGGCCTGCTCGACAGAGAGGCGACGGGCGTTGACTCCGGCGTATTCGGTAGGATCACCGGGAGTGGGGCCGAAGCCACCTTGGAGGGAGGGGTCGGTCTGGAAGCGGTCGTCCAGTTTTTCCCACATGGAGACCATCTGGCGGGAGATTTCCAACTGGCCATCGTCCACCAGCGCGGACATGCGGAAGTAAGGCGCTGTGAGCGCGGCAAGAAGGATGGCGACAATGGCACCACCGAAAAGGAAAAGACACTTGTTGGCAAGGGAGAGACGCCTGAGCACAGGGTGAGTTTACGGGGTTTGAGCTCGAGGGGCCTTGACAGAAGGGTGCACGGTCCGAAAAACACAGCCCGACATGGAACTCCAGGAGGTGGAGAGGCCATGCCGAGCGGGTGTGTGCCCCAGAAGTCGGGTGAGTCAGCAGCCGGAGGAGAATGCGGCGACAAAATCGAGGTAATCGAAGAAATCGATGGCGGAATCGAAGTTGAAGTCGGCATCGGGGTCATTGGCGCTGAACGCGGCGACAAAGTCCAGATAGTCGAAGAAGTCGATGACACCATCGGAGTTGAAATCGGCAGCGCAGAAGACTGCATCGGTGTGGTTCTGGAAGTACTCGATGTGCCAGCCGCGGGGTGCGGAGAGGGTGTCGAATTGCTCGGAGATGTCCCGCGGGGTGGTGATGAATGAGAAGCGGTCTCCATTGGAGGGGATGTAGCCATTGAATGGACGGAGAGTGACTGTGCCACCGAGAATGACGAATTGTGAGCAGGGGAGCATGTCGAACTGACCGTTTGAGGTGCCTTCGACATCGATGATGATGTTGCCTTCGGCACCGATGACTGAATCGGTGATGAATGTGCGGGTGAAAGCGATGGAGCCGGTGCGGTCGCCGGTGTCGGAGCCAGGGCTGATGGTGCCAGTATTGGAAAGCGCGGCAGCGATGGTGCCATTGCCGACCATGGTGCTCGCGATGGACGGATTGCCGAACACGGCTTGGGTCGAACTGCTGATGATGCCGTTGTTCAAGCGAACATCAGGCCCGAGGTTGAAGCCGTTGGAATCGACGATGGTGAGGGTGCTATCGACGGTGAGGCGACCGGTGTTCGCAAATCCGTTGATAGCGTTAATGCCGATGGTGGCTGGAGAGGTGATGTAGATGTGCGAGTGGTCTTTGGCATCGACGGCGGCAGCGCATGTTCCTCCGCCTTGAAGAAGGGTGCCGGATTGGAGCTCGAGGCGAGTGCCGCTGATGGTGCCGCCGCTGAGGGATATTGCTCCGCTCACAAGCCGCAGGCCGGTGGCCGTGGATGGGGTGATGGTGCCGCCGGTTAGATTGAAGAGTCCTTGAAGATTGCCTGTGCCGAGCAGCGTTGCGGAGGCAGGGATGGTGACCTCAGAGATGGCGTTCAGCGTACCGCCAGCGATCGTCGCATTCGCGAGATTGCAGGGCGAGCTGCCGTTGTTGATGGTTACAAGGTGTGAGCTGACATTCAGGGGAGTGTTGTTGAGTCCTGGGCCGATGCCATCGTTGAGGGTGAGTGGGCCGTTGGCGGTGATGGCGGCGGTTCCATTCTCGATTCCGGCATTGATGATTCCGGAGGCGGCGAGAGGGGCGGTCAAGACTACGGCTGTACCGTTGATGATTGAGTCAGTGATCGTGGAAGGGTTGTTGACGTATGTATGGGTGACATTCAGCGTGGAGTTGGTGGCGGTGAGTGTGCCACTTCCTGTGGTGACTATGACTGCGGGTGAGGTGAGCGAGGAGCTGTTCGCGAGTGTGAAAGTGGCAGTGCCTCCGGTAAGAGTCTCTGAACCTCCGACGTAGATGTCATCGAGAGTCGTCATACTGGAGTG
>CAYTYD010000190.1:5259-6484 GCA_964441555.1 uncultured Phycisphaeraceae bacterium | reverse complement strand
CGAAATCGGAAAGAGCAGTGTTGAGGCGATTCTCCTTCTTCACCCAGTTCATCATGGGTGTGCAGGGCATGCCCCGCCGCTACGCCACCTACGTCGACGGCTTCCAGATCTATCACATCATCTCCACCATCGGCTCCTACATCCTCCTCGTCGGTTTCCTCGTGCACCTCTTCAACTTCATCGGCTCACTCCGCGGCCGCCTCGCTCCTCCCAATCCCTGGGGCGCACTCTCCCTCGAGTGGTTCGCCGCCAGCCCGCCCATCGAGCACAACTTCGAGCACGAACCCATCGTCAAGCACGGCCCCTACGACTACGGCGAGGCCGTCCCCTTCCACTGCACCGAAGAGGAATACCCGCTGGCTGATAAGCCCGCAGGCGCTTCCGCTCACACCGTGCACTGATCCCTTCACCTTTCCCGTCCCGCATTGACCCCGTCCCCAGACTCTCACAGAAATCGGAACACGCATGAGCACCATCGACTTCAAGCCGGGATTGATCCAGGGCGGACGAGCCCCGGGGCATGAAACCTACAAGCATGCTTCGCACTTCCGCACCAAGGATGAGGAGTTCGACGCATGCAAGACCGGCATGTGGCTCTTCCTCGCCACCGAAGTCCTTCTCTTCGCCGGCATCTTCGTCTGGTACTCCATCTACCGCATGATGTACCCGGATGCTTTCCGCAACGGCTCCTCATACCTGGATTGGCGCTGGGGCGGTCTCAACACCATCGTCCTCCTCGTCTCTTCCTACACGATGGCGATGTCCATCAATCACTTCCAGCACAACCGCCAAAAGCAGGCCCGCCGCAACCTCGTCATCACCCTCGTCTGCGGCGCCGCCTTCGTCGCCATCAAGCTCCTCATGGAGTACATCCCCAAGATGACGGGATGGCACTTTGATCCCACCATGTCGCACGCTCACGGTGAAGTCCTCACCAAGTTCGGCGGCCTCTTCTACTTCGAGCAGGGTTACGGCGGCAAGCTCCCCGGCATCCTCTTCAGCTACCCATTCGCCACCGATCCGCACGAGAACATGTGGTGGTCCCTCTACTACACCGGCACCGGTCTCCACGCCGCCCACGTCCTCATCGGCATGGCCCTCATCGCCCGCGTCTGGTGGTTCAGCCGCCCCGGGGTCGAAAATTACGGCCCCAAGCACTACACCGGCGTCGAAATGGCCGGCCTCTATTGGCACATCGTCGACCTCATCTGGATCTTCCTCTTCC
>CAYTYD010000190.1:0-5249 GCA_964441555.1 uncultured Phycisphaeraceae bacterium | reverse complement strand
CTGATCTGCTTCACCGCGTAGCGCACACCGTTCCTCTCGCTCGTCTCCCTCTCGCTGCATTCCACGGAACTCTCCGATGAACCACCTCAACCCCTCACACTCCACGCCCCTCCTCTCCGCACACGCGGCGGATGGACACGCCAAACCCGCCTTCGACGAGACCAACCCCCACGGTGCGGCAGCGGGCCACCACGCCCATAAGCACGTCATCGTCTCGGCCTTCACCAACCGCATCGTCCTGGCCGTCCTCCTCACTTTCACCGTCGCCACCGTCGGTCTCGCCAACGCCGAAGTCGCCATCCAGCAGTATTTCGGCATCGTCCTCCCCATGTGGGTCAACGTCTTCATCGCCATGTCCATCGCCACGGTCAAGGCGACCCTCGTCGTCCTCTACTTCATGCAGCTTCGCTACGACAACCCCATCAATTCCGTCATCTTCGCCTTCTCCCTCTTTGCCTTCGCTCTCTTCCTGGGCTTCACCACCATCGATCTCGATAATCGTGGCAAGGTCTACTCCTACAAGAGCGGCGAAATCCAGGTCGGTGGCAATCGCATCGTCGGTGCCCAGACGCTCAACAAGCCCATCGTCGAACAACGTCGCGAAGAGTTTCTCACCAACGTCCTCGCCGGTGACAAGGCCAAGTTCGAAGCCATGAAGGCTGAGCTCTTCCACCACCGCCAGAACTACCACCCCCATGTCGAGCACGCCGTCAGCACCTCCGGCACCTCCCGTCCCCGTGGCGGCACCACCCCCGGCCTCTTCGAAGCCAAGGCCCCCGTCGATGATGGCCACGGTCACGGCTCACACGCCGCCCCCGCTGGTGACCACAAGACTGACACCAAGGCCGAGCCCGCCAAAACCGATCCAGCCAAGTCCGGACACTGACCCTCACCCCTCACTCGAGTCTTCACCATGACCCCCGCGCGTCGAGTCAAGTTGGCCTGGACCCTCGCCGCCCTCTCCGTGCTGATCCTCATCATCAGCGGCTGGTTCATGGCCCAGCGCATCTCCGCCTTCCATTCCGAGCATCGCCGCAACATCTTCCTCTTCAAAGAGGTCGACGACCGCTCCTTCTCCTTTGCCAATCGCAAAGTCACCCTCACCGACGAGACTGACAAAGCCGGTGTGGACTATGTCAACGTTGCCTATGGCGATGAGACCCTCCGCCTCCGCGTCACCATCCCCGGCATGAAAGAGCTCCCGGGCCTGCGTCCTCATATGGATTGGCTCCGCGTGGTCCGCTTCCTCCCCATGCAGGGCGGCGACGCCGTGTCATCCGTGAAGGCCAGCTTCAATGGCGAGAATGTCGATCGCCTCGTCATCGTCACCCGCACTCCGCCTCCCGGCGCTGATCCCAAAACCTGGGGCAGCGTCTGGCGCAAAGACTGGGTCTTTGATTTCTATGAGTTCAATCCCGCTGGTGGCTTCACGCGCGAGCGGCTGAACTATCCCACCACCCGCCGCAGCCAACCCGAAAAGGCCGGCGAACTCGCCGAAAACACCTGGCAGATGCAGGCCGCCCTCCTCCTCATGCCCAAGGGCATGGGTCCGAATTACAAGCCCCAGAACGATGCCCTCTCCGCCGTGGGCTGGACTCTCCCCGCCGCCGGTGTCAGTGTTGCGCTCCTCCTGGGCTCCATCCTCGTTGCCGCCGGTGGCAGACCCAAAACGCCCGTGCCCGCTGCCGCCTGATTCAGCACGCTCAATCCGATCTCATCGCCCTACCGATTTCACTTGCCCGAAGCGGGTGTATTGAATTCGTTCGCCCCGCCTGCTGCCTGCTGCCTACCTCTTCAACAACGCCTTCGCCTCGCCCGCCACGTAAAACGATCCGGTGATCAGAATCAGGTCATCCCGCTGCGCTGCACGCTTGGCCAGTTCAATCGCATCCGCCACCGTCGCACCTACTTGCGCTGCAGTCCCGGTCAGGGCTTCATACTGCTTCGCCAGTTCTTTCGGATCAGCGCTGCGTGAGCTTCCCTTGGCCTTGGTGAAAATCACCTTGTCCGCGCCCCGCGCCAATTGCGCAATCATCCCCGCCACATTCTTGTCCGCCGCACATCCGAAGATGATGATCGTCGAATCCACCCGCAGGTGCAATCCCACCGCGCCCACCGCGCCCTTGATGCTCTCCGGCGTGTGCGCTCCATCCACCACAATCCGCGGCCGCTCCGCCACTATCTCAAATCGACCGTAATTCGGGGTTCGTTCCAGCCCCGCCGACACCAGCCGCGCCGGTGTCGCGAAACCATGCGTACTCAGGCAATCCACCAGCGTCAACGCCAAGGCGCAGTTGTGCGCCTGATGTTCACCCTTCAAGGGCACCGCAAAATGCTCAAACGCATTCTCCGGTGTCGCCACACTCACGCGCGAGTGGGGGCCGTGCTCCTTATCCGCCTCAAAGCGGTGCGAGAATTCGATGTCCTTGCCGATCACTTTCAAAGTCGTTCCCACCGCCGCCGCCTGTTCGTGCAGTGCCGCGAGAATCGATTCCGGCTGTTCAAATGTGAACGCCGGTACACCGGGCTTGAAAATGCCTGCCTTTTCCTTCGCGATCTTTTCCACGGTGTCTCCCAAGAGATCCGTGTGTTCGAGTTGGATCGCGCTGATCGCCGTCGCCACCGGCGTCACGATGTTGGTCGCATCCAGCCGTCCGCCCAGGCCCACTTCAATCACCGCAAGGTCCACGGCTTCTTCGGCAAAATGCAGAAACGCCAACGCCGTGATCAATTCAAAAAACGTTGCCTCGCCGTGCTCAGCCGCGATCCGCTCACCCGCCTCCGCCGCCGTGCGCAGCCGCGTCGCGAACGCTGCCTCGCTGATCTGATCTCGACCCAGGCGGATCCGCTCCCGCACGCTGGTCAGGTGGGGGCTCATGTACACGCCCGTCACATAGCCGCATTCCCCCATGCAGCTCGCCACCATCTCCACCACGCTTCCCTTTCCCTTGCTTCCGGCCACGTGCACACTTTTGAATGTCCGCTCAGGGTTGCCCATCGCGTCCATCAGCGCACGCATGCGATCGAGCTTGAACACCCCTTCAGGCAGTCGCGCTGCCCGCAGGCGTTCCACGTTCACACGCTGATCCAGATACCGCTCAGCGGAAGTGAAATCAACGATGTCGCCGCTGCGCAGTGCCGCAGCTTTGGCCTCGCCATCCTGATTCAGGTGCGTGATCGCCGCAGGCACATCGACCTTCACGGCCTCAGCGCGATGTACTCGCCCCGCTTGGGGACGATCACCGACAGTCTTTGTGTCCATCTTTTGTTCCGCACACATCCGGGGCGACTATAACACTCGCGTCAAGTGCAAGTGTCGATCGGGCCGCGTTTCATGCGGCAACGACCTGCTTCACGTTCTGCATCATCGCGGCCCGCGTTCATCGGCCAAGCGTTGAGCGCCGACACGGTCCAATTGGCCCCATTTCAACACTTCCGCACCCCTCCTTTCGGACCTTGGAATAGCCCGGCACCCGCCTAACATTCCCGCTGGATTCGGTTGCGTCGTGCCGTCTGATTCAGGGCCGGGTTTGACCCAGAACTTCAGATGGCGAAAGGACTTGCATCGTGCTTCAACACGCTTTGAATTTCTCCGTCTCTTCTCTGGCCTTTGTATGGCCGCAGTGGCTGGTTTCCGCCAGCATCATCGCTTTCCTCATCGTCTGTCTGCTCATGATCGCCGTGATCCTTCTGCAACGTCCTCAGGGCGGCGGCCTCGCAGGTGCTTTCGGCGGCGGACAAGGTGCTGGTCAAACCGCCTTCGGCACCAAAACCGGTGATGCCCTCACCTGGTTCACGGTTGGCGTCTTCGCTCTGTTCATCGTGATGGCCGTGCTGCTCAACTACGCCGCGCGGCCGAGCGTCGCCGAAGCCGATAGCGTTCCAGACGCCGCCCCCGCGTCCACTCCGGCTTCCACTCCGGCCTCTACTCCCGCGCCCGGAGGCACAGGACAACCCGCGCCCGCGGCAACTCCCGGCACCGTCCCCGCCGCTCCCACAGACGCCGCAACTCCCCCAACCACGCAGCCCACAACCCAGCCAACCACCACACCCGGCACCACCACACCCGGCACCACGCCACCGGCAGCCACGCCACCGGCAACAACCCCTCCAGCCCCCGGCACCCAGCCCCCGGCCCAGAACAAGTAAACTTCATCCTGCACCCAACGGAGGTTCCACGCGTGATTCGCAGCATGACCGGCTTTGGTGAGGCCTCGTCTCAAAAAGACGGCATCCATTACTTCCTCGAAATCCGCTCCCTCAACAACAAGTACTTCAAGGCCGTCGTGCGCCTCTCCGAAGAACTCCAATCCCTCGAAGCCGCCTTCGAATCCAAACTCCGCGAACGCATCTCCCGCGGCACAGTTACCGTCACCGCCTCCTGCAGCGATTACTCTCATTCCGCCGCCCACACCATTAATCAGAAGGCCCTCTCTCACTACATCGATCAGTTGAAAGCCCTGCCCCAATCCGCCAGTGGTGAATTGAAACTCGACCTCGGTGCCCTCCTCAATCTCCCCGGTGTGCTGCAACCCCCGGCAGATGAGGAATCGCGCCTCCGTGATGCCCGCGAAGTCTTCAGTGGCCTCCTCGACAAAGCCATCGATGGCCTCCTCGCCATGCGTGCCAAAGAAGGCCTGCTGCTGCTGGAAGACCTTCGCGATCAGTATGAATTGATCACCGAGCGGCTGGATCAGATCTCCAAACGCGCTCCCGATGTCATCGCCGAGTATGAGAAGCGTCTCCGCACTCGTATCGAGATGATGCTGAAAGAAAACGAAACCGCCATCGAGCCCGCCGATCTCATCCGCGAGATCGCCGTCTACGCCGAGCGCACCGACATCGCCGAAGAGATCAAGCGCCTCGGCGGCCACATCGGCCAGTTCAAGGAACTGCTGGAATCCAAGGACCCCCGCGCCATCGGCCGCACGCTCGATTTCCTTGCTCAGGAAATGCTCCGTGAAGCCAACACCATCGCGAGCAAAAGCCCCGATGCCAGCATCAGCCGCCTCACCGTCGAGATCAAGGGCGCCATCGACCGCATCAAGGAGCAGGTCCAGAACGTCGAGTAGCCCCACCGTGCGAACCACCCCGCCGACCGCCTAATGTTCCGCCGCATGAACCGGGACTACACCGTCGAGCACCTGCGCGGATCGTCGGGGCTCCGCGCCTCGCTCATCACCAAGCCCGACGCCACCCGCTTCATCGGCCTCCTGGGCTTCCGCGCCGGCTTCCGCCTCGACCCCGCC
>CAYTYD010000189.1:0-6495 GCA_964441555.1 uncultured Phycisphaeraceae bacterium | reverse complement strand
GGGGTGATTGACCTGCACGCCGGTCTCGATGACGCCGATGATCACATTGCGCGAGCCAACCGTGACATCCCACGCCGCTTCAGCGCTGATGTCCGCACCCACGGTGCCCGTCTGGCCCTGGATGTCCTGGCCAGTGTTGGAAAGCTGCCATTCCTGCGGATATAACGGATCGTTCGGCACCGCGTTGCTCTTATAGAGCGAATTGGGCTCCACTCCCACGATCAATCCATCCATCATCGCCGCGGCATTGCGCACCGCTGCGTAGTTCACGCCCCGCGCGGTGAAGGCGGCAAAGCCGCCCTGGCCGATCACCCGAATGGAATCAGCAGTGACCCCCAGACGCTGCACCAATTGCTCGGTCGCGCTGCGGGCACCTTGCTCACCCAGCAGGCGATCAAAAGTGACGATGTAGCTGTTGGCCACTGCCGCGACGCGAGCAGAGCCCCATTCGACCATCACTGCCCCCGAGGGCAGCGTCGCCGGGCCAACGTCTCCCGGTGAATACGACAGCATCTGCCGTGGCTCAAGCTGATCCACGGTCATGTCTTGCGCATGTGAGCGCGAGACTGACCTGGTCTGGCCAGCAGAGGCAGAAACTGTGCGCGGGGAGTGCGCACCAAACGTCGATTGAAAGCCGCGGCGTCGATTCGATGCCATCGAGCAAATCTCCAGCAACTCATTGAACCGGTCAGTCGGCCAGCAGCGCAACCGGTCTTTTTCGCGCTCTGTCCCGTGCCGCCATCGTGGCAGCAGGGTGTTCCGTTTTGTTCACCGGCATGCTATGGGAGCTTGCTCGGGACGCCCGGACCCTCGAGGTCGAGGCCGACATGCCATCAATATATCCGCAATCGGGGGGGCGTGGGTTGCGAGACCGTCCAATCTGCAAACATGATCTCTGAGGATTTGGGGGAAATGGCTCGATCGCTAACTTTGAGAGGGTTTTGGACGGGTCCGAGCCCATGCTTCAGCGAGCAAATGCAGCTGTTCATCCGTTCCCGTACCGCTCAAAGAGGCATCCAGAGCCGATTTGAGCAATCCCGTGCGAGAGTCCAGGTGCGGCGCCAAGGATTGCAACAGGGTGCGAGTCGTTTCGATCGCACCGTCGGGTTTGTGCACAAAGCCCCGTGCAACCGACAGGGCGGTCGCGGCAACAGCTTCGCGAGCGGCCAGGTGCGTGGCCATGCCAATCGAGATCGCGCGTTCGCCAGATATCAACCCACCATCGAGTTGAATGGCTCGCGCGTGTCCGTACCCCGTGTGTTGCGCGACGGTGGGCGCCGAAACCGCAGGCGAAAGGCCGAGCCGAGCGGCGGGATATCCAAACTGCGCTTCTGCGTGCGTGATCACCGCATCGGCACCACCGAGCAATGCACAGCCGCCAGCGATTGCCGCGCCCTGCACCGCGATCACAACGGGTATCGGAAGTTGCGCTAGCGCGTGCACGATCGCGCTGAGATGAGTCAGCAGTGAACGTACCACGGCGATCCCTTCCTGTCCTTGTGATCGCTCCAGATCAAAGCCAGCGCAAAAGACTTTGCCTTCACCATCCAGCAGGAGCACTCGTGCTGAGTCCGGTGTCTCCCGAATCGCCCGCAAGAGATCCGTCAGCATCTCCGGCGTCATGGCGTTGCGTTGCTGTGGCCGTGCCAAGGTGATGTGCCACACATTGTCGCGCAGCGCGGCCCGAATCAGCGATGGTTCGATCGGCGTCATGACTTGTTCACCAACTGCCGCGCCAATGTCGCCGCCCGTTGCAACGCCGCGTCGTCGATGTTGCTCCGCTGCCCACTGCTGCGAATGGCGTTCACCAGCGTCCGCATGTCAATGTTTCCCGGTGCGGGCTTCTCCGGTGTCCCGGCATATGGGCAGCCACCCAGCCCTGCCACCGACGCATCAAAGGATCGCACTCCACACGCCAACGACGCCGCAACGCACTCGGCGGCCCGTCCGAAGGTGTCGTGCAGATGAATCACGATCTTGCCCATGCCGCCAATGCGTGCAGCGACCTCGTCAATCACCGCCCGAATCGTTTCCGCGTTCGCCGCACCGATGGTGTCTCCCAGATCAATCTCATCACACCCCATCTGGTGCAGGCGTTCAGCGACAACCGCGACAGCAGTGGGCGAGATGGGCCCCTCAAACGGGCACGCGACCACGGTGGAGATATAGCCGCGGATGGCCAGCCCATTGGCTCGTGCCGCGGCAATCACAGGCTCAAATCGTTCCAGCGTCTGCGCGATCGTCGCATTCGTGTTTCGCTGTGCAAACGTCTCGCTCGCAGCAGTAAACACCGACACCTTGTCGATCACGCGCGGATGCGCCTGATTGACCGCCAGCAGAGATTCCATGCCCCGCATGTTGGGCACCAACGCTGAATACACCATCCCCTTGGGCTTCTGCAGCGCAATCAACGCAAACAGTTCTGCCGCGTCGCCGAGCTGCGGAATCCACTTGGCACTCACAAAGCTCGACACTTCCAGCTCGTCCGCGCCAATCGCGTGCAGCGCCACCGCCAGTCTGAATTTATCTTGCGTGGCGATGGGCCTCGGCTCATTCTGCAACCCATCGCGCAGTGAGACATCAGTGATGCGGACGACATCTGGCCCAGTCAGCGGCATGATTCAGCGTATTCAACGTGTTCCGCGGCGTCATGCTGGCAACTTGGGCAAGACGCGCGGGTGATGTGGGCTCCCGCCTCTCACACATCGCTACACCTTGAACAAAAGCAACCCGGAATCTGGGAAATGTGGTCAGAGCGTGCCACCTGCGCCTGCATAAACCGGACAGCCAGCCAGTGGCAGCACGAACTTGGCCACGCATGGTGGCGGCAACGCGTGGGATATTGCACATTCATGGTGTCGCAGCCAGTCGTTGGCAGCGACGCTGGAAAGGCCTCGCGGCCATCAGACACGCTCAACCACTGACGTGACTGATGACCAAGAGGACGCGTCGGGGGTCGATGCGTTTCCGGCAGTTGAAATCGCAATTCAAGACAAGGGGATTCCAATGAAGACTCGCAGCTTCGTCGCTATCGGTACGTTCGCCATCGCCGCTGTCTCCGCCGTTTCTTCGGCAGACATCATCAATAACGAGAGCCAGATGGCTCCCGGTTCCACCTTGATGACCTTTGAAGACATGCCCGTCGCCTCCTTGGGTGCTGGCCCCGTCCGCATCGGAAACATCACTTTCTCTTCCAATGGCGGTCTCTCCATCGCGTCGATCTCGGGTTACGCCGCAGACGGCACCGTGGTGAACAACAAAACACTGCAACCCGTCTCCAGCCCTCTGGTTGGTCCTCCCAGCCACTACGTTCCCCTCACGATGACCTTTGACAACGCTGTTGCAGAGGTTGGGTTCGGCTGGTTCGATCCCAACTTCGAAGGCAACAAGATCGAGGCCTACGACGGCAGTGGCAATCTCCTCGAAACCGGCTATGTCGCCCTGGGCCCGATCGGTGGCTACGGAGCCGCGTTCATCGGTGTTCGCCGCGAAGCCAACGACATCAAGAGCGTTCGCATCATCAACCCCTCCATCGACGATGTGTACAGCATCGACAACATCCGCACCACCACGATTCCCACTCCTGGTGTGGCTGGCATGATGGCTGCGGGCGGACTCGTCGCCCTCCGCCGCAAGCGGAAGTAATCTGAACTTGGCCGATCGGCCAACTGCTGACAGTCAACGCAAACAACCAAAGAAGAGACCCCCGGGGTACGGCTTGTCTGCGAGCAAGTCGTACCCCGATGTGTTTTTGATTGCCGTGTCAAAAACAAACTGGCCCCGCCGAAAGGCAGGGCCAGAGTGGTTTTCAACAGAACATTTCATTATGGATTCAGGAAGTTGTACAGGTAGACGATGTACGCGCGATCATCGGAATCGGTCAGGCCATCATCATCGGCGTCGTAGGGGGCGGCATCCCACGCGTCGAGTTGGTCCTGCAAAGAGCCGCTGCCTGATGAACGACCGCCGATCTCAGGATTGATATAGAAGCTGTAGGGATCGCTGGTGTCG
This sequence comes from uncultured Phycisphaeraceae bacterium, assembly GCA_964441555.1. Taxonomy (GTDB): domain Bacteria; phylum Planctomycetota; class Phycisphaerae; order Phycisphaerales; family UBA1924; genus F1-120-MAGs238. The sequence goes on along the minus strand of CAYTYD010000189.1, from coordinate 2,484 downwards.
TCAAAGACGGGCGTGGCGGTGCCGGTGGTGAGGTTGGCGCAGAGCAGCCGATCCGAGCCGGAGGTGTTGGGGACGACTTTGTATTCGCGCCCGCTGACCCAGCCGCTGGTGGGGGAGATGAGAAGATGCCGGGTGTTGGATGAATCGATGGAGATGGTGTGGGTGCTGGTCACATCATTCCATGTGCCGCTGCCGTAGCCCTTGCGGTTGTAGATTTTGGCGGGTTTGTTGGCTGATTCGGCAGAGAGTGGGCCATACCACACCACGCGCACCGGATCGGTGGTGGATGAATCAATCCCCGAATCGTCAACGGGTGTGGATTCGTCGGGGTGGTAGTGGAACGGTGCAAGGCCGACCGCGCCGCCGCCCAGGTTGGTGGCGGTGTAGTAGGGTGTGCCGCTGACGGTGGAGCCGCCGACGGAGAGGGAGCCGGTCCATGTGTTGGAAGCGGCGTTTGAATTCAGAATAATCTGGCCAGCCAGACCGGATGAGCCGGTGATGGTAATCGGCCCCGCGACGTTGCCGGGCACGCGGAGCAAGCCGCTGAATGTGCCGCCAACCGTGAAAGCGCCGCCTACGCCGGAAGTGGAAATTTCAGAGGCAAGAATGGAGGCTGAAGATTGCACGTTTCCGGTGATGGTGATGGGTGCGGTCATTGGGCCGACAGTGATGTTGCCCGCGGCAGTACCGAAGTAGAGGGGAGATTGCACATTGCCGGTGCCGTTGTAACTGATAACGGATTTCTGAATGCCTGCAACATAGATCGCGGAGGTGGTGGGATCGCCGGATGAGTAGTTGGTGTTGTAGAAATTGCGGGCTTTCACCGTGCCATACAGCCCAGCACTGCTGCTGGGTGTGGTGCCGGTGGCCTGCAGGTTGATAAGCACACCACTGCCTGAGTTGTCGCTGTCGGCATTGATGTGCGCCGCGACACGGTTGGCGACGATCTTGTAGATTCCATCGCGTGAGGAGATAGTGAGGCGGGTTGGTGCTGCGACAGTGTCGGCGGGAGGCGTGGTGTCCCAGGATTGGCCCGAGGAGAACTCGGCGGGATTCACGATGTCGCCCGCGGCGGAGACCAGGCGCAATTCGCCATTGGTCACGGTGATGTCGCCGCCGATGTCGCGACCGCTGGTGATTTGAAGGCCGTTGACTGCCATCGAATTAGTAGATACCACTGAAATCGAACCCAAAATGTCACCCGATGAACCAGTTTCAATCGTGCAGTTCTCTTGGCATGATTGGATTGAAATGGAATTTACCGATGAATGTTTGGCGATTCCAGCCGTTGCGCGAATCACGCAATTGTTGTTGGCGGTCTGCACGGAGAGCGAACCAGTTGAAGTGATCGATCCGTCTGTGCGGAACTGCGCCAATGTATCCGCGTTGACGGAGTCGAGAATATCCATCGTTGATGAACCCGAGCCGCTGGTTCCGACGCTCAGACTTGTCGAGAATGAGTTGGCTCCAATGCCGGTTTTTGTCATTCCATGCCATCCGGCACCGACATTTCCAGTCCCCGTACCTAGAGTTGAAGGAATGCCAACCACGACCGCCGGGAGCCCAGTGGTGGAGTCGTAGTTGAGAGTCAGGCGACCTATGACGTCGCTCGTGGAAGTTGTGGAGATACCCACGACTGCAAGCCGGTAAAGACTCGTGCTGCACGGTCCGCCCGGAGGGTTGGTGGTTGTGACCTGAACCAGGATCGCCTGATTCGAGTTGTATGAATATGTTTGCGATGCGGTAGCCGGGCAGTTCGACGGCCCGCTTTGCTTGGCGTACTGCAAATACACCCTCACTTCCGCAGTCGCACTCGCGGCAGTCAGAATTGATACCGCGCACAACATCATGCACTTCAAGATATTCACATCTTCCTCCTTGGAGATTTCATGATCGCGAGCAACCCGCTCGACAGCACAATTGAGCAACCGGGCGAAGGCACCGCCGCCGCCAGGCGAAGGCCGCTCCGGCTGCCACCGTTCGAAGTCCCTGGGTACGGAAAGTAACCTGTACTAAAATACGCCAAATGATCATAATAACTGAACGATCCGCCTTCTACGACAAATGTCGTTCCATCCCAGCTTCGAAACTCCCAGTCGCCCGGAACAAGATTCAATAGAGGCGTGGATGTCAATTCCGTTGAACTTCCAGCAGTATCAAACAACCCCCACGGACTTTGAATCGTGGGATAGGACAGAATGGGAATTTCCAAGCGGTAGATGAATTTACCTTGCTCGTCCACGTACAACAAAATACCGTCCGCCGCGTCGATAACGGCCTGCAAGTCCGTTCGACGGTTTTCGGCTTTGCGTTCTAAAGCCTTTCGCCCCGTAACGTCTTGCGCAAAACACATTACCCCGGCGATTTTACCGGCCGGGTCTCTAAACGGGGAATAATTGAGCGAATAAGACGCAACCTGGTCGGTATTCGGGATAGGAAAATCCATTTCTTCTATCACGTTGTGGCCGGAAAGGGCTTTGTCGA
>CAYTYD010000188.1:0-6568 GCA_964441555.1 uncultured Phycisphaeraceae bacterium | reverse complement strand
GGGGTGGGAAATGGGGTTGCGCGTCTTCCGCAGAAGAGTATGGGGGGAGAGCGATGGAAGGGAAAAGCCCGCTATCAGCGGCATGGGGAACGCGTACTGCGGTGGAATACGACAGTTGGATGGTAAGTTCCAATGTGGAAGGTGCCAAACTACTTCCGCTTGAAGCAATACTCCATTTTTGCCGCGCGTGGTCCATCCCCATCGTTGAGATCAAGCCGTTCTTCGCATGGTACTGGTTTCCCGATGACTTCGTAGTGGTCGCCAAAGAGATCTTCGAGGGCGGCTCGACTCCATTGGTGCTTGTCAACGTCCGTCACAGCTTGTTGCAGAGTGGTGAGTGTGCTTCCTTCTGTTGAAAAGCACTTGAGAACAAAGAAGGTCGGTGCCATGCGATTGATGCTCGCAACGTAATGCGGCACCTGATCCAATGGCATGCCGTGAAACATCAGCCAGTCGATGATCACATCAAACTGTGTGCGGCATATATCTTGAGGAAGTGACATCGCATCTTCATCGCGATAGGACATCGACCACTTCGGTTTGATGCCGGAAGGAATTTCGTAGTCGCTCACCACCAGTCCCTCTCGCAAGCGGCTCCACAGGTCCACACCCCAACAGATCGCCCGCGTCGCGAAGTCCACGCATGTGACATGCAGATCCGGCCGGTTCATCTCAGGATTGCGGGCCATCGCGTGAATGATCCGTCGGCCATCGCCCGCTCCAAGATCGAGGATCGACCGGATATTGCGCAGGGGGATGCCCGATTGTGGGAGGAAGCTGGCTAAGTCCTCCGGCGAAATGCGATACCAAGCTGGCCAATCCTCAAATCGTGGACGTTGCGGATACGGAGGATACCGGTCGTTCCAGTTGCTACGCATTTCGATACCTCGGAAGCACGAGCAGTGAATAGGCCAGTGGCATAAATCTCATTGATCATTGACACTCACGGCAGGTTTCGGCGGTCAGTGTGTTTTGAAGCCTTCACACTGACCCGAAGACGGGTCGGTGGCACGCGGAGATGTTGTCATTAATCGGGGATCGAGAGGCCGTGTAGAGGATGGAGGGAGAACTTCTAGGGGTGCAGAGCCACCCCTGGCAATTCTCGTACGCCCTTGCGGGCGAAAGCAGCACTGCCCTGCAAAGCCAGGACAGTGGCACGCGGAGATGTTGTCATTGATCTGTGCATCGTGAGACCGTGTAGAGCAGGGTGGGTTTGCCTTCCGGGGGTGTCGGTCGCCCATCAGAGCATGGGCACCTCCACACCCCGTCTACGAACGTGCAGGCCTTCGACCTGAAAGACATGGCACGAGGCCCGGAGTGTGGGTGCGCGATGACAGCCGTTACGCGGGGGGCTTTGGGATTTTCGCCCGCGATTTCCGAGTTGGGGACGGGCCAGCGGTGATCAATTTCCAACCGGCCTTGGCATCCCAACCACCGCCTTTGGGTTTCTTGGGAGTACGCGGGTCCTTTTCGCATTCCAGTTCCCAGCAGCAATGGATGCCGTAAAGGTCCTCGGGCTTCATGTTTGGTTTGGTCGCATCAAAGAATGACCACGTCGTGGAACCGACCATGCCAACTCCGATATCCCGCGTTGGGCGATGTTTTCTTCTGTTATAGACGAAGCTGAAGAGACGCATTTCCCGCTTCTTGTTGAGAGGTGGCCAAAAGATGGTTCGCTTATCCATCAATTCGATGGTGTCCGGTGGCTCGCCGTACTCGTTAGGATGCCGCAGCCAGTTGCACATCTCTGCCAGCGCAGCAAAGTCGGGCTCTTGCGCGGCTTTGGGGATCAGGCGTTTCAACTTGAGCTCGTTCAGATAGTGCTGGGCCTGTTGCGACATGTTGCGATCGAGGCACTGCCGGATGAGATATTGAATCGATTGTTTATCTTTGAGCTTGCCCATCGCCCACGCAACTTCCATGCGGATGCTGGGGTCATTGTGTTTGCGGGCAAGGGCAATAAGGGGCTTACGGCGGGCGGCAGAGAGAAACGGAATCGCCGCGCACGCACTGACGGCGTAACTGGATTCTTCTTCTGAGATACTCGCAAGCAAGGTTCGCAAACGCTTGACACCTTGGGGAGAGTCAAAGGGATGTGGTTTGAGGCCATGCTCGCGTGCCGCGGTGTTGGCTGCATCGAGGAAGGCGACGCCGATGAAGCCGGTTGGAATGGACTTCGACAGCGCGGCAAAGAGGCGAATTGCGTGAGGATGACCTTCGGAGTACATCTCAAACACCACGGACCACATGTAGTGATCCGAATCGAGACCTGTGCGTATGACTTCGACGGTGCAATCAGCACCTTGGGGAGTGCCAGTAAGTGCGAGCACTTTCAGCCCAAAGAGGATTTCATCAGCGTACTTCCTTGCGTGATTGGTTGAAGCCGTGCCACGTATGACGCGGATGAGTTGTTCGCTGGCATCTTTGGCGATGGAGTTCATCGCCTTCCTACTTGGTGCGTTCTGCAATAGTGCGACAGCATCGTGGAATGCCCGGGCGGAATCGGGATCTGTAATCGGTGAGGGAACGTTGCGGACTGACTCGAGCGTGTGAAGTAATGACCATTTGGGGTCGGACATGTGAAACTCCAGAGCTGCGAATGATGTTATCAGATTTAGGCATCCGGTCACCATGCGATAGCGGGACGCGTGGTTCGAGCCCTGGCCGAATTCAAGTTGTGCAGTGATGCGATTCGCATCGCTGAGCATGAGAAGTCACGGTCGGTCGCGGCTGAGGGAAGTTGGTGCGCCGACGCGGTTGAGTAGGGATGCGGGGGAGTGGGGCTCGCGCAGGGCGGGCTCTTTGTTGAGTCGGAGAGTGTCGGCGAGGAGTTTGAGTTGCAGGAGGGAATCGACGGGGGAAGAAGTTGTTGAGTGGGAAGGTGATTTGTTTGTGGGAAGTACCTGCACCCCGCTGGGGTGCGGATTCGTTTGCGAGGCGGTTCCGGGGATGCCGCTACGCGGCGATCCCCGGCTATGAACCTCCACCGCTTCGCGGTGAATATCGCGCTGATCTGAAGATGGATCAGTGGCACGGGGGAGAGTGGCACGGGAGGCGCGGAGGTCGGCTTTGTGGCGCGAGATGATGGTGGTGGCAGCGCGGCGGAGTTCGATGTCGTTGGTCGAGGTGCGGAGGAGTTCGCCAAGAGCACCCATCGCGTTGGTTTCGAGGATGGAGTGACGGATGCGGGCTGCGGCGGAGATGAAGGTGATGCAGGATTCGAGTGCCGCGGCGATGTCGGGGCGGGCGACCCAGGCAAGGGCCTGATCAGCGGTGAGTTTGGCGGCTTTACAGAAAGCGGAGAAGTTGAAGCGGGGAGATTCGATCACGGCATCGATGAAGATGCTGAACCGGTCGGCATCTGGTTGTGAGAGTGTGGCGGTCATGGAAGGAATGTACCGGTGCGGCACACGTGCGCCAAGGGGTGAAAATGCGCGACCTGACAGACAGTTGTCAGGTTGGAAGTGGGGGAATATGACAGACAGGTGTCAGGTGCGGCTCCGCCGCAGATCGGCACATGGTCAAATGTCCACATTGGCAAATCGAGACGATGTGATGAGGTTGGAAGGGATGTCGGGGAACCTTTGTGGCTGGTGGAGCGGCGATGCGCGTGTGCTCAGATTGTGCGCTGGGCATCAGGTGGGATGCGGAAGGTCCGAGAGCCATGTTCCTGAGTGCAGAAACGGGCCGGTACTCTCCTGAGGTGCCGCCGATTTTGGCGATTTTGCCTTGGTCGGTGGGCCGCGTGCCGGTAGACTGAAACGCTCTTCTGCATCGGTGCCCGATTGCGGCACGTCCTTGGAGTCCCTTCATGCGTCTGTCGTTTCTTGGTCGTACGTTGTCGTTCGCGGCTCCCTTTGGTCGGACGGGGGTCGCTTGCTTCATGGCGGCCGCCATGTGTTTTGCGGGCAGCGGTGGGCAGGCTCTGGCGCAGGGGTTCCCGGCCGGTGATTGTCGGGAAGGGTGGCAAAACCCCTTTGTCCACCCCCGTCTCCTCACGGATCAGATGGTGCGGGCGCTGGCCCTTCAGCCCCCGGGCGGAGGGGCCGGTCCGGCCGGCTCGGTGATCTTGGGCGGTGACTTTACCGTGATTGATGGCAACACGGCTGCACGGTTCTTGGGCCGCTACAACCTGGCGACCGGGGCTCGCGCACAACTCGGCGCCAACTTGAATGGCAGAGTGCGAGCGATCGCGGTGATCCCCGGCGGCGATGTCATCGTCGGTGGCGACTTCAGCACCGCGGGGGCGGCCGGGGTGGGCCGGATCGCCCGCTACGTCGATGCGACCGGGGCTTGGTCGACGATGGCGGGCGGTGTGAGCGGAGCGAGTGTCGCGGCCCTGTTGACGCTGCCGAACGGCGATGTGATGGTGGGCGGGACGTTTACGACGGTCGGGCCCGGGGTGGCAGCGCAAGGGATCGCGATTTACCGCTCGGCGACCAACACATGGCAGAGCGTGGGCGGCGTCGCGGGAAACGTGCCGACGGTGGCGGCGCTGGCTCTTGCCTCCAACGGCGATGTTCTTGTCGCCGGGCGCTTCACGACGGCGGGCGGCGTGCCCGCCGGGAACATCGCCCGCTACCGGCCTTCGACGGGCGCGTGGTCGGCGCTGGGCGGTGGAGTTCCACCGGTGGCGAACGCCGTGGTCGAACTGCCCGGCGGCGATCTGCTGTGCGGCACGGACTTTGATGTGTACCGGTACGACTCGGCGACGCAGACGTGGTCGACCGTGATTGAACTCTTCGGTACCTACGCGCTGGCAACCCTTCCGGACGGGTCGGTGTTGGCGGGTGGCATGGGGAACGTGGAGGGCGGCCTGGGGCTCGAGCGCTATCGCCCCAGTCCGGCGCCGCTTGGCCTCCACGCGACCTTCGCGGGCGGAATCGCTGGTGAGGTGCGGGCGATTCTGCCGCTGCCGAGCGGGGAGGTCTGGGTCGTTGGTGCTCACGGCGGGGCTGGCGGGCAGGGCGCCAACAACATCATCACGTACGCCGTTCCCGGCGCGCTGCCGGCGTTCTCGAGGCAACCCGCCGCGATGCTCACGGTCGTCGGCGGCACGGCAGTCTTCGACCTGAGTGCTTCGGCGCTGGGTGAGGTCACCTATCGCTGGCAGAAGGACGGCGTGCCTCTGGACACCATCACCAACCCGACGGCGGCGACACCCATTCTGCGCCTCTCCAACCTGCAGCCGAGCGATGCGGGTTCGTACGTGTGCGTCGTGACCGGCTCGTGCAACGGACTTTCGCTCGGGAGTGTCCCTGCATCGCTCACGTTCCCGGGCCCTCCCTGCCCGGCGGACTACAACAACGATGGCGTGGTTGACTTTTTCGATTACCTCGACTTTGTGCAGGCATTCAGCGTCGGCTGCTGATTTGCAACCGTGAACATGAAACATGCGAGAGGCGCGGCATCGCGCCTCGTTGCTGTTCTTCGCACATGGTGTTGGATGTTGATTGGCGGATGGCACTGATCTGGTTGTGTGAGATTCAGCGCAGGTGCGGCGGTGCCGCGAATGGTCAAATTCCAAATTACCAAATGGCCAAATTAAGGCAGAAGGCAGCATGATGTGAGGTCCGTACGTTGCAGGAGGAGATGTGGTCAGGAGTCTGTGCATCGTGAGACCGTGTAGAGGATGTGGGAATGTCTTCCAGGGGTGGCGTCGCCCTGAAGGGCTCCTCGACACCTCGCTACTTTCCCTCGCTACTTTCTTTTCGTCTTGTTTGCTGAGAGGGATGGCGGGTGAATGAATCCGATACGATCACGGCACCATGGGCGATCTCAACACTGCTTCCACTGCTTTGCCGATCACCGCCAAGTTCAATCCCCTTTACCGACCGTATCTGGTTGTCACCATCGGATTGGTGATGTGCTGCACCATCATCGGCATACCGCTTGCGATCATCTGGTTCTGCGGCGTGGGGCAGTGGTGGGCTGGGCATTACTTTCACAAACTGCTGTGCGAGTTGACGGACAAGACGCTGCGCTTTCGCAAGGGGATTTTGTTTCAAGTTGAGAAGACCATTCCGCTGGAGAACATTCAGGATGTGACATTTATTGAGGGGCCGGTCCTCAAGAAGTTTCATCTGGCGACGTTGAAATTCGAGACTGCTGGGCACAGCCACCACCGGGCGAATGAAATGCACTTGACGGGGATCATCGATGCGCATGAGTTTCGCAATCGGATTCTGGAGGCGCGTGAGCATCTGAGGGCGCAGGCGCGAGGCAGCACGCCGCCGCAGATGAGCGGGGATGATCAGGTTGTGCAGGCGTTGAACCGGATTGCATCACGACTGGATGAGATCACGGTGTTGATGCGGGAAAGACAAGGCACTGGGCACTAGGCACTAGGGCCAAATCTCAGGCAGGTGGCCCAAGAGGGTGTGTCAGGAATCAGCGCATCGTGAGACCGCGTAGAGAAGGAGGGGTTTCTTTCCGGGGGTGTCGGTCGCTGCGCGACCTCCACGCCCCGGCGACATTCTTTCAGCCCTGGGGGCGGTAAGGCACGTTGTCCCCGGACGGTGCGCTGGGCCGGCATTTGCGACTTAATCGCCGCCCGCCCCCGGCGATA
>CAYTYD010000187.1:0-6702 GCA_964441555.1 uncultured Phycisphaeraceae bacterium | reverse complement strand
TGGCGAAATCAATATGGGCGGGTGGTTCGTGATGAAACGGGTGGGGTGTTTGCCTCAGACAACTCAGTGGAGATGTGAAGAAATGGTGGATTCCTCGAAGGTTCGGAACCAAGCCAGCAGCCAATCGTTAATCTGTATTCACGATTTGTGAGCGTGAGAGGCGATTGTGCGTAACCATCTGGAGGTTGCATGAGCGGCGTGCGTGGGATGAGTGTGTGCTTGGGGTTGATGGTGGTGCTGGTTGGGCTGGGCGGTTGCCGCACACCGTCATCGCGGACGATGTCGCGGACGGAGACGCAGGCGACGATGCTGCGCGGCACACTGGACAACCACTGGAAGGCGATTGGGGTGGCGCTCGAGCGTGGTGATGCGGTGCATCCGACGCAGGTATATCGGGCGAGTGAGATGCGAACAGGTGTGATCAGCGCGCAGTTGCTGGTGGCGATGCAGCCGGTGTTTCCTGATGCGCAGGAGTATCAGGAATCCAAGCAGTTTCTGAATGAGGTGGAGGCGCAATTGCCGACGCTGATGGCGACGCCTTTGTCGCAGGCGGTGCCGATTCCCGAGCCGACAACGGCGGGGAAGAAGCGGTGAGTGGTCAGGGGTTCCATTCGGGGAGTTGAGCAGGAGTTCGCGCGGAGCGCAAGATGGAATCAGCGCGGGCGACGAGATCTGGGCGTGATGCGGCGAGGTTTGTGGTTTCGCTAGGATCGGTTTTGAGATCGAAGATCTGGATGGGTGCGTTGGGGTTTTTCTTGACGCCGGTGCGGACGGCTTTGAAGTTGCCAAAGCGAGCCGCCTGGGACCAGCCACCACTGGGATATTCCCAATAGAGGTAGTCGCGCGCGGCGAGGGGCTGATTGGATGTGAGCGCGGGTGAGAGATTGATGCCATCGCGATCTGGTGGAGGGGTGATGTTGGTGTAGGAGGCGACGGTGGGGAAGAGATCCCAGACTGCGCAGGGTGTGGAGTGCGTTGTGCCGCGTGTGCCGCCGGGGGCGCGAATGAGGAGGGGAACACGGATGCCGCCTTCGTAGACCTCGCACTTCAAGCCGCGACGACCTTGGGCGGAGGAGAAGAAGGTGGAGTCTGTGCCGCCGTTGAACGTGGGGCCATTATCGCTGGTGAAGACGATGAGGGTGTTATCGAGGAGGTTGAGAGCGCGGAGCTTGGCGATGATGGCGCCGAAGTCACGATCCATGCGTGTGACCATGGCGGCGTATGTGGCGCGCGGGTGCTGGGTTTTGAGGTAGCCCTTTTTACCGTCATAGGGAGGATCGGGGAATTGACTTGAATATTCGGCGATGTCGGCTTCGGGGGCTTGGAGCGCGGCGTGGGGGATGGTTGTGGCGAAGAGGAGGAAGAAGGGACTGTCTTTGGAACGGTCAATGAATGAGAGGGCTTGATCGCGGAAGAGGTCGGGGGCGTAGATGGGGCCGCTGTCTTCGGAAGAGGAGTACTTGGCAGAATTGCCGGGGAGATCGATGCGTTCACGATCGTTGTAGAGCCAGGCGGGGCAGTGGTTGTGAACGTGGCGCTGGCAGTTGTAGCCGAAGAAGTGATCAAAGCCGTGGGAGAAGGGATCGCCGGATGAACCGGGGGGACCGAGGCCCCATTTGCCGATGGCCATGGTGGAGTAGCCAGCGCTTCGAAGGAGCGTGGCGATGGTGGTTTCGCTGGAGGGGAGTGGTTGCTGGCCTTCGGGTTGGATTTCCTTGTTGTCGCGAATCGCGGAGTGACCGGTGTGAAAGCCGGTGAGGAGGCAGCAGCGCGAGGGAGCGCAGACTGGGCTGCCGGAATATGCCTGAGTGAAGAGGACGCTGTCTGCGGCAAAGGCATCGAGGTGTGGTGTGCGGATGATCTTCTGGCCGTAGCAGCCGAGTTCGCCGATGCCCAGGTCATCTGTGAGGAAGATGAGGATGTTGGGCGGGCGCGAAGCGGGCGCCGATTGGTGCGAAGCGCACCCTGCGGTGAGAAATGCAAAGAGCGATGTGAGGAGCGCGAAGAGGAGCGTTCGCATCTCTCAGGGTAGAACGGAATGGGGGGCAAGACGGCTTAGCACTGACTGATGCCGCGGGAGAGACGGAGGAGAACGCTTTCTTTGCCCAGGACGGCGAGGGTGACGCCGAGCGGTGGACTGACGGTGGAGCCGGTGATGGCGATGCGGAGGGGTTGGGCCACGTCGCCCATTTTCAGTGTTTTGGATTCGGCGTAGGAGTGGATGAGGGCATCGATGGCCGCGGGTGAGAAGTCGGAAAGAGATTCGAGGCCGGACTTCATATCGGTGAGGATGGTGTGGGCGGAGGGTTGACCTTCCTTGGGCGCGGCTTTGAGGACCTTGGTGACTGCCGCGGCATCGAAGGTGTAGTCGTTGTCGCCGACGAGGGCGAAATTGGCGACGTTGACGATGTCGCTGAGGACCTTGCAGCGCGGCTTGAGAGCGGCGGCAAGCATGGCGAGTTGGGCATCGCTGAGTTTCTTGGTGACTTCGGGGCGGAACTCAGCGCACCAGGTCTTGAGGCGCTTGACGAGCTCGGCATCGCTCATCTCGGCGATGATCTGGGCATCGAAGCTGGCGAGCTTGACGCGATCGAACTTGGCGTTGGTCTTGCCGATGCGCTCGATGGCGAAGTTCTGGGCGAGGAAGCCGATGTCGAATCGCTCGAGGTCTTTGCCATCGGCGGATTTGACGCCGGGTGACCAACCGAGAAGCGAAATGAAGTTGGTGATGGCCTCGGGGAGGTAACCGGCCTGACGGAAATCGGCGACCTCGATCTCGGGGAGGTTGATCTTGAAGACGCGGGCCACGGCCTCGGCGATGTCGAGGCGGTCATTCTCGGCGGCGAGGAAATCGGCGACGGCGCTCTCACTAATGGGATTGGCTTCGATGGAGAGTTTGGAAGCCAGCGCGGCGGGGGTGAGAGAGGCGTCTTTCTGAATGGCGTTTTTCAGAGTGAGACGCGCGACCTTGGCCTTGTCGCGCTTGCTCATCTTGCTGGCATCCATATTAAAGATGAGGGGCATGTGGGCGTAGGCGGGTGTGCGGAAGGAGAGGGCTTGTTGGAGTGCAACGTGCCGCGGCGTGTTGTAGAGGTGCTCTTGAGCGCGCATGACGTGGGTAATGCCCATCGTCTCATCATCGACGACGACGGCGAAGTGGTAGGTGGGGAAGCCGTCGGCCTTGCGAATGACGAAGTCATCGAGTTCGCCGGCGGGGATCTTGATATCGCCCAGAACCTGATCGGGGACGATGAGTTCGTGGGAAGGGGCGAGGAAGCGGAGGACGTGGGGCTCGCCACTATCCATGCGCTTGAGGCGCTCGGCGGGGGTGGGGATGGCGTGGTAGGCAGCGCGGTCGTAGCGGTAGGTCTGCTTGGCGGCGACGGCGATCTTGCGCTTGGCCTCAAGCTCTTCGGAGGATTCGAAGGCGGGGTAGGCGCGGCCGATCTCGACGAGCTTGCGCAGGTACTGATTGTAAAGATGTACGCGGCGGGCCTGGAAGAAGGGGCCGACGTTGCGCGGGTCGCCACCGATGGTGCGGCCGTTGTAGACGTGGGTGGGGCCCTCGTCCCATTCGATGCCGAGCCAGGCGAGGTCTTCCATGATGCCGCGGGCGGACTCGTCGCTGGAGCGGGCCTGGTCGGTGTCCTCGATGCGGAGGGTGAAATGGCCGCCCATGCGGCGGGCGTAGGCCCAGCAGAAGAGCGCGGTGCGTGCGCCACCGATGTGCAGATGGCCGGTGGGAGAGGGTGCGAAGCGGGTGATGACGGGGGGAGTGGACATGAGGGCTGAGGGTAGGAAAGACATTTCAACGCAGAGGCACGAAGGCGCAGAGGAAGATCGGAGGGGGAAGAAAAAGGGTCAAATGGCGAATCAGAAGTGAGGGACCGGCGGAGAGATACTCTGCGACTTCCAAGCTAACGATTGCGCGATGCCATCTCAGTTGGATTTACAAAACCACATTCGACCGAAGGCGTTTTCGCGTTGGTTGAGCGGGTCGTCGCATCGATTTATCTTGAAGCCCAGGCGTGAAGGGTCCAAGATCATCGTGGTTGATCGCGGTGGCGCGGCGGCGGTGATCTGGATTCCGATGTTCCTGATGGCGATGGGGCTGAGCGTGGTCTTTGTGTTGGAAAGCAAACCATGGAAGTACTCCATGGGAATGGGTTGGCTCTTCCTCATGGTGCCGCTAGCGGTGTCGTGTTGCTTTGGATATCGAGGGATACGGACTTTGGCGCGGCGAAGTGTTTTGTTGGTTGATCAGCAGCATGGCTCGGTACTGATCGAACAATCCTGGCCGCGAAAGGTGAAAGAAGAATGCCGGATAGATGAGTGCACGGTCGTGCTGTGCGATGTGTACATGAGCCGTCGCTGGGGACTATCGGAGGATGGGAAGCTGCTCGTGTTGTTGACGCCGCGCGAGTATTTCACACTGGGGATTCATGCGGATCGAGACAAGTTACTGCAGTCGGATGTGGTGCGGGCCATTGGCAAGCCAGTGATCGAGTCGTCCGAGTGCATATGGGCGAGAACGCCGTTCTGAATGCTGTTTGGAAGCCGCGACCCAGTGGTTGCGCCCTGTCGCTCCCATTCGGCAGCGAAGGCGCACCGACTGCACCACCCATGAACTGCACAGCAGTGCTGTGACACGAAGACGGAAGTCAGCACTGCTCCGCAAAGCCGGACAGTGGCACGAAAGCCAGAGGCCTATTTGGGTTCAACAGGTGTCGGCGCGGTTGTTGGAATTGCTGATGGCGCGGTGAGGAGAGATTCGGGGAGTTTTTCGGGGAGGGGTTTGGCGGTGATATCGGGAGCGGGCTCAGGGGCGGATTGCCACTCTACCTTTGCCGCGCCGAGGAGTGTGCCGGTGGCGAAGGCGAGATCGACCTGAGCAACTTGGTAGTCAGTGATGGCGCGGATTTCGGAGAGTTGGCTTTCGGCCAAGCGCGTCGCGGCATCGAGGACGTTGGTGCTGGTGGATTGGCCGACGTTGAACTGGCGCTGCTCGGCCTGCAAGGTGCGGGTGTTGAGAGCGGTGGCGGTGCGGGCGGCGAAGATGCGCTGCCAGCCACTGTCGAGTTCGTCGATGGCGTTGAGAACTTCCTGGCGGATGGCGAGCTCGCGGGCCTCTTTGGTGGCGAGACGCTGGAGACGACTGAGGATGGCGCGGCGGACGCGGCTCTTGGCGGCTTCGTTGCCAAGAGGCACTTCGAGATTCAGGCCGAGCTGCCAATCCTCAAACTTGTTGCGTTCGAGGGTGTGGAAGGCGTCTTGGGTGCTGCCGCCGAGGCCGTTGATGCGGTAGGTGTAATCGAGGGTGAGGAGAGGGAGGGCACGGTTCTTTTCGAGATTGATGGTGGCGACATCGGCGGCGAGGCGAAGTTCGAGTTCGAGCATCTCCATGCGAGTGGCGAGGGCTTTGTCGAGGAGTTCGTTGCGCTCGAAGAGATACTCGACGGGATCGGGTTCGGATTTGAGGACGAGGCGGGTTTGCGTATCGACGGTGAGGCCGGGGGTGTTCATGACGCGCTTGAACTCGCGCTGCTGGGTTTGCAGAGAGTTCTGTGCGACGATGATGGATTCGACGCGGCTGGCGACACCGGCTTCGGCGCGGAGGACTTCGATTTCGGCGGCGGCGCCGGATTTGACCTGACGCTTGGCGGAATCGAGCTGGGTTTGCGCCAGTTGCTGTTGCTGCATGGCGACATCCAGCTCGCGCTGGGCGCGATAGAGACGCCAGTAGGCGCGATCGATGGCAGCGAGCTGGCGGATGGCCTCGAGCTTGGCCTGGGATTCGGAGACTTGCTGGTTGTACTTGGCGATGCGGATGCCGGCGGTGGCGTTGCGGCGGCCGGCGTTGCGCAAGAGAGGTTGTGAAATGGAGAGTTCGAGATCGCTGGTGTAGGCGGGGTTGAGTGTGCTGAAGGAGTTGTCGCTGGTGTTGCGGCCAAAGGGGAGGCGGGCGGAGACGTTGCCGCCGGTTTCGAGGGGTTTGGAGATGCCGGGGGTGATGGAGAGGTTGGTGGATTGGGCGCTGTTGAGCTGTGAGGAGGTGGGTTGATCGCTGCTGGCGTAGGCCATGCGGGTTGTGAAGAGGGCTTCGAAGCGGGATTCTTCTTCGCGGACGGATTGTGCCGCGATGGTGGGATTCATGAAGGCGACTTTGAGGTCGAGGTTGTTTTCCAAGACGCTGGCGCGGGCGGTTTCGAGGGTGACGTCGTAGGTGGTGAGGGCATCGAACTTGGCCTTGAGGGCGGCGGTGTCGACGGTGGCAGCGGCGGAGTCGGTGGGTTTGCGGTAGCGATCAAGCGAGAGCTTTTCGACCGCGCGGAGACGCTCGGCAGAGACCTTGGTGTGGCGGGGAGTGTCTTCAAAGAAGGGGTGGTTTTGGGCGCAGCCGGAAAGAAGGAGGGTGCAGAGCAGGAGACAGGAGCGGAGGGGAGGAGGAGAAAGAAGAAGAGGAGAAGAGGAAGAAGACGCACGGCTCTGCAAAGCCAGAACCGTGGCACGTGAGTCAGAAATTTGAGAAGGGCGTGGTGTCATTCGTGACGCAGTGCCTCGATGGGGTCCAGACGGGAGGCCTTCATAGCGGGGCCCATGCCGAAGATGAGGCCGGTGCCAGCGCAGAAGGCAAGGGAGAGGATGACGGCCCAGAAAGGGACCGAGACATCCGCGAGTGGGGATTTGGGCATGAACTTGATG
>CAYTYD010000186.1:0-6705 GCA_964441555.1 uncultured Phycisphaeraceae bacterium | reverse complement strand
TGTTCGTTCCTGCCTGCAAGTACGCGATACCGTTTGGATAGTCCAGCCACGGATAGCAGACGTGAGTCGCGAGTGTGGTGGCTGGGACCTTGGTATTCGTGGCAGTGTCTGTCAAAACAGCTGGGTACTGCGCGTGTTTGCCAAACCACCAATCTGTCAATCCGAATTGATTGCCAGCTAAGGAGGCGTTGACATCTCCAACGTAGTTTGCTGTGAGACTGCCGTTTGGATTCGAGTTGGCATTTCCCTTCCACGACCCATTGGCAAAGTTGATAATGATGAGCGGCCTGCGATCCGGAATAAAATTGGGTTGCGCAGTGACCCATGTGTTGCCGTTTGGCAAACCAATCAGCAATGGATTTCCAGTCGGCGTTCGTGGACGATAGACAGCCGTGTTTTGATTGAATTCCGGACACGCGTAACCAATTGGATCGTCTCCCGGTGGCGAGACACTCCGCGCGTGCACAACGTGGCTCATCGACCATGCCGCGCACATCGCTGAAAACGCCGAAAGAAAGAACCCACGCGATCTACTGAGGAGCGGAAAGGAGAGGAGAGGAGAGGAGAGGAGAGGAGAGGAGAGAATCTAGCCATGACACACACCCCGGCAAGCAATCAAAATCGGCCGCATCCTCGGCCCGGCATTTCTTGATCTCTGTAATACATTGCCACAGAAATCCACCAGGTGCAAGTAAAAATGATGAATTATCTCTATTTTCTCAACATTCTGCACAACTCAGGGTTCACGAACGCCTGTTTGTCATTGCGATGCGTCGCGTCACTCGCAGGTTAAGCACCGACCTCAATGCGCCCCAAGCCACCTCTCCGCATCGATTGCCGCCTGGCACCCCATCCCTGCCGCGGTGATCGCCTGCCGATACGTCGAATCGGCCACATCGCCCGCCGCGAAAACACCCTCAATGTTCGTGTACGAACTCCGGTTGTTCAGTTTGATGTATCCGCTCGCATCAAACTCCAATCCCGAATCCTTCAAAAACTTGGTCGTCGGCGTGTGACCGATCGCGATGAACAGCCCCTTCAACTCCAACGTCGAAATCTCCCCCGTCACCGTGTCCTTCAGCTTCACCGCCGTCAACTTCTCATCACCCAGGCAATCCACGACCCCCTTGTTCCACAGCACCTTCACATTCGGCGCTGCCAGCAGTCGCTCTTGCATAATGCGGCTGGCCCGGAATGAATCTCTTCGGTGAATCACATACACCGTCGAGGCAAACTTCGTGAGATAGTGCGCCTCTTCCATCGCGGTATCGCCGCCGCCCACCACGCCCAGCGGCTGCTTGCGGAACGCCGGCAACGCGCCATCGCACACCGCGCATGCGGAAACACCACCACCACTCCGCGCCAGGCGCATCTCATTCTCCAGCCCCAGCCAATTCGCAGTCGCACCGGTGGCGATGATCACACTCTTGGTCTTCACCACCGAGCCATCACCCATATGCAATTCGAATGGCCGCTTGGAAAAATCGCACCGCACCACATCTTCGCCGATCACTTCCGTTCCAAATCGTTCCGCCTGCTGCTGAAACAGCCCCATCATCTCCGGCCCCACCACGCCATGCGGAAATCCCGGATAGTTCTCCACTTCCGTCGTCAGCATCAACTGACCACCCGGCAGCATCGGCCCCGGATCACTCTTGGGTGTCCCCGTATACACCACCGGCTTCAGCTGCGCTCTCGCCGCATAGATCGCCGCCGTCCATCCGGCAGGCCCCGAACCGATAATCACTACATCGCGCACTTGACCACCCATGCCTGCCTCCATCGCGTTCTATGCCAGCCCGAATTCAGCCCGCACACATATTCGATGCCACAGCCACGCCAACCGGTGCACCCATCTCAGTGCCGGTACGGCGACACAAACGCCGATCACATCAACTCACTTGATCTCGCCGGTCTGCCGCAGGTGCTGGCGCTCCAAAGCGATCATCGGCGGCCAGATCAGGTAGTCAGCCCCTTCCACCTTCTTCACCGTGTTCTGCACGCGTTCCGCCCAATCCTTGCGATTGTCAGAACCCAGCGAATAGATAATGAACTGATCCTCGCCGATCGGCACCGCAAAGTTCCGCCCGCTACCCGCGATCACGTTCACATTGTGCGGCCGTGGGTCTTCCTTCGCGCCAAACCGCGCCTTGGTATCACGAATCGGCACAAAGTACTGCATCGGGTTCTTCCCCGTCGCGGAATCGATGTTGAAGGGATCCTTCTCAAGCTCCACCTGCCACGATGGACGAATCGACGCCACCGTCGGCGGGAACTCCTTGCGCACATACGTCGAGCCCAACAGCGCCAGCGAAAGCCGCGTCCCCACCGCCTCCACCCGCAAACGCTGACGCAAATCAATCAACGAAGACATATCCGGCAACGTCGCCGCGATCACCGCGAACTCCGATGTCGACATCCGCCCATATTCATACGGCTGCATCTGGCGGCGGTCATAGAAATCAACCCGCCAACGCGATGAGAAATCGCCGTACACCCGGTCCAGCATCGCGCTCGTATCCACCTGATCTTTGTGCCCCGTCGCCGCCGCCTGCCAACGCGCTGCCTCCGCAAACAATCGCAGGGGCCGTCCAGCCGCACCAATGCTTGCCAGCGTCGTGCCGAAAACCCGTTCATCCGGCCCCTTGCGTGGCAGGAACACGCGCGACACCACCTGCTCCGCGCCCAAGTCATCCGCCTTCGGAAACTTGATTCGATCAATCGTCAGCACGCCGCGCGCGTCGTCCAGTCGCGCCAGCAACTGCTTGATCGTCTCCGGCGTCATCGCCTTCTTATCACGGAAATCGGTATACACCACATCGCGCAAACGCTCCATCGCCGCGTTCATCTGCTCAAAGCCCCACTTGGCTTCCTTGAACAACTGGCGATCCGCCATCTGGCGACCAAACACCGCCCAGTCCACGCACAGCGCCGCGGCGTCCTCAACCTTCCCTTCCGCCGCAAGCCGCGTCACTTCAATCTGCACCAACGCACCCAAACCATCCAGCATCGGCAGATACATCACCTGCGCCGCCGAAAGCGTCGGCGGATCACCGAGTTCCACATACGCCTTCGCTCGAATCAACTCGATCGGAATGCCATCCGCCCCGTAAGGCAACCCAAAGGCAATCGGCTCACGCGGATCACTCTTCCTCGTCACGCTTTGCAACGCCTTCAGCGCATCCTGCTGTGCTGGCGCTGTCGCCCACGCCGCCGCATCCGACCACCCCTGCGCACCCGCGAACATCAGGTCCGGTGTCGCCACGCCGCGCAGCGCCGTCGGAACCGGCTGCATCTTGGCCACTGCCGGCAACAGGATCAGATCGCTCCGCAGGTTCGGCTTGATATCTGCATAAAGCTGGTTGGCCTGCGACACAAAATCATCGCCCCGTGCCACCGGCATCGCGCAAAGGCACAACCCAAGCGCTGCCGCACGGAGTGTCCGTGTCGCGGCGTGGCTGGAAGCAAGACGACCCATAAGACGTTGACCCATGCGCGTGATCTCCCAATCGCCGAACACCCCCCGAAGGGGTTCGAGCTCATTGCTGCCCGATGGTAGCAAGTTTGCAGGTGGCCTGTGAAAACACAAACGCCGTCCGGATTGACCGGACGGCGTCGGATTTGTCTTACGTATGGCTCTCGCCAGCTACCGTGAAGTCAGTCGCTGCGAAGCGCGCTAGCACGAACTCAACTACCGCGAATCACCGCGCTGCTGACTTCTGCCTCTTCCGCCTCGCGACGGAAGTACTTCGTCGGATTGTCATCCGACAACCGCGTATTCAGCTTGGTCAACGCCTCATCCACGATCTGACGCACGCGCTCGCGGCTCAGACCGACCGTGTCCGAAACGTCCTTCAGCGTCAATGGCTCATTGCCATCCAGGCCGAAACGCAGACGCAGAATCTGGGCTTCACGATCATCAATCGTGTCCAGCAGGCGACGCAACACTGACACTTCCTCGCCCACGAGGATGCGCTCCTCAGGCGAACCCGTATCGCTGCTGCTCACCATTTCCGCCATGCGCGACAGTGAAGATCCACCCAGCGCCGACTCCTGCGAAGCCGTCTGGAATGCCTTCACGGCGCGCCGGATGATCCGCACCTTCTTCACGGGCAGATCCATCGCCTCGGAAAGCTCCTGCAGCGAAGGGGGATAGCCAAGCTCGGCTTCCAGCTTGCGGTGCGCCACCTTCCACTTGGCGATCAATTCCACCATATAGGCCGGAATGTGCACCGCCTGAGTCGAATTGATCAGCGCACGCTTGCACGATTGCTTGATCCACCATGACGCGTACGTGCTGAAACGCGCGCCCTGAGCAGGATCAAAGCCCTCAACCGCTCGCAGCAGACCGATATTGCCCTCTTCGATGAGGTCTTGAATCGGTAAGCCGCGATTGGCGTAGTTCTTCGCGATCGCCACGACCAAACGCAAATTAGCCCGGATCATCCGCTCGCGGCTGATCGGGCAATTCTCGTTGATGATCTTCCAGGCAATATCGCGTTCTTCTTCGAGAGAAAGCAATGGAGTCCGCTGCACCTCTTTCAGGTACATCGAAAGATCCGATTGCACTCCCCTCGTGGCCGAAACGGATGGACCACTCAATGAAGCCACTGGATTACCCACCTTCCACGGTGCTCACGCACCGTCCTGTTCCACAAACCCTCAGGCAATACCGACTTGCGCCGGCTACCACATGCCCTCGGGACCACGGAAAGAGATGCGCAAGAAACTGCCCAGCGGTTCCATCGACTTGCATCGACCTGCACTTCAGGCACAGTCAACGCGCACTCTCTCCATCCTTAATGTGACACAGAATAGATGGAATGCCAACCAATCCGCGCACTTTCGGCACAAATTCTCACCTTTTTGGGGGATACCGACAAAAGCGACTGGCAAAAACCGCATTCGTGGGTTCGGACTATGAAGTAAACACCCCATCTTCACGGTCCTATAATCCAGTTCGCACGCTCATCGCCCAACGCGTACCCTCTCTGCGCATGCGTCGAGACATCAGCAGAATCCTTCGTGATTGGCCCTACGAGCCCGGTAAGTTAAACGCCCGCCTCGTGGATAGTGAAGACGGCTCGCCTCGCTTGCAGGTGCGTCTCGACCTCGGGCTCCTGCAGATGTTCCTCGACGGTCGCCCCGATGGCCAAACGCCCCACGGCTTTCCTTCCCTCCTCGAATACCACGAGTCGCGGCTGGACGCCACCACCGCTCCAGATGCTGCCGAAGACATCGCCCCCTTCTCCATCAGCGTCGAAGATTGCCAGTCCCTCTGGGAGGAAGGTCTGCAATACGCCCATCGCTACGTCGCCCTCGCCACGCTCGATGACAACGACCGCGTTGTCCGCGACACTGTCCGCAATCTGCGCCTCCTTGATTTTCTCACCACCCACGGTCCCCAGGACGAAAAGCAGACGCTTGAGCAGTTCCGTCCCTACATCATCATGATGAAGCACCGTTCCCTCGCCGCCCTTCTCACCCGCGATGGTGAACAGCGTGCCGCGGCACTCACGTTGGAACACGGCATGGAAGCCCTCGGCGCTCTGCACGAAGATCCCAAGTCCGCCGAGCAAATGTCCGAGTTCCGATCACTTCGCGAATTGCACGAAGCCATCGCCCCCGCCCGGCCTGCCTCCAAAAAGGAAACCCTCACCAAGGCCCTTCAAACTGCCATCGCCGAAGAACGCTACGAAGAAGCCGCCCGCCTCCGCGATGAACTCAAACACCTGCGCGAGTAGTGGACATGCGGCATTCGCCGGCAAGAGACTCCAACCCCAATAAATGTGCTTTCGCGCCACTGTTCGCGGCTTTGAGCGATCAGTGAAAACGGCCGCCGCAGCGGCAATTTGGCTTTGGGCGGTCAGTGTGTACTCAGCCCGCAGGGCTGACATGAAATAGGCAAGGGCAACGCCCCTGCACAACATCGTCCCCTTCACATCGACCCTGCAAGGGTCGAACTCTTCAGCGCATCTCAGTCCGTGAAACGCGCGTGTTTGTCGAACGCTTACAATGTTACCGCTTGAATTTATCAGCAAAAACTCTCAGGCGGCTGAGTTGGGCGATCACAATCCCTACGCTCCTGATTGCAATCACGTTCTTCTGGAGTATCTGGTTCAACTTCACAAGCGCTCGGTTCGCTGGCAAGTATGAACTCGTCATCGCACGCGGCACCATCACATTGAAAGAATCCGAGATTCCTGAAAAGCTGCAACTGCCATCGCACATTGGAAAAAATCCCAACCCCGACTTTGAAACCTATTCGGAATGGCGATTCGACCGTGCCCGTGGCAATTACTGCAAGTTTCAATTACTCATCCCGCTGATCATTGCATCCACTCTCACATGGCTTGCGTGGCGGCAAGACCTCCTGGCCCTCCGCCGCGCAAGCTTCTCCGCCCGTGAAACGGGCGACTGATGATTGCCAGAGCGTGAAGCGATGCGCCGCAGGGCGCAACCTCTGGTCATCGCCCCCACACACCACTTCTTCCTCTCTCCCCCACTTCCTTCACATTGTGCCGCGAGGATCGCGGCATATGAAATCAGCCGCTGCTGCCTGCCCGCCTTTGCCTCCCCCTAGTGCCAAGTGCCTAGTGCCTAGTGCCTTGCCTTTCTGCCTTTCCTGTTGCCTAATGCCAAATGCCTGGCATTCCTGCACTTATGAATTTATCTCACAAAACCCTATCAAACCTCTTGCGTCGC
>CAYTYD010000185.1:0-6734 GCA_964441555.1 uncultured Phycisphaeraceae bacterium | reverse complement strand
ACTCTCGGTAAAGGCGGAGAGGGCCTCGCGGAGTGGGGTGAACCAGCGGCCGTTGTAGACCAATTCGGCAAAGGTGAGGCCGATGTGCTCGTGGAAGTGGCGGGTCTCGCGATCGAGGACCAACTCTTGAACGCCTTTAAGGGCTTCGACGATGATGGTGCCGCCGGGAGTCTCATAGAGGCCGCGCGACTTCATACCGACGAGGCGGTTCTCGACCAGATCAACGCGTCCGACGCCGTGACGACCGCCGATGTCATTGAGCTTGGCGACCAAAGCGTCGCCGGACATGGCGGTGCCATTGACGGCCACGGGGCGGCCTTTCTTGAAAGTGAGGGAGACGTCTTCGTGCTTGTCAGGGGCCTGCCGCGGATCGGCTGTCAGCATCCAGACGTCTTCGGGAGGAGCATTCCAGGGGTTCTCGATCGCGCCGCCTTCGTGGCTGATGTGCCACAGGTTGCGATCGCGGCTGTAGATCTTGGTCGCGCTGGCAGTGGTGGGAACATTGTGCTTGGCGAGGTAGGCGAGAAGGTCTTCACGAGAGCGGAGGTTCCACTTGCGCCACACGCTGATGAGCTCGAGTTGGGGGGCAAGCGCGGAGTAGCAGGATTCGAAGCGGACTTGGTCGTTGCCCTTGCCAGTGCAGCCGTGTGAGAGGGCATCGCAGCCGGTTTTGAGAGCCACTTCGACCTGGGCCTTGGCGAGAATCGGGCGAGCGATGGCGGTGCCCAGGAGATAGCGGCCTTCGTACATTGCGCCGGTGAGGATGGTGGGGAAGACGTAGTCTTCGACGAAGGTCTTCTTGAGGTCAACGACGTAGCACGCGCTGGCGCCGCTGTTCTTGGCCTTCTGCTCGACTCCGGCGAGTTCATCACTGCCCTGGCCTACATCGCCGACGACAGCGATGACTTCGCAACCGGGGTAATTTTCCTTGAGCCACGGAATCGCGGCGGAGGTATCCAGGCCACCGGAATACGCGATGCAGATCTTCTTTGCCATGGTCGATGCTCTTTCAACAATCACCTGCCGGGCAGGTGTGGTGCGTGCGAATATAAGAGTAGTCGGTGCGAACGGGATTCTGAGGTTTTCGACAGCCCAGTGAGTGGATTTGGGCGTGATATTCAGGGCTTCAGAATAAGAGCCAGGAGGGCCATCTGGGCCCACATGCGATTTTCGGCCTGCTGATAGACGACGGAGGAGGGGCCGTCGAGGACTTCGTCGGTGACCTCGATGCCGCGATGGGCAGGGAGGCAGTGCATGAAGATGGTGTCTTTGCCTGTCTTTGTCATGAGTGCGGCGTTGACCTGATATTTGGCAAAGGTCTTCATGCGTCGGCCCGCTTCATCCTGGCTGGTGCCCATGGAAGCCCAGACATCGGTGTAGATGGCATCGCAGTCGGCGACGGCGTCAAGGGAGTTGGTGACGGTGACTTCGGCTCCGGTCGATTCGCCAATCCTGCGGCACTCCTTGACGATCTCGGCGTTGGGCTCGAACCCCTTGGGGGTGATGGCGATGACGTGTGCGCCGGTGAGGACGCAGCCGTGCATGAGTGAGTGACAGACGTTGTTGCCATCGCCGACATAGGCGACTTTCATGCCGCGGAAGTCGCCGCAACACTCGCGCAGAGTGAGGAGATCGGCGAGTGCCTGGCAGGGGTGGTGCATATCGCAGAGGGCGTTGACAACAGGAACGCGGCTCGCGGCGGCCATTTTGGTGAGGGTGCCGTGTTCAAAGACGCGGGGGATGATGCAACTGACCCAGCGTTCGAGGTTTTTGCCATAGTCGTGGACGCTCTCACGCTGACCGAGACGCTGCGTGCTGTGATCCATGTAGATGCAGTGTCCGCCGAGCTTGGCGATGCCGACTTCGAAACTGATGCGGGTGCGGAGTGAGGGCTTTTCAAAGAGCAGAATGCAGGATTTGCCCTGAAGCGTGTTGGCGTACTTGGCCGGGCTCTTCTTCATCGCCAGGGCAAGGTCAAGCACGGCCTGCACGTCAACGGAGGAGAACTCGGCGAGGGAGAGGAGGTCTCGCCCGGCGAGCCCCTGAAGGACCTTGGTGCTGACGGATTTTGCGGATGTCTTCTTCAACTGCTTCTTCATTTGGAAATCTACCAATTCAACGTGATGCGAAAGATGTGCAAGGAAAAGTCAGAAGGGAATTGATCGGAGGTGCTGCACGTGGATTTCATCAACGAGGCAACACTTTGGTTCCAATCGTCTTGCCAGCAGCCCAGGCCTGAAGGGCCGTGGCGTCTTGTCCACTGAGAATGACGACAGGGGAGCCGATGGATTTGGCGGTTTCCACGGCCGAGCGAGCTTTGACAATCATGCCGCCGGAGATTTCGCCACTGGCGATCATGGCTTCGATGCCTGCGTGGTCGATCTCGGCAACCAGGCCGGCATGATCCTTTATACCGGGAACATCGGTGAGAAGGACAAGAGCCCGGGCGTGAATGCGACTGGCCAGGCCGGTCGCGGCGTCATCAGCGTTGATATTCAGGAATTCGCCACGATCATCCAGGCCGATCGAGCAGACGACCGGGAGGTAGCCAGCGGCAAGCAACGTGTGGGCGACACCATCGTCGCACGATTCCACCTCGCCGACGCGCCCGGCATCGAAGTCAAAACGCGTGGAGACGCGTGTGCGCGTCAGGCCGCCATCACCCAGGCACATGCCGATGGCACTGATCCCAAGATTGGCCCCTTCGCGGTTGATGGCGCCGACAAGAGTCTTGTTGGTGACTCCCGCCAGCACGCCGACAATCTGCTCCATGTGTTCGGGAGGGGTGATGCGTATGCCATCGCGCTTTTCACTCACCAGTCCGAGTCGAGCGAGCTGGCGATCGACTGCCGCGCCGCCGCCATGAATGAGGATGACACCGTGGGAGCGGTGGATGTCGAGGATGGCACGCCAGAGCGCGGGCTCGCGAATCTGGTCTTCGAGAGCGCGGCCACCGATCTTGATGACGACGGGCGCGATGCCCGCGGCAGCGCTCATCGTGATGCTCCGTGCCCGGTTGCGGCGGCGTGCTTGCTCGCCATGCCGCTGGATTCGGGGAAGCCCAGACACAGGTTCATGCACTGCACGGCCTGGCCGGCAGCGCCCTTGACGAGATTGTCGATGGCGGAAGAGACGATGAGGTGGCCCTTGGATTCGTCGATGGCCAAGCCGATATCGCAGAAGTTGGTGCCGCGGACATCGGCAACGCTTGGCCATTGGCCAGACTTGAGGATGCGGACAAAGGGCTCGCTGCTGTAGGCAGCATCGTAGATTTCGCGGACGCGGATTGCGGTGACGCCGGGCGCGGTGTCGATGTGAATGGTGGCGAGGATGCCACGGTCGTAGGGGCCCAGGTGTGGTGTGAAGATGGTGGAGACACCGGAATAGGCCTCGATTTCAGGGGTGTGCCGGTGCGTGAGAACGCCGTAGGCCTGCACGCTGACTTCGCAGAAGAGGGAGCGCTGATTGAGTGAGCGACCAGCTCCGGAGACGCCACTGATGGCATCGACGATCGCGCGAGTTCCCGGCTTGATCAGGCCAGCTCGGTGCAGGGGGGCAAGAGCAAGAATTGCGGCGGTGGCATAGCAACCAGGGACGGCGACCATGCGTGCAGCCGGAATGGCTTTGCGGTTGGATTCCGGCTGACCGTAGATTGCCTGCGACAGCAGGTCGCGCGCGGGATGTTCGAATCCGTAGAACTTTGGATAGAGCGAAGCGTCTTTCAATCGGTAGCTGCCGGAAAGATCGAGAACGCGGAGTCCCTTGGTGATCAGACCGGGTGCAAGTTCGGCGCTCACCTCGTTGGGTGTGGCGAGAAAGACCACGTCAGGTTTCAATGCGACGCACGCATCCACATCGAACGCTTGCAGCGGAAGCGTGAGGCGATCACGAAAGCGTGTGAAGACTTCATCAAATCCCTGCGTGGCCCCCTGTTTATCGCGGCGGGCCGAGCCAAAGAGTCCGACGATCTCCACGCCATCATGCGCAAGGAGAATCTCCAGCAGTTCTGCACCGCTGTATCCTGCCGCACCCACGACTGCAATCCGTTTTTTCACGCCTCTGTCCTTGTCGCGCAATGCAGCGCGTGTCATCCGGGAATGAGAACAGGCCCGCCACTGGTGCGGGCCCGTTGAGTTTTTTCAGCAAATTATTGATTAGTTGGCGAGCTTGGGAGCGCCGCCAGCGGGACCGCCACGGGGGCCGACCTGAATCTCGCCGTTGCGCTCTTCATACTGACGGACGACCTGAGCCAGGGACATGGCGAGGCGCTTGGCGCCGCCCCAGTTCATGACCACGCGGCTGCCGACGCTGAAGAGAATGGCGGGCTGGTTGTTGGGGCCGGGCATGGGGAGGTTGATGCCGAAATCCATGACGACTTCGTCAGGGGTGGTCGAGGTGCGAATCGTGTTCGCGTAGGACGTCGTCATCTTGGACTCGTCGATGGAGAGCTGGACCTGCTGCTGCTGATTGCCGGGATTCGCGTTGCCGTCTGACATGGAAAATGCCTTTCTCTTGTGCGTGTCCCGGGGTGAAGGTGGCTCGGGCGGTGCCCGTCTGCATCCATTCGCCATACATGCCGGGGTCGTCCCGGCTGAATCCTGTCGGATCAATAACCGGGAGGGAAGTGTAACGCACTTTGTACGCCGTTCCAGCCCCCGAGGTTCCTTTCCCTGGACACTTCCGGCTCGACGCAAACCCTGTCTATTCAGTACCTTACCCGATATGCCCCGTTCCGCTCGTGCAACAAACCCGCCTTCTGCCACCAAACCCAGCCAAGAGGTGAAGGCGATGCGGGTTGCGGCGATCGATATCGGATCGAATTCGTCGCGCATGCGGATTGCGGACATCGGACCACGCCGCACCATCCGCATCATCGCCGATCGACGAATTCGCACCCGCCTGGGGAGCGATCTGGCCCGAACTGGTCGTATTCCCTCCCAAGGATTGGCGGCGTTTGATGCGGCCATCGATTCATTTGCCTCCGAGATCAAGGCGTCCAGCGTCGACAAAGTGGTCGCCGTTGCCACGGCCGCGGCGCGCGAATCCGCCAATGGTGGTGAGCTGATCACCATCGCGGAGAAGCACGGCATAGATCTCGATGTGATTGACCCGGAGCGAGAAGGAAGACTTGCGTTCTTAGGGTTGAGCTCGAAAGTCTCGCTGCGTCAAGGGTGCGCTGCCGTGATTGATATTGGAGGTGGTTCGGCGCAGGCGATTCTGTCTGTCGATGGAATGGTCTGTCGATGTGTGTCGATGCCGTTGGGAGCGGTGCGGCTCACGCAGCAATTCGGCGGCGCAACCACATCCAGTCGCAGCCGATTTCGTGTGATGCAGACGTTTATCCGCCGCACCATTGATGCCGCGCTGCAAGATTGGAATCGCGATGTCGATCTGGTGGTGGGCACAGGTGGCACGCTGACCACAGTCGCCGCGATGCACGAGGCGAGGAAGAAAGGTCCGCCCAGGCCACGTGTGATCTCCACGTTGAAGGTGACGGATGACATCCTCAAACCGCTGGAGAAACTGCGGCGATTGCCTGCGGCAGCGCGAGGTGATGTTCCCGGAGTCCCGTTGGAGCGTGCCGACATCATCGTTGCTGGGCTGGCCGTGGCGGCAGAGATGCTCGATCGTCTTGGCGCTTCCACGTTCCGAACCGTCGAAGGGGGAATTCGCGAAGGCCTGATTGTTGAAGCCTTTGATCGGCAGATCAACATCCCGTCTTCAGATGCTCACGAGGCGGCAACAAGATTGGCGGAACGGTGTGACGATGATCATCCGCACAGTCGCCATGTGGTGAAGCTCTGCACGCAGATCGTCAATTCCTTGCCTGCAAAGTTGCGTCCGTCGCCGCGCGAGGCGCAGCTATTGGCGCTCGCCGCAGAGTTGCATGACATCGGCGTCTTTGTCGAATATGAAAAGCATCACAAGCACTCTTGGGCGTTGATCCGTAATGCCCGTCTGCCGGGTCTTTCACACATCGAACTCGCCATCGTCGCGGCGGTCGCGCGATATCACCGCAAGTCGCTTCCCAGGGCGTCGCATATGGAGTTGGCAGAATTGAGTGCCGCGCAGAGGTTGGTGGTGTCGCGACTGGCGGCGATTCTCCGTATCGCCGATGGCCTGGATCGGTCGCACGAACAACGCGTCCAGAGCCTCGAAATAAAGAATCACAGAAAACGGACCCAGTGCTTTGTTCGGGGTGATGGCGATCTCAGCGCGGAAATCACCGCGGCAACGAAAAAATCGGACCTTTGGAAATCTCTGCACGGGCCCATCACTTTCGCTCGCATTCAGCCGTGAATCTTGGCATACTGATGTCTGCACCCAGCAATGCCTGACGAAGCCCATCGTTCCGCTCGGCCTCACTCGTTCATTGCTGGAGAGTCTGATGTCCATTCGATGCATCGCCATAGTCACTGTGGCTGCGATTGGTTGTGTCACCGCCTCTGCGCGAGGTGATGTGGTCACGTTTTCTGCCGCCAACGACTCCACCCTCTTTGAATCACCCGATGGCTCTCTCGCCGGCGGGAAGGGTGAGTATCTGTTTGTGGGTAAAACCCTCATCAACCAGATTCGCCGCACAGTGCTGCGATTTGATGTTGCGGCACACGTTCCCGCCGGAGCGGTCATTGATTCCGCCGTGATCACGCTGCACATGTCGCGCACGCCCACCACCGGTACCGATGTGTCGTTCTTTCGATTGACTCAAGAGTGGTCGGAAGGGCTGACGGATC
>CAYTYD010000184.1:0-6754 GCA_964441555.1 uncultured Phycisphaeraceae bacterium | reverse complement strand
TGGTGCCATCAAGCTTCAATTGCTCGGCGATCAACTGGCAGAAGAAGGCGACCTCGACGGAGTGGCGCAACACGTTCTGGCCATAGCTGGTGCGATAGGAGAGCTTTCCCATGGCTTCAACGACTTTGGGATGCAGGCCACGGAGATTGACTTCGAGGACGGCTTCCTTGCCGCGTTGCATGATGCGTTCGTTGATTTCGCTCTTGACCTTGTCGACGACTTCCTCGATGCGCGATGGGTGCATGCGACCATCGGCGATGAGGCGTTCGAGTGATTCCACGGCGATGGCCTGGCGAACCTTGTCGAAGCAGGAGACGACGATGACGCCTGGAGTGTCGTCAACGATGATGTCTGCACCAGTGGCTTTTTCGATGGCGCGGATGTTGCGTCCTTCGCGACCGATGATGCGGCCCTTCACGTCGTCCGAGGGGATCGCGACGCTGCGCACGGTGGATTCGCTGGTGATCTCGTTGGCGTATCTCTGCACGGCCATGAGGGTGATTTCGCGTGCCTTGTTCTTGGCATCGTTCTCCGCCTCTTCGGTGATCTTGCGAACCACCTTGGCGACTTCGTGCCGTGAATCCTGTTCGACGCGAAGCATGACCTCGCGTTTGGCATCTTCGACAGAAAGCCCGGAGACTTTCAGGAGCTTTTCCTTTTGTTCGTTGAGGATTCGTTCGGTTTCGGTGTCACGCTGGGCGACGCGTTCTTCGCGTTGTTTCACCTGGTCGAGTTGGCGAGTGAGCTGCTGGTCCTTCTGGCCAACGGTTTCTTCCTTGCGATCGACGAGGTCTTCGCGCTTGGCGAGGCGGCGTTCGGTTTCGCGGAGTTCGTTGCGCGTGGCTTCGAGGTCCTTCTCGAATTTTTCCTTGCGCTCGAGGATGGCGCGGTCCTGATCGAGGCGGGCTTTTTCGGCGGCGTTCTTGGCTTCGGCTTCGGCCTGGGAGACCAGTGCCGCGGCCTTGGCTTTGGCCTGACCCAAGGTCTGGCCGGCAAGAAAGCGGACAACGAAGGTGCCGATCGCGACTCCGATGATGAGTGCGATGACGATCAAGCCCCAGCCGAGCGGGGGCATATCCGCCAATCCGGCGGCGAGTGTCAGATTCAGAATTCCCATGGGCCACACCTTTGTCAGCGGCCCGGCTTGTCACGCACACTTCACATCAACAATGTCGTACTGGCTGTCCTTGCAAGACTTGACACACACACTGTCCCAACGAGGCGAGAGAACAACGCCGCGAACCGCGACGGGAATCAAGGGAATCTGAACACGAGGCAAAGAGCAAGGGCAACTTCCACTTCAAAGGCCGATAAACCGGCGAGATGAAAAGCGAACGACCAAGACGGGCACGAATACGAATCGGGACAGACCCTTCCATGAAGGGTCGGGAGCATACCGAACAGTTCGTGAAGACCGGGGAGGCCCGAACCTCAGGAGACGATTCTGATATGCTCGATCCATTCTAGCGAGACCCCGGGCCCAGCGTGTGTGGGCCCGAATCGCGAGAGGATGAAATGACTTGGCCGGCAAGGATGCCGGTACCGGAGTTTTGTATGCAGAAGTTTGCGCACCGTTCGGTATGGCTGGGAGTGGCTACGGCAGTGATGATGGTGGCGGTTTCGGGCGGGTGCATGCGTCCGAACAAATCCCGGTTGCACATTGATGTGCCAGCTGATGTGGCATGGGATGTGAAGCAGGCGGTGGACCTGGACATCTCCAACGCCAGCGGCACGGTGGACATTCGTCATAAGACGGACATCAAGGAGCCGTGGATTGATGTGAAGCGTTCGCGGCCGCGACCGACGGGGGAGATGGGTGGTCCGGGGAGGAACCCATCGCAATATTCCGAAGCGCGACTGGTGCCGGGCGCGAATGGCGGACGAAACACGATTGTCATCAAGAGCACCGCGGGGGACCTGGCGTCACCAGATGAATGGGCGCGGATCACGGTGTGGGTGCCTTCGCTTGGCAGCGTGAAGATCGCGAACAGTGGCGGCTCGGTCACCGTGAACAACCCGACAGGATCGATCGAGATTCGCAATCAGACAACCAAGGCGGGTGAAGGCAATATCGCTTTGCGCACCGGGACAGTTGATTCGGATGTGGTGCTGGTGAGCGATGGAGGCAACGTGGATTTTTCGACTCACCCTGATTCATCGTTGCGCGTGGAGTGCAACACCGGTGGTGGGCAGGTTCACCTAACCAGCCAGGGAACTTTCACAGGGTTGCAAGCCAAGCCGGGTGCGTGGAGTGGCGTACTGAATGCCGGCAAGGGACGATGCACCATCAACACCACGGATGGGAATGTGACACTGCGCATCGTGAAGTGAGCGAAATCGATCACGCGGCCTTGGCACGAGTGAGCGGCTGCATGATGGAATCCACATAGCGGGTGAACTGCTCGACGATGAATTCGCGATGAGCCGAGTTATGGCTGAATTCAAAAGCCATGCCGGCGTAGGTATTGTGCTCACTATCGATGTGGGTGTGCGCGAGGCGAGCGACGATGCCAAGCGGGACACCTGCGGATGTGCCAAGATCGACCTTGAGCCAGAAGAGGCGGGATTGATCGAGATTGCTGGAGTTGTCTTTGGTCAGAATGAGGCCGAGTCCGCCACCACCGACGTTCATCAACTTGGCTGCGAATGGAGTGCCGACCTCGGGGAGAATGGTGTTGAAAGTGTCGGGGGAGACGGCACTGCCGCGTTGTGCCGCGTGAACCTGGGCGGCGTTGGCGACTTCGGCAGGGATTGCGGTTTCGACGCCTCGAACTGGCCAGACGGTGACATCGGGGAGAGTAATTTCGGCGGTTGACACGCGATAGAAATTGCGTCGAGCGCAGCGTTCGTCCTGGGTGGGCATGGCGAGCTTGAGGACGCGCTCGTGCGTGCCGCGCGATGAATGCTGCGTGGCGGATGCGGTGATGTTGGAGCGGAACATCCAGCGATTCTGGCCGACGGCCATGACGACAACGATGGGCGTGCCAAGGGAGAAATTCAGCGAACGACCGACGGCGGCGGGTGGTTCGACGGTGATGAACTGGTCGTCGATGTGGAGAAGACGGACGCGCCAGACAATGTCGGCGGGAGCATTTTCGGGGAGGTTGTCACCTCGATCGACGGTGATTTCGAGACCGCCGCCACGCTCGAAAATCTGGTGCAGGACATCACGCCAACGCTCGGTTCTGGATCGATTTGCAGGCACGTTCAACCTCACTTGTCCGATCGCGCAGGGCATGTCGTTGCGACAACCTCGCGGCACTCATTCGGACAATCAGTCATCGACGCAGAAGGCGGAGCAATCCATGTGTGCGGCGTGTGAGATGGAACTTGTGGCGCGGAGAGTTCGGGTTGAAGGGGTGTCAGGCGTTCTCGGACGTTTGGGATGAAGTCAAACCCTGAATCTGGGCCTGGTAGTTTGCCGCGAGGTCGGGGGGAATGGTGACGCCACCGAAGCGCTCGGCGTTGAGGGCCTGGGCGGCAGAGTTCAAGACCGTGAGGGCGCGGGGGTCGGAGACGGCGCGGATGCGGCGGAGGAGGGGAAGGCCTTTGGGAAGTGAAGCGGGCTGGTGTGTGAGCCAGCCATCGAGCATGCGATAGAGGCGTGCGGAGGAAGGGGAAAGGGAGCCGGCGCGATCGGCGGAGACGCGGCGCGGCGAGAGGCGACCGAAGAGCCAACGCAGCAGGCCGATGGCACCGACGGCGAGAAGCGTTGCACCCATGACCGTGCCAACGACGGTGCCGATGCGCTTGGCGGCAGATTGACGTGGCTCGCCGGTTTCGGGATCGACCTGCATGAGGGTGCGAAGACGCTCTTCAATCCATGAGGTGGTGCGGCGATCGAGGAGCGCGGTCTGCTTGGAGTCATCGAAGGTCACGACATTGGCGACCCAGAAGTATTCCATGGAGTCGAGAAACTGTCCGAGCTTGCCAGCGAGATTGGGCTCTGGCCTGTGCACACGGCGGAAATCTTCGGGGGGAGTCGGGTCGTAGGTCTGCCAGCCGTGCCACGAGGGAGTTTGTGCGGATTGATCGTCAACATCGCGGTGGGGAATCGGAACTGGCGAGGTGCGTGCCTCGACCCATGCGTGGGCGTTGCTCTGCCTGACGAGGTAACTGGATGTGGCTTCGGAGAATTCGGCGGCGACGTAGCCAGTGATGACGCGGGTGGGGATGCCGACGCTGCGTCCCATGAGGGCCAGGGCGCTGGCGAAATACTCGCAATTGCCGCGTTTTTCAGTGGTGATGAACCACTCGACGGGATCACGCCCGGAAGGAGCTGCGACGAGATCGAGTGTGTAGGAGAGTTCGCGGCGGAGGAAACTCTCCATCGCGCGCATGGCGAGGGCATCGTCGGTGGCGGGACGAATGTCGGGGTCGGGTTCGACGCGGGCCTTGATGAGCACATCGCGTGCGATGTTGGCAATCGACGCAGGAACACTGGCGCGATCAACACGACCACGCAACACTTGAGCACCAGAGGCGAGGGCGGAGGCAGCGCTTTCGACGGGCACCGTGGAGGAGACGATGTAGGACAAGGGAGCATCGGGGCCCTGGCGACTGATGGTGAGTGACTCTCGATCGATAGTGATGCGCTCTTGGGTGACAAACTCGATGGAGGCAGGGCACCATGCGGCAAAGAGGGGCACGACGCGGTCTGAGCCACGCATGCGGATGCGCTGCACGAGCACGCGACTTGGCCCGAAGGCACCCGCTGTGCCGGAGATGACCTGAGTTTGGCCCGGGGAAATGGTCATGGGATCGCGGGGTCGATCCATGACTGGACGATCGGCGTCGACCGAGGCGGCATACTCACGCCACTCGCCATCCTGATACATAGGGAGCGAAGCCCCACGAAGGTAGAGTGTGTCGGTGCGGATACGCCCGGAGGCCTGACCCGGTTCTTCGATGTTGACGTCGAGGACGATGGCCTTGGATTCGCTGATCAAGCCGCCACGGCCGAGTTGAATGCGATCAGAGAACCCGGTGACACGACCGGAGCCACCGAGACCCGCGGCCCAGGAGGAGAAGGAACGGAGCCGACTTTGATCAATGAGAGGCCCACGCGGCATGAGGACGAAAATGGCGATGCTGATGGCAAAGATCGCGGCGATGGCGGCGACGGTGACACCACGAAGCGCGGACCCGGGAAGCAATTTCGCGTGTGTGTTTGATGACCTGGCGATGCCGGAAGCCAGCTCGGCTGTCATGACCGAGGCAAGAACCACCGGCACGTTGATGGCGACGAGAAGTGAGGGGATAAAGCGTTGTGAGATCAGCACTGCGCCGATGCAGAGGTAGACAGCCAGGGCGAGAATCTGGGCATCATCGCGAACACTGCGACGATCAAAGAGCTTGATCACCATCAGCCACGCGACGGTTTCGCAGAGGGTGCTGATGTGCACCGTTGAGTTCATGGCGACCCACATGCCACGAATCAACACCAACGCGATCGCTCCCAAAGTGACCCAACGAGGAAGAGCCAGAGTGCGGAGAGGCGATGCTCCCTGCGGCTCAAGGAATGGAATCGAGATGGCTCCGCGGCACGCCAATTCGGCGACCGCGACCAGGAGCAGAGCACCAGCGGCGAGGACCGGTTGAGCCGCTGCGATACCTGAAGCGGCAAGAGCGATCGCGGCGACGATGTGCACCAGCGTGCGCAATCTCTGGAAGGTGTTCACGTCACACCCTCCGATCCATTGCCGTCAAGGAGAAGAACGGTGTCGCGCGGATGGGGCTGGGGAGTCGCGACTCCGTCACGCCTCTGCGGAATCTGAACGGTGGCAAGGGAGTCATACACCTGGGCGATGTGGCGAGGAGACGAATTGGGATGCACGAGGACATCGGCATCAGGGATGGAGAAGCCGATGGGAATGCTGCGATCAGCGGCCAATTCCAATATTCCCGCAGCGCGGCGAATGGACACTTCATCGGCGGCAGTGTCACCGGCGGAACGGAGGACAATCCACACGCGGCCGGAACTGGGGCGTGATTCCTGCCTGACCAGAGGGGCACGCTGTTCAGCAATTCGAATCGCAGATCGTTTCCACGCGATACGACGGGGAGAGTCACCGGGTACAAACTCACGCAAAGTGACGGGGACGCCGGTTCCGATGCCGGATCTGGGTGTTCGTTCGCTGCGCGCGGTGAGAGAAGCCATGTGCCGCAATTGCGCGGATGTGGCGGGAATCGCCTGTGGGCGGATTAGGATTTCCTGCGGGGCGACTTCATCGGGCAATCGAAAGAGAACGCTTTTGCGTGTGATCCCGAAAGGGAAGGTTGTCCAGACGCGCAGAGATGCGCATGACATTACACCACGATGGTCCGGGGTGATTTCGGCTTCGACCACCTGACTGCCTCGACGCGGGACCCAGGGAACAAAAGCGTGAATGGTGGGAACGAAATCGGGCCACGTGGGTGAAGGGCCTTTTTTCGTCGTCGACCATTCCTCAATATGAAGTGCCAATGCCGGGACCATGCGACTGCGATTGCGCACGCGATAGGCGATGCGGAGTGGGGTTCCGGCGATGCCGCGTTGTGGGGGAAGGCGCTCGACTTCCACACCCATGAGCACAGCGCCGGAGAGGATGCCGGAGAAGAGGAGCGTGCCGACGGCGAGGCCGAAGATCCAATAGAGGAGATTGTGCTGACTGTTAATGGCACCCAGGGCGACGAGGAGGGTTGTGACCACAAAGACCACACCGGGCCAGTGCAAGTGATAGCGGCGCGACACCACCACCATGGACTTGGCGTC
>CAYTYD010000183.1:6111-6807 GCA_964441555.1 uncultured Phycisphaeraceae bacterium | reverse complement strand
GCCGCCGAGGACGGAGCCCTGTTCGGATTGGCCGCCGCCACCGGCGGTGGCGACGATGCGATCGGCAAGGCGGTTGTAGGGGAGGGTCTGGAGCCAGACCTTACCGGGGCCGCGGAGGAGGACGAAGAAGAGGCCTTCGCCGCCGAAGAGCTTGTTTTTGATGCCGGGGACGGTCTGGATGTCGTAATCGACGGTGGGTTCGAAGGCGACGAGGCAGCCGGTATCGACGCGGAGCGTCTGGCCGGGGGCGAGGGTTTGTTCGATGACTGTGCCGCCGGCGTGGAGGAAGGCGAGGCCGCCGGTGGGGGCGGAGAGCTTTTGCAGGATGAAGCCTTCGCCACCGAAGAGGCCAGCGCCGAACTTGCGAGTGAAGGCGATGTTGACATCTACGCCGCGGGCAGCGCAGAGGAAGGAATCTTTTTGGCAGAGGAGTTCGCCACGATGGGCGGCGAGATCGATGGGGACGATTTTGCCGGGGACGGGGGCGGAGAAGGAGACATCGGCGCGGCGGGGGCCTTCGTTGGCGAAGAAGGTGATGAAGAAGGAATCGCCGGTGAGGGCGCGCTTGCCCGCTTCGAATAGTTTGCCGAAGAGGCCGCCACCGGGGCCTTTCATGGAGAGGTGGGTGGCCATGGTGATGCCGTCTTGCATGTAGAGGAAAGCGCCGGCTTCGGCGACGCAGGCCTCGCCGGGATC
>CAYTYD010000183.1:0-6101 GCA_964441555.1 uncultured Phycisphaeraceae bacterium | reverse complement strand
CGGGATCGAGGGTGATGATGACGGCCTGGAGATCGTCGCCGACGATGCGATATTCGATGATGTCTGCCATGAACAGGCTCCCCTTCTATGGAATGTGAGGGTATCTTGCGGGCAAAATTGCCGGGGCAAGATACGACCGATTCCCGCAGATTGTTCGGAAGAGCAGGTTAGAGATTTCAAGGGTGTCGGCTGCGGCAGGGAGTTCAGGCAACTCTGTGAGCGGCGTACTTTTTCTTGAGGTGGGAGTAATACAGCCCCATGCAGATGATGAGGAGGATGACGACGCCGAGGCCGACGATGAGAGAGAGGGGGTTGTTGGGATCGAAGAAGGGGATCTTGCGGATGGCCTTGCCGAGGTAGAACATCGAGCCATTGCCAAGGAGTGTGCCGACGATGATGGCGAGCATGACGCTGGTGCGTGACATGCCGAGAAGTTGGCCAAAGAGTGCGCCCGCGACGGAGCCAGTGGCGGCGATGGGGAACATGACAAACGCGGCAAGGCCGATGAAACTGAAGCGGCGCATCCAGGGTTGGACACGCATGAAGAACTCGCCTTCTTCGCGGAGTTTGAGAAGGGCGGGGCCGAGTTTGGGAATCTTGAAGAGAAAGCCAGCGTGAAAGACGAGCAGGGTGGCGGCAAAAAGGTCCATGAACGTGACCATTGTGAACAATTCGCCGCTGGTCATGAAGGAGAACTTGCGAGCGGTTTCGGTGGCGAACTCGCGGGCGTGTTCGGCCGCTTCGGCGGCGGTCTGCGGCTTTTGATCGCTGCCAAAGAGGATGACGAATCGACCAAGGCCGAAGAAGGCCGCGAGTGCAGCACCGAGGAGCTTGAGCGCGAAGGCCTCGCCCTTGATCACGATGATGGTGGTGATGACGCCGGCGGCGATCAGAAACGGGCCAATGAGTGTGGACCACCAGGTGATGGGATACTGGCGTTTGAAATCGGTAGCGAAGCGAGTTTCGCGGTGGTAGAGGTCATCGTGTGGAACGGGAGGAAGCGCGCCGGGGCGATCGACAATCGGCGCGTGCGAGGGATCCCCGTCTTCAGACGGGGATGGAAATGTTGCGGGGTCTTGCAATGGTGTTCCAGGCACGGGAGCGTGAGGTGAGGTTGAAAGTGGAAGTGATGCCGCGGTGAGGCGGCATGGTGCTTGTGATACGCGATGCGGAGTTGCTTAGTTCTGCGGAACGAAGGTGCTCTTGACGTGAACGTCTTTGAGTTGATCTTCGGTGGCCTTGCTGGGGGCGCTGGTCATCAGGTCTTGGCCGGTCTGGGTCTTTGGGAAGGCGATGACATCGCGGATGTTGCTGGTGCCGACGAAGTTCATCACCAAGCGATCGAGGCCGAAGGCGATACCAGCGTGCGGCGGTGCGCCGTAGGAGAGGGCTTCCAGAAGGAAGCTGAACTTTTCCTTGGCCTGTTCAGGCGTGAGCCCCAGAAGCTGAAAGACCTTGGATTGGACAGCGCGGTCGTGGATGCGGACGCTGCCACCGGCGATTTCTTGACCGTTGAGCACAATGTCGTAGCCAGCGGAGACGATGGACTCGATGGTGACATCGTCGTTGACATCGGCATCGACGAAGGCCTTGGCTTGGTCATCGCGCGGCGCGGTGAAGGGGTGGTGCATGGCGATCCAGCGGCCGGATTCCTTATCTTTTTCGAACATGGGTAAGTCGACGACGATGAGGAAGTTCCAGGGACCACCTTCGGAGCCGGGCTTGGGGACGATACCGATATCGCGAGCGACCTTTTGGCGCAGTTCGCCGAGTGACTTGGTGGCGATGGGGTAGAGGTCAGAAACGAAGAGAATGGTGTCGCCGGGTTGCAGGCCGAGCGCGGCAAAGAGTTCGGCCTTGACGGGCTCCAAGAACTTGGCGATGCCGGTTTCGAATGCACCTGCGGCGTTGACCTTGGTGACTGCGCAGCCACCAGCGCCGAAGGCGCGGACAAACTCGTTGTAGCCATCGGTGAGCTTGCGCGTGAGCTTTTCGGCTCCACCTGGAACGCGGATGGCCTTGACCACGCCGCGACCGGAGTTGTATTGCGGACGATCGGCACCCTTGGCGAGAACGTCTTTAAAGAAAGCCACATCGGTCTTTGCCGCGATCTCGGAGATGTCGGTGATTTCGAGCCCGTAGCGAGTGTCGGGGCGATCGATGCCGAAACGCTCCATCGCCTCGCGATAGGTCATCTTCTGGATCGGCGGCACGTCGTAGCCGGTGATGTCTTTCCACAGACGGCGGACGAAACCCTCCATCATCTCCATGACGTGTTCGCGGCGGACAAAGGCCATTTCCAAGTCGATCTGGGTGAACTCGGCCTGGCGGTCAGCGCGAGGGTCTTCATCGCGGAAGCAGCGGCAGATCTGCATGTAGCGATCGCAGCCGGCGACCATGAGGATCTGCTTGAAGAGCTGGGGGCTCTGGGGCAGGGCGTACCAGGAGCCGGGGACGTTGCGGCTGGGGACGAGGAATTCGCGGGCGCCTTCGGGCGTGCTCTTGTAGAGGATGGGGGTTTCGATTTCGAGGAAGCCGTTTTCATCGAAGTAGCGGCGGGTGGATTGATAGACCTTGTGGCGGATGCCGAGGATCTTCTGCATCGTGGGACGACGCAGGTCGATGTAGCGGTACTTGCCGCGGATGTCCTCGTTGGCGAGCTTGCCGCCGGTGCCGGTGTCATCGGGGATGAAGGGGAGGGGGTCGGTCTTGTTCAGCAATTCGAACTTGGTGACGACCACTTCGACCTTGCCGGTCTCGAGTTTGGGATTGGGGCCACCCACGCGGATGCGCACGGTGCCCTCGACGGCGATGACATCTTCGCTGCGGAGGTGGTCGGCGACTTCCATGATCTCTTTGGGGAGGTCCGCACCATCAAAGACGACCTGGGTGAGGCCGAAACGGTCGCGCATGTCGATGAAAGTGAGGCCGGTGCCGTGGCCGCGATAGGCGTTGACCCAGCCGTTGAGGCGGACGGTCTGTCCGATGTG
Source organism: uncultured Phycisphaeraceae bacterium (assembly GCA_964441555.1). Lineage (GTDB taxonomy): Bacteria > Planctomycetota > Phycisphaerae > Phycisphaerales > UBA1924 > F1-120-MAGs238. The sequence continues at coordinate 3,111 of CAYTYD010000183.1, read as the reverse complement.
AGATTCGCGAAGTTCGCCGCAGGTATGTGTCCGCCGAAGCATGAGATGAGGCCCTTCCGTGGTGACTGGCAGCCGCTACTGGCGGCTTTGGGGATTTGGAGTGCGAAAAGACGGCGAGTATAGGTTTGGCGGGGTGGGGCTGGAGTGGTTTGGATGGGATTTGGAGGGGTAAGGGGGAGGTGGTGAATTGCAGCGACCATGGCTTTGCGAAATGAGCAGGGTTCGAGCCGCTGGTGAAACACCCTGGCGCGGCAAGCCGCTTCCAGTTATATTGACGCCGTGATCCTCTCTGATCGAGACCTGACGAACGTGCGACCGAACGGAGACAGCGGTGCCGTCGGGACTCTCGTATCGCTTGGGTGCAAAAACTGGAGGGCAGGCCAGAATCACACTGACCTCTCAAAGCCGAGGTCAGTGGCACGAAAAGCGGAAGAGGCGAGGTCAGTGCCATCCGCCCGCCTCAGTATTTTCGGCCACCAAATCCTCCGAGTATCCGTAGGCGAACTTCGACATTGACAAAACTGCTTAACAAATCAAGACGCGCTCGTTTCATCAGATTGCTCATCGTGTTGGGCTTTGCTGGTTTGTTTTTGGGCGAGGCTACACTTGTATTTTGGACTGCCAGTGCGAGTCGCCAGCCCGCCCCTACGGCATCTGCATACCTGGAACAGCCTGAATATGGGCGTAAAGTATTTTGGCTCAAATATGAGAATCGTTTTGGCATTTCGTATGTGCCAGTTATTTTTCATGTCGATGAAGTGGTTGCAATTCTGGGCACAGAATTCAATGCTCCCGATGCAGTTTCGAGTGATTTCTTGAAGGTTCAAAAGATGTTGGCGGATAATGTAGGAATAATTCACTTTGTTCAAGTTGTAAAATTTTTAGATATTGAATTAGGTGCTTGGTATTGTTATATGGACTCGAAAGGTAATGAACGGCAACATGGAGCAATTCCGTTTGGAGAACAGAAAAGTTTTCTGATCACTCCAAAGTCTAAACAGTACATAACTCAGGGGCCAAGCGAATGCCATAGCTCATGGAAGTTTCTTACAAATATCACTGTCGGAAGATGTTTATGGGATCTTGCTCACATAATATTATTTGTTGTTTTGTGGGGATGTGTCGTTTCAATAATTCCCCGCAATAAACAACAACATTCTTCCTAATTATACCTCTAAACGATGTGAAGTCCGCAGAAGTTTCTTCTGCAAAAGGCAGGTGGAACTTGCTTGTGGCTGGTAACTGTGGCTTTGTGCCTCTGATTTGGCGGCAGGTGGCACTGACCTCTTCTGCCTTCGGTGGCAGGTGGCACTGACCTCACGCTTTCTGCTTCCGTGCCACTGACCTCGGCTTTGAGAGGTCAGTGTGGTTAAGGTGGCCAGCCATACCCTGGATGCCGCGGATCAGACCAACTCATTCCACAGTTCAAACACGTGGATCCGCACCACGCGCCTCAACCAACTCTGCACCCGCAACCAGACCGGCAACTGGACCAAATCCTTGGGTTTGCGATCAGAACCGGCCTCATTATCGGGCTCTATTTTGTAGTCGTTTCCGCTCGGGGAGTTTGTGATACACAAACCCCTACCAGAACAGGACGTATGACAGTTTGACCCACTGCGAAAGACCGGTGGCCATGACCCAAGCGATCATGTGCCGTTGAGTGCAGGTTTGGGCGGTCAGCGAGAAGGGGGACGCCTTGCCACTGACCCGCGGCCGCGTCAGTGGCACGGTTCAGCACCGTTCCTGTCACCTTGCCGGGGTTGGCAGGGGGTGAGGGTGTTCCTATCGTGGGGAGTCCGGCGATACCGATCCGGCATCTCAATATCCGGGTGAACATTCACCCGGTTGTCAAACTCAGGAGCACCGATGTCCGCAGCCAATACCCCTGTCATCCTTGCCGCGAAACGTACACCGATTGGAAAGTTCTTCGGTGGGCTGTCGAAGGTGCCAAGCCCGGTGATCGGGAGCTACGCGATTTCGGCGTTGTTTGCCGAGCAGCCCAAACTGAAAGATGCTGTGGATGAGTGCATCATGGGGTGCGTCTTGCAGGCGGGACTGGGGCAGAACCCGGCGCGGCAGGCAGGGCTGAAGGCGGGATTGCCGGAGACGCTGAGCGCCAAAACGATCAACAAGGTGTGCGGCAGCGGTCTTGAGGCGGTGATGCTTGCCGCGCAGTCGATCAAGGCGGGGGATAACCATTTGGTGATCGCGGGCGGGTTTGAGAACATGACGCAGGCGCCGCACTTTGCCCGCGTACGCGAGGGCGTGAAGTACGGCCCGGCGACGATGGAAGACCACATGGCGTTTGATGGGTTGCGGTGCGCGTTTGAGGCGTGCGCGATGGGCAACTCGGCGGATCACATCGCACGGAAGTATGAGATTTCGAGGGCGGAGCAGGACCGCTTCGCAGTGCAGAGCCATCAGCGGGCGGCAGAGGCGACCAAGGCGGGGTATTTCAAGAATGAGATCATCGCGCTGACCGGCGAGCAGTGTCTGGATAAGAAGTCGCCGGGTGTGAGCGCGGATGAGGGGATTCGCGCGGATACGACGCTGGATGGTGTGGCGAAACTGCGTCCGGCGTTTGAGAAAGAAGGGACCGTGACGGCGGCGAACGCCAGCCAGATTTCGGATGGCGCGGCGGCGGTGGCGGTGGCGAGCCTGGCCAAGGCCGAGCAGCTGGGGATCAAGCCGATCGCAAAGATCGTGGCGTATCACACCAGCGGCGTGGCACCCAAGGATATTTTCGCAGCGCCGATCACGGGCATCGAGGGCGTGCTGAAGAAGGCGAACCTGACGGTGAAGGACATTGATCTCTTTGAGATCAATGAGGCGTTTGCAGCCCAGGTGCTGTGCAATGTGAAGATGCTGGGCGTGCCCGAGAGCAAATTGAACATCTGCGGCGGCGGTGTGGCGCTGGGGCACCCGATCGGGGCTTCGGGCGCTCGCGTGCTGACGACGCTGATTCACCAGTTGCATCGCACAGGCGGGAAGCGTGGCGTGGCAGCGCTGTGCCTGGGCGGTGGAAATAGCGTGGCGATGGTGGTTGAAATCTAAGCCGACAAGGGCGATTCGACATCCATGTCCGAAAATGGCGCGTCGGGAGGGCCG
>CAYTYD010000182.1:0-6818 GCA_964441555.1 uncultured Phycisphaeraceae bacterium | reverse complement strand
CGCGCATGCCGGAGATGTATTCATCCAGGGCCGCCTGATGCGCCGTGATGTCCCAGTAATTGATCGTCGTCGGCATGCCATCAGGCCCAACTTCCATGGTGCTGGGAAAATGCTCCCTATTGGCATCGCAGTACATGAGCGCTGCCACCACGATCTGACGCATATTGCTGGAGCAGACCGCACCCCGCCCCGCCAGCCGCGCCTTACCCAAGGCGGGCAACAGCGCACTGATCAGGACCGCGATGATCGCGATCACCACCAACAGCTCGATAAGCGTGAACGCACGCTTTCTCGCCGCAAAGTTTGTATCCATAGTATGGTATGATATAGCATTAATGTTTGAGTAGTCAAACTTTGGAATGTGCGACGTTTTGATGGGTCAGCGCATACTCTTGGACATGGCGTCAGAAACGGTCGAGAATTACCTCAAAGCCCTGCACACCCTCTGCGAGGAATCCCCCACGGGTGAGGCCGGGCTCGCCAAACTCGCCACCCTGCTGGGCGTCACCAAGGGCACCGCCACCAGCATGGTGAAGCGTCTGGTCGCCATGAAACTCGCCAAGGCCCAGCGTTATGGGGGAATCACACTCACCGCCACCGGCCGTGCCGCGGCACTGGATGTTTTGCGCCGCCACCGCCTCATCGAGACCTTTTTGGTCCGCACCCTGGGCTTTGATTGGTCGGAGGTCCATGCGGAGGCGGAGCGGCTGGAGCACGCCGTCTCACCACGCCTCCTTGATCGCCTCGACGCCTTCCTCGGCCACCCCACCGCCGATCCCCATGGCGACCCGATTCCCGATGCCAAGGGCCGCATCCCTGGGAGTGGCGGCAGCACGGCACGCTCTGCCTCTCGACCGCTTTCGGAATGCACCAAAGGCAGCCGCGTGCGGATCGCACGCATCCGCAACCAATCCGAATCCTTCCTCAAGCTGCTGGATGCCCACAAAATCAGGCCCGGCGCCATCGTCACTGTGACCTCGATTGATTCTGTTGCTGGGACCTTGGAGCTCGCTACCGCACCTCACTCCGCCCGCGCTAAACCACTCGTCCTCAGCACCACCTCGGCTGAAGGCATTTCGGTGGAGGGGTAAACGAATGCGTTGCAAAAACGACAGAAGCCCGGCGCAAGCCGAGCTTCTGCATTCATACGAGGCGGACGGGACTCGAACCCGCAACCACTGGATCGACAGTCCAGTACTCTAACCAATTGAGCTACCACCCCGGCATTAATTGTCGGCAGGAATCACACACCTTGCGGCACGCTATCCGGCCCGGCCTGCCCGTCAGACGCTTTCGCGCCCTCTGAGACAGGTATTTAAATGTAGTCCAAATCCGTCCGGCGTCAAGTCTCTTGACAAGTCAATCCCACTCGAAACCGGACCAAACCGTCCGAGAAATCACCTGCCTGTGGCAGGTCAATTTACTTGGCATCGGCCTTCTTGAGGACGATCTTGTGGGCTTCCTGCATGCCCATCGCGCTGCCATCCTTGCCGACCTTGCTTGCACCCTGGTAGACAAAGGCAACCGCCACACCCAGGCACACCGTGGCCACCGCCGCGAGCGCGGTGTACGCGTCTGGGGAGGCCCCTCGACGCATCCGCATTCCACCCGGCATCTGCATTCCCATCTGGCTCATGGATTCACTCCTTTATACATAAAGGCAAATTCGTAGGGTCTCAGAAGAACCAGAACTCAGTTGTTGCCGATGCGGCTGAGGATCATGTCGCTGGTGGACACGGCGCCATTGCTGCCGGTCAAGGTCACCTTGGCGATGGCGTGCTTCAGATCGGTCTTGACGACGGTGAGGGTGCCGACAAAGTCGTTGCCACGCACCACGTAGAACTTCATGTTGTCGCGAACGTTGTCAGCCGAACCGACGTTGATCTTGACGAGGGTCGAGCCGGTGGCGGCATCGCTGCCCACTTCATCGACGCGGCCACGGATGATGGGGCCGGAGAAGGTGAAGGCCTCGGCGTTTCCAGCTGCGGTCTTGGTCGCGGTCGCGCCACTCAGGGCGTTCTCAAGACCCGTGCGGGCCTCGGCGAGCTGCTCTTGCAGCGAACGCAGACTCTGCTCAAGCACTTCGCGCTTGGCTTCAAGGTCGCTGATGCGATCGCCCATTTCGTTCTTTTCGCGCTGCGAACGCTGCTCATTGCCACGCAAGGTGGTGGTTTCATCGCGATACGACTGAATCAGCGAGGCCTGCGTGCGAGCGGTGATCTGCAGCTCATCGAGCTTGCTCATCGCCAGGCGACGCTCATCTTCGGCTGAGTTCTTGCCCAGGAGGAGCTTGGCGTTTTCGCTCTGCAACTGGCTCACCTGCGACTGCAGCGAGGTGATGTCGCGGCCGAGAACGGCCACCTTGGCATTCATTTCCGCACGCTCAGAGCCGAACTTGGACTCTGCGCCTGAGGCCATGGCTTCAGCAGACGTGCGCCGGGCCTGCTCGTCGTAGTAATCGCCCACGATCTTGTCGGCGTTGCTCGAATAGGCGATCGTCAACGCAGAGAGCAGAACGGCGAGAACGGCGGCGGCGAGAACAAATGCTTTGGTCAACCAGTGCACGCGACACTCCTTCATTCATCCGATCATGCCCACGCAGATCGGCTCCTGATTCAACTCAACACGACCTCCACGGCATCCTGCCGCGGCGTCGATCCTCTTCTTTATACCACCAATCCGCACCCGAAGGTGCGTCAGGGGGAATACAAAGCCGGAGGGGTGGACCCCTTCCGATTGGGGCCCCAGTGTATTAGCAAGAACCGCTCCGGGCGTCAAATCGCTGGCTTCTGTATCACAACATCCTGGCCATTCCCGCCGCCCCGCTGCACACCCGACGATTACGCCGCTATGGGGCTTTCTGGCTCATCAGGGCTTTCCGACGGTTCCTTCAGGGCTGTCGCTTGTGCCATCGCCCCCTCCACCACCCTCCAAACGCCCTCTTCACCCTCCAGAAACTCAACCTCGACCCGCGGCACCACGATGGAGACAGGCAGATTTACGCCCAGGGTCGCCCGCACTTCAGGCCCTTCGCCGCCAACCAGGTGTTTACCCTTGTTTTGGTGCCCCACCACTTTGGCCCAGTCTTTCCCGGTCATCACGATGCCATCGACATTGAGCCGCCCCAGCCGCTGAATCTCGGCGATTGGCAGTTGGTCATGATCGCGCAGGATCACGGCCTCGACCGCTTTTTGGCCAGTCGCCTTTTCCACCTGATCGACAAATTGTTCGGGGCGGGCGATCGCGGCGATGAGGGCCAGGCGCTTTCCCTTCATCCACACCGCCTCGGTGGATTGCAGGACCTTGTCACCGGGGCCGAAGAGATCGACACATCGCCACGTGTGCCGCGCTGTCGCGAGGGGCGCGGTGGCCCATCGCCTGACTCGCTCCTGCTGGGCGGCGAGCTCAGTGGCGATGACTCGATCGGCGTGCATCAACACCACGGCATCGGCGCGGCGGAGCGCGGGGGGACCTTCGCGATACCACCCGTGGGGCAACAACTTTGCCTCGTCGAGATTCCAGCGTGCATCGATGAGCACGATGTTGGCCTGCCGCGAGATTTGGCGATGTTGAAAGCCATCATCGAGGACGATTGAATCGACACGCTCGCCGCGTGCAGAGCCGAAGAGTTTGATGAGACCTTCGATTCGATTGGGTTGCGCAACGATGGGGAGATCGCTGAAGCGCGCGGCGTATTCTGCTGCTTCGTCGCTCACGCCGTTCACCGCGCGATAGCCGCGCATGGCGATGCAGGGATCGTGACCTGCGCTGCGCAGCTTTGCTGCCACCCAAGACACCATCGGCGTTTTGCCGGTTCCGCCGACTGTGAGATTGCCGATGCTGATGACGGGGCGATCAAAGGTGATGACGCCTTTGCCGGCGTCGAACTTTCGGTTGCGCGAAGCAAGCACAGGGCCATACACGCTCGCAGCAAGAGGGCCGATCGTCGCTGCCAGCCAGAGAGGCAGGGGCGACGATGCGGATGCGCTGGGATGGTCGGCACCCCTCACGCCTGCTCCTTGGACTCAGTCGGACTGGTTGCCTCTTTGACAGATTCGCGGGCGCGTCGGGCTTCTTCGAGCTGCGCATCCAGCCGCGTTTTGGCGATCTCTTCGCGTAGTTCACGCACTGCAGTGCGATGAATGCGGAGGTTGTTCACCGCATCGGCACAGGCGAGGATGACGATGAAGCCGAGCATCCCCACCACGATCGACATCAGCAGGACAAACTCGCGGGCCTGGCCGGGCGTGACAATCGAGAACGCCATCGCTGCGATGGGGGCGAGGATCAGCATCAGCCAAGCATTCGCGAGACGAATGCGACGGCGCGAATCAGGGATGTCTCCATCTGACCGCAGATTGATGATGTGCCCAGCGATCAGGAGCATCGCGACGATCGCGAGGGGAATCACGACCCATGGCGTCACCAGCGGCACACCGGGATCGAGCGCGGGAGCTTTTGAAATTGAGGGATCGGCAAAGAGCACGGGGGAGGGTAGAGGCATTGCACGCGCGGCGGAGCGACTCGGTTGTCTCAGCACGCTGAGCGGAACCGTAGAATCTTCGAATGGCCAGTCATTTCCAATCTTTTGACGAATGGGTTCACGACTGCTTCACGCAAGAGGATGAGGAAGGTGCCGAGCAATTTTCTCCCGTCAATCAATCGAATGAGGATCAGGAATTGCTCCTTTCATCCACGCCTCACATGATCGACACGACGTTTCTGACGAGACTTTTTGAATCTCCTGGCTTTGTCGCGGATCGGTATTCTCGTGAGCAAATTGCCGCCTGCATCTGGTACATCTTCGGCGTTCGTTCCGACATGATGTATCACGTCATTCACTCTGATGTTCCGGAAGATCTCAAGGTCAGATGCTACCAATCGATCTCGACGCTGTACACGGACCTTTTCGACAAGGTGTGCGGCATAGATCTTGACACTCCTGATTCTGACCCTCGAAATGGTCGAGGTATAGACGGCGCGGTGTACATGATTTGGGACATGGATCGACTGGAAATTCCGTTGTACTTCCCGTCCAAGCATCCACAATTGGTAGAGCCGAGTATTCAGATTCTTGAAAGTGTCTTACTGCATTGCAAAACAACCACATGCCTTCTCAGCGCTCTGCACGGCATCGGACACGCCTGTCAATGTGATGCAAGGGGAGGCAAACCCGAACACCGTGTCATTGCAACGCGACTTCGCTCTATCGTGGATCGCTTTCTGAAAGCGCGACAGATTCCGAAATGGCTGAAGGAATACGCCCACGAAGCCAAAGCCGGTGCGGTGCTTTAGCGCCTCGACGACTCAGTTCCGCCTTCCCATCTCCCTCACCAACCTCCGCATCGGCAAGCCCATGATCGTGGTCGGATCACCTTCCACGCGAATGGGCCACCCCGCAGCGATCCGCTCTGACAAGTTGTACGCCCCGGCTTTTCCCTTCCAGCCATCACCCGCGATGTAGTCGCGGATCTGTGCATCGGGAATCGCATCCATCCACACTTTCGCGGCATCGGCAAAGACTCGCCGCTCTCCCGTCAGCGGGCACACCAAGGCCACACCGCTCACCACTTCATGCTTTCGACCGCTCATGCCGCGAATCATCGCCGCCGCCTCATCGGCATCGCGCGGCGTGCCGATGCACACACCATCGATAACGCACGTCGTGTCCGCCCCGAGGGCCAGCCAGTTGCCACTCAGTTCGGCGTTGCTGCGCAAGTGGTCTACACCGGCGCGGGCCTTCAGGAAGGCAAGCCCCATCACCCACCCCACCGCCGTGCCACAACCGGGAAGCAATTCTGAATCATCTACACCAGGATGAATGCTGATAAAGGCCGCTCCTGCTCGCTCCAGAAATTCGCGGCGACGAGGTGAACGGCTTGCCAAAAGAATCTTGCGTCCACGCCATAGTGGCACTTCGCGCTCCGTGGCAGACTCTGGACGCAGCTTCCCCGCCCAATCTGCGCCATCCAACATGTCTCCGCACTTGGCATCCATCGCTCGTCCTTGAGCACCTTTCCGTCTGTCGCACACATTCAACATACCCGACTCTGCCTCTTTCTGCATCCCACATTCCGCCCGAGACCTTCGGCACATCATCCTGACGTTGCCACGGCTCGGGTGGTTCCTGATCTCACGTTCTTCCAAACAACTTTTCCAGATCCTGAATCGTCAGACGAATCGTCGTCGGCCTGCCGTGCGGGCAATTGCTGGAGCGATCCACCGCTTCGCGCAATGCCAACAAATCCGCCAATTCGGTTTGTGTCATCGCATCCCCGGCCTTCACCGCCGCCTTGCACGCCATCATGTTCACGATGTCGCGCACCACTTCCTCACTGGCCATCTTCAGCGATTGCCACCCCTGCTCACTCTCTGCTTTTTCAAGTAATTCCCTAGCCACCTCGCCAACATCCACACCTTTTTCACTCAGGAACGTCGCCATTGCCTGCACGGCCACAGTCCTGGGCCCGATCGCTGACAGTTCCATCCCAAGTTTGTTCAGCAGCGGCGCCAACGACCCCAAACGTTCCACCTGCACTTCCGTTGCATCCACCACGACTGGCACCAGCAACCGCTGCGATTCCAATCCTGAATCATCCTTCATCACCCGCTGCATCAGAAACTCAAACATTACGCGCTCATGCAGGGCGTGCTGGTCCACAATCAACACCCCAGCCTCGTCCTGGGTCACCAGGAACGACTTGTGCACCTGCAAGACCTGCTTGGCTGGTGTCGGCGGCGCGACCAAGTCGGGCTCTGCGGTCGCGGCAAGGTATGCCGCGGGGCCGACATCACGCGCAGCCAAGCCCTCCTGCAAT
>CAYTYD010000181.1:0-6820 GCA_964441555.1 uncultured Phycisphaeraceae bacterium | reverse complement strand
AAGACGGGCCGCCACCATTGCGTGCCTTGTCCGCGGCCTCTTTGCACACGCGATACGTTGCCATCAGGTCGTTGCCATCCACCTGCACCGTCGGCATGCCATAGGCAATCGCCTTCTGGGCCACGGTCTCCGAGTTCATCTGGCTCTCGCGTGGCACGCTGATGGCCCACTGGTTGTTCTGGCACACAAAGATGGTCGGAGTCTGATATACACTGGCAAAGTTCATCGCTTCGTGGAAGTCACCTTCGCTGGTGGCACCATCGCCAAAGAACGTGAACGCCACTGACTTCTCGCCCTGCAATTTCTTGGCCCACGAGATTCCCGTCGCGTGGAGCATCTGCGTGCCGATGGGAATGCACAAGGGCGTCATGCGCACACCATCGGGAATCTGATTGCCGCGCTCATCACCCATCCAGTGGAGGAGGATCTTCTCCATTGGCAGGCCGTGCATGAAGAGCGCTGCGTTCTCGCGGTAGCACGGCACCAGATAGTCCGTCCCCACGATCGCCGCAAAGGCCGCGCCGATCGCCGCGGCTTCCTGTCCCTTGTTCTGCGGGTAGGTGCCCATGCGCCCCGACCGCTGCAACTTAAATGCGATCTCATCCAACTGGCGGCAGGTGATCATGAAGTCGTACAACTTCACCATGTCCTCATCCTTCAGACGAGGACCGGTCGCGGCCAACTTCTCATCCACCACACCATGCTCATCCATGATCTGGATGTAGTCGATCGTCGCTGAATAGACCGTGCGCTTGGGCATGTCATGCTCCTGACAAAAACCGATTCTTCGTGGCTCCCGGGGCCAGGAACCAGATGTGGGCCATGATACGTCGCTCCCCGGTTCCACCCGGCTCCGATTACCCCATCCACACCGCTTTTTCACTCTTCAGCCGACACAACGTCCCTTCATCGCCGATTCAGCCCGTCAAAGAAGCTCCCCAGCACATTGTCGATTCTCACCTGCGGCCACGCAAACCCTTCCGCACCGGGCTTCAGCGAATCCACAAATTCCTTCAACAGCCGCCGCGTCGTCTCAATTCCCTGCCGCAACGACCCCCGCGGCACCAGCGCATTGGACCGCAGCACCATCACCGTCGCATCATCATCCAGCACCGAATAGGCAGTCCGCGCGATCACCCCATCCACCAGCCGCCGCGATAAACCCTCAGCACTGACATCATCCAGCCCTTGCGCCACATCCACCAGCCCCACCACTCCTAGCAAATTCCCATCTGCTGTCTTTGCCTCGATCAGCGCATCGGTGTACATCACCAGCAGATCACCCTCGCGCAGTCTCACCTTTCCACGCCCGTACGCCGTGTCATCCAGAATCCCCAATGGCAGATCACTCGGGCCGGTCGCCTCTAATCGATCCCCCGCCGCCACCACAGTCCATTCCTTCTTCTTCGCCCGATACAACAGCGGCGGCGGATGCCCCGCATTCGTGATCTCAATCTCCCCCGTTGGCCCCCAGCATGTCGCAATCACCGCCGTGGCAAAGTGGCCGCCGGAGGAGAGCTTGGCAAACTCCTGGTTAATCTGAGCGGCAAGTCTGGACTGATCGACGTAGTTCACAAACCGCCGCATGATGGAGCGCAGCCGCGACGCAACCTCCGCCACCTCGATTCCATGCCCGCTCACATCCGCCAACAGCACCCGCGTGATTCGCCCCGTCGCGCAACTCGACACATAGTGAATATCACCCCCTGCCGTCGCCCCATCGTGCGGCACACCAAAGACAAACGCATCCAGCCCCTGCATCACCACGCCCCGCTCCACCGGCTCATTCCCGCCCCACACCTCCGAGCATTGCATCACGTGCGGCCGCGTCGCCGCATTCATCTCTGATTGCGTGGTGCTCATTGCGTCGTTTGTCATCGATCCCTTTTCTCGATCCAACACTTCATCGTTCTCGCGTAAGCGAAAATCAAAAAGGGCACCGCGCTGCCGCAGTGCCCTTCAAGCATACTCAATCTTCAGATCTCAGACTTTCTTTCTCACACGGTCCCAACGGGCTGACGTGCGCCATCACCCGGGAACTGCTTGATGCCGCGCTGTGTCACGGTGCGGCCCGTCCCCTTGGCGATCGGGCTGCGCTCGGGAATGATGAACTCGCCGTTGGGCAAGGTACCTGTGTGCTTCATGGCCGCATCAGCCGCCTTCAGCATCGTCTCATCCGCGTTCTCATACAGAGCCCGCATCTTGGTACGGATCTCGAGTTCCGCGAGGTCGAAATAGTGGATCGCTGCCGCCTTGTCACGCTGGAATTCGGGATCGTTGTTGCCATTGCCGCCATGCTTGCGCATGTCGTTCTCAAGTTTGGCCAGCGTGCACGCCCAGGCATGCAGGAGAAGCGCGCAATCCGCCAGGCGTGCCTGCACGCTCTGCCGCTCCAGCATCTTCACGTCATAGCGCTTGCTCATCACCTTGAACTGATAGGTGTGCTCGCGAACCAGGTGAGAAAGACGATCGGCATACTCGCGCAGGTCGGGGTGAATCTTGTTGATCACCGGCAGTTTGCGGCGGATGCCCAGGAACACTTCCAATCCCAGCGGGATCGCCTTGGCCATGATCTCAGGCCGGAAGGAGTTCTTGATCGCCTTGCCCAGGAACGCTCCCAGCGATTCATCCGAATCCTTCATCAAGGCGTTCTTGATTCCCAGCATCTGCTCGGCGAGCTGCTTACCGCCATAGCCGAACACATACGACTGCATCACTTCGTTGGCGCCTTCGACGATGAGATTAATGCGTGAGTCGCGGAAGATCCGCTCCACCTCATTCTCCGTCATGTACGACTCGCCACCCATGATCTGCACGCCGTCATTCACTGCCCGCCAGCCCATCTCCGAACAGAAGACCTTGCACACCGCCGTCTCGACCTGGATGTCCTCATCATGGCGGTCCAGCATGCCGGTGGTCATATAGAGCACGGCATCCATCGCGTAACACAGGGCTGACATGTGAGCGATCCGCTCGCGCACCAGTTCCTGGGCAGCCAACGGCTTACCGAACTGGAAGCGCGTCATGGCCCACTTGGTCGCCTGATCGCGCACGCGCTTGGCACCGCCGATCATCCCCGCGCTCAGCGTGCACCGCCCATAATTCAGGCACGACAGAGCGATCTGCAGGCCGCGCCCTTCCTGACCGAGCAGGTGGTCCTTGTGCACACGCACGTTGTGGAAGCGGATGCGCGCCTGCCACGTCCCGCGAATACCACACTTGCTGCGGTTTTTCTGATAGATCTCGATCCCTTCCATCTCCGGGTGGCACACCAGGGCCGAGATCTTGCCCTTTCCATCCTCGCGCTTTTCGCGGCACATCACGGTGAACAGACCGGACAGAGCACCGCTGGTGGCCCACTTCTTCTCACCATTGATGATGAAGTAGTCTCCATCCTTGGTGAAGTTGGTCTCCTGGCCACCGGCATCACAACCCACGTTTGGCTCGCTCAGACAGAACGCGCTCAGCCAGTCCTTGGCCAGGTGGGGCAGCCACCACTTCTTCTGCTCGGTATTGCCATACAGCATGACCGCCTTGCAGCCGATGGATTGGTGCGCGCTCACCATCACCGCCGTCGAGCCGCACGACATGCCGATGCGCTCCAGCACGCGGTTGTAACTCGTGATCCCCAATCCCAGGCCGCCGTACTCCTTGGGAATCGTCATCCCCAGCACGCCCAGCCCGAACAACTTGTCCACCACCCAGCGCGGGATCTCCTGATCCTGATCAATCTGCACCGCCGGATGTTCATTCTTCAGATACTCATCCAGCCGCGCCAAGAGCTGGTCACACTCCGCCGTCTCGCGCGGGTCCTGCACGGGATACGGAAAGTAAAAATCTTCCTTGATGTTGCCCCAGAACAGATTCTTCACCGGCCCCATCTTCGTCGGTTCCGCACCCAGCCACTCCTCCGCCTCCGCCAGAAGTTTCTTGTCTGCCTCAGAAATGCCCTTCAGGTTCTTCAGATCAGCCATGGCGCACACTCCAAATTGCGGCGGGAAAGCCGGTGAACAAACAGGTCAACAAGCAACTCTACAAGCCAATAAACAGATACCGAATCTGGAACGGATTTCGTCACACAACTCCGATCCGATTCATTGTATTCGCGGCACACTCTCAATGCCCGTCCACAACCCCGTCAAACCACAAACCGGCAACTCCCGCCTCAACTCTTTCGCGGCACCCTCGCCGGTCTCTGAAATCTCTCCAGCAACGTCTTTGCCGCAGGCAACACCCGATTTCCCTGCCCCGTCGCAATCGTGATCTGCCGCAAGGGCTCAATCGACAGCACCCGCCCCCGATAACTCACCCCATCACTCACAAACGTCTGCATCGTCCCCTTCAACACATCCGCCCCCGCAAACTCCTCTTCCAACCTTTCGACTCCCCCCGGCTCACACACGGTCACCAACCCCCGGCCCACCTCTTCGACGACCGCCGCCGCGACTTCCTCTCGCTTCAACACTCTGCCACTCTGCATCCCCCCCGCCACATCCGATTCCACAATCGATATCGCCGAATCACCAAGCTCCGGCGGAAAGTCCTCGCTCCGTTGCAAGACATTCACACCCACACCAATCACTGCCAGTGTGCCAAACTGTTCAATCAGCACGCCAGCCAGCTTCCTGCCGCTGACGCGTTCAACCACATCGTTCGGCCACTTCATCCCCAACGTCTCCGGTGTGCAATGCTGAGATCGCACCGCTCGCAGCGCACCCAACCCCGCCACCAGCGCAAGCACTCCCGGCCGCGCCAATGCGTCTCGCCCGCGCACATCCACCGCCAGCGACACCGCCACACCCAACTCCGCAGTGTCCGCCCAACCCCTTCCCAATCGTCCTCGTCCGCCCGTTTGCCGCAAGGCCGCCACCACTACGCCCGCCGCCTGCTCGCCGTGCGCTCGCGCGATGTCCTGCGTCGATAACGCCTCGGCCACCACCACAACGCGGCTCAATGGCTTCCACACTCCGCTGCCTGCGGCACGCTCAATCGCGCCATCCAGCACACTTTGCCACGCGTGCATCTCATCCGCACCGCTCATGCACCACCCACATCAATATCGAGCCCGATATCCACCGATACCGCCTGATGCGTCAACGCGCCGATGCTGATCCGATCTACACCCGTCTTGGCAATTCCCCCGATCGTTTCCAGCGTCACTCCACCAGATGCTTCGAGTTCCACCCGCCGCGCGCCACCCTTCACTGCCTCATCGCGCATCTGCGCTGCCCTTCGCAGCATGTCCGCATTCATGTTGTCCAGCAGAACGATGTCTACCACATCTGATGCCGACCTCAGAATGCTCTGCAATTGCTCCAGCCCGTCCACCTCTACCATCACGAAGCGCAGCGCGGAAAATCTCTGCCGCGCTGCTGTGCCCAACTCGCGCACGCGAGGTCCCAGATCTGCGATGCTCACTCCCGCAATGTGATTGTCCTTGATCAATATCGCATCACCCAGATCCAGCCGGTGACAACACCCACCGCCGCAGCGCACCGCATATTTCTCCAGCATCCGCAATCCCGGTGTCGTCTTGCGTGTGTCGTACACGCGAGCGTTTCCACCCGCCGCTGCATCTACATACCGCTTGGTCAGCGTCGCCACACCACTCAAGCGCGATACCAGGTTCAGGGCTGTCCGCTCGATCCCCAGCACATGCCGCGCAGGTCCGGTCAATCTGGCCAGCACATCTCCCGCTGCCATCGCATCGCCATCGTGCTTCACCAACTCCACCCGCACGTTGGCCCCAAAGACCCGCACCACCTCATCCAGCGTCGCCAGCCCCGCGATCATCCCCGGCTTCCGCGCCCGCATCACCGCCGTGCACTGCTCATCCCCCACCGCCACCATGCTCGTGACATCCGTGGCGAGATTTCCACCCGGCAGATCCTCATCCCGTGCCAGTTCAATCAATCGCCGCGCTGTCCCCCGCTCACACAGCGTGCGATAGAGGTCCGGCAAACTCAACGAATTCAGATCAACGGGTGGTACCACGCAAACAGTTTACGCAATCCCTCACTCTGCCACTTCTCTTTCCACCCTAGTGCCAAGTGCCCCATGCCCAGTGCCTTGTCTTTTCTGATGCCTGATGCCCGGTGCCTGATGCCTTGCCTCTATCCCCTCCGTTCCTGCTCCCTCAACATCTTCACTTCACTCTGATGCAGATCCATCCACAACGCCCCCAGCGCGGCAGTCACACTCCACTGCCGCACCGGCTGCCGCTCCCCACTCATCGCAAACCGCCGCGTCACGACACCTTTCGGCCCCGCGATCCCGATCCACACCGTCCCCACCGGCTTCTCCAAACTCCCCCCATCCGGCCCCGCGATCCCCGTCACACTCACGCACCACTCACACCCAAGGGCTGCGCACCCACCCACCGCCATCTCCCGCGCCACCTCTCCACTCACCGCCCCAAACTTCGCCAGCGTCTCACTCCGCACTCCCGCCAGTTTCTCCTTCAAGCCATTCGAATACGTCTGCAACCCACCCACAAACACCGCCGAACTTCCCGCGATCTCCGTCACCGCCGCGCCGAGCATGCCGCCGGTGCAACTCTCCACCACGCCCAGCGTCTGGCCCCCATGTGGGCCCCGCTTCTTCAACTCTTCCACGCACGCCCGCGCGAGCGAGTTATGCCCCGTGGCAAACGCATGCACGCCCAACTTCCCGCGAATCTCCCGCTCCGCCTCATCCAGCAACCCCTCCGCCTCCAATCCCGTCATCATCCCCTCCACCCTCACGCGGCACGTCACGATGCCCCCGCTCGCCGTCGTCCCCACCAACGGGTTCCGCTCACGCCCCATCAACTCCCCCAATC
>CAYTYD010000180.1:0-6856 GCA_964441555.1 uncultured Phycisphaeraceae bacterium | reverse complement strand
ACGATCGCACCAAGCTTTTTGAGATGAAAAGCGACATGTTGTCGTCGTTTGCAGGCCGAGACATTTCAATGAGAGCCAGTGTATATCTGCCGCCTAGCTGGGTGACCTCGCCGCAGAAGACCTATCCGGTGGTCTATTTCGTGACCGGGTTCGGCGGTACTCATCGAGATCTCGGCATGATGCGCGGCATGGTGCCACGCGAAGGACCAGAATCAGAAGTCATCTTTGTGGTACCTGATCCGACGTGCTTTGAAGGGCACAGTGTGTTTGCGGATTCGGCAAATAATGGCCCTCGCGGCGCAGCTTTGGTCAAGGAACTCGCGCCTGCGCTGGAAAAGCAGTTCCGTGGCGGCGGGGCTGCGCGACGCTATGTCACGGGAATCTCCTCGGGTGGATGGAGCTCGCTGTGGCTCCAGGTTGAGTATCCGAGCGAGTTTTCTGGATGCTGGTCACACTGCCCTGATCCTGTGGACTTTCACGACTTTCAGCAGATTGATCTCTACAAGCCCGAGATCAACATGTACACGAACGAGCAGGGGGAGAAACGTCCGCTTGCACGAATGGGTGGTGCACCGAGCTTGTTCTACCAAGACTTTGTGGCCATGGAAACGGTGATGGGGCCGGGAGGCCAGATCAGTTCATTTGAAGCTGTCTTCAGCCCGCGCGGCAGCGACGGAAAGCCAGTGCAGATATTCGACCGCGCGACCGGCAAGGTGTTCACAGACCGTATGAAAAATTGGGAGAAATACGACATTCGCCGCAAGATGGAAGCGGAATGGAGTGCCAAACGATCGTTGCTCGCCGGCAAGATTCACGTGTATGCCGGAGAGGTTGATACCTTCTACCTCGAAGGCGCTGCGAGGCGGCTCAAGGATTCGCTGGCCAAACTGGGCAGCGATGCGGAAGTGACCATTGTGCCGCAGATGGCCCACACGGTGTATCGAGCGGGGATGAAGAGCATGTTTGAGACCATTGCCCGGAACGAAGCAGCCAAGTGAGCGTCTGATGGTGTGAGGTACGCTGCATGAGCATCGAGAACCGATCAGGGCAGGATGACGGCGATGCCCTGCAACTCAGCCGTCGGCGGATGCTGGCAGGCACGGTGCTTGGCGGGCTTGCAGCGACTGCGGCGGTGACATCGGCACAGAATCACACCATTCAACCCGCAGAGGCACCAAAACGGAGAACTCCGGCCCAGATTGATGTGCGCAGCGGCTACATCAAGACGCCGAAGGGCAAGGTGGAGCGGAAACCGCGGATCATCGCGTGGTATCCGATCGGTAATTCGTCGCCGGATGACAAGGAGCGCCGCATCGCGTGGAATATCAAGAAGGAAGGTTGGCAGGGATTTGTCGATCGATGGGCGCTCCCTGCAATGACCGGCGGCTTTGATGTCATTCAACTTCACAATCCCGGCGGAACCAAAGCCAAGGAAGAGATGATGGCGGATCAATTCATTTCCGCCAAGGAAGCCGGCTTGGGTTGGATTCTCGATGGATTCGTGGATGCGTGGAAGCCGATGACGCGGCGGATTCCGGTCATCGCTTACATGGGCATGCTGCCCAAGAACCCACGGTTGCAAAAGCTGATTGATCGGAAGGATCGCTTTGGGTTTCTGGTCAATCTCGCTGCGGCGTATCGCTTGCCTTTGGAAGCGGGCATGGATATTGCTTTTGACGCTCTGCACAATGTCAGCGAGGGAAGCTGGGAATTGAGCGTCTACCGGCTGCTCACTTCGATGGGTGTGCGGACGTATGTGGAAACCGCGCCGAGCGCAACCGATCGCGCTCTCTTTGATGCCAATTTTCAGATCGTCAACGCCACCCTGGAACGCACGCTGAAGAACGCCGAACCTTGGATGGCTCCCTTGGAGCAGCTTTCCGGCGAACGCATCATTCTACTGAACAATCTGCCCGATGGCAAGAAGTGGGAAGCAGAACCGGATTGGGTGCCACAATGGATGGCACACTGGATTCACCAGGGATGGAGTGTCGCCGTGGGCCCGGCGTGGATGATCAAGGGCAAGGTGCGACCATGGGATGCGGTGCAGCCGCATCTGGATCGCCTTCGTGCCGCAGAGTGATGCGGTTTACTTCAGCTCACGAACTTTAATATTGCGGAATCGCACCAGATCGCCGTGATCCTGGAGCGCGATGTAGCCAGTGGATTTGGTATTGAAATTCTTCATCCCCGGCCACTTGCTCTGCTTGTAGGCGGCTTGGAATTCTTCGCTCGTGGTGTCAATATCCACCACCTTCCAGCCGTTGAGGAAGTGCTGAATGCGGGTCCCTTGAATCACGATACGGGCAGAGTTCCACTCGCCGGCCGGGCGTGAGACATCAACCGCGGTGGGAATGAGGTCATACAGGGTGCCAGCGCGGGTCTTGGGCTTCTTGCCATCGGCGTGGCGGGCATCGTCGAGAATCTGGCACTCAGGTCCGGTCTCCCAAGGGTACGTGAACTCTTCCGAGCAGTGATACATGATGCCGCTGTTGCCCCCCTCGGCGACGTTCCAATCGCAGGAGAACTCGAAGTTGGCGTATTGATCAAGCGTGACGATGTCGCCGCCACGACCGTTGGTCTCATGGATCAACTCGCCATTCTTGACGACCCACCCTTGCGCGGGCATGGCGGTTTTCTTAAAGCTGCGGAATTGAGGAGTCGTGCCGTCGAAGAGCAGTTTCCAGCCATCGGCCTTTTCGCTCGCGCTCAGCGTGTTGTGAGTGCGAACATCAGACCATGAGTCAATTGTGACCGATCCGGTCGCCGCCCATTCGGCACTACGAACGAGCAGCGTCTTGAATCCTTGATTGGAAATCGATGGCTTCGTTGAGTCGCTGTTCACCCAGACATGACCCAGCGGCGTCGCGAGAATGCGCCCCTGACCGAATGACAAGGTCAGTGCCATCGGTTCGGCTTTTCCGGTGCCGCCGGATTCCTTGCTCGACATCGCCTGTGCAAGCAGTTTGTACGGCGATTTCTGCGGATTGGTCAGACCATGGTACAACTCATCGGGTGTTGACCACGCCTTCAAGCCGCTCATCACCGGATGGTTCGCATCCACGATTTCAACTGAAAACTCATGGAACTTCCCATGGCCGGCGCCATCGCGCCACATCAATCCCACCATCGACTCGTATTCCTTCCAGCCGCGGAAGGCGTTGTTCGCCGAGTGAATCGCGACCACGCCGGTTCCCTTGGCCACGGCCTCGGCAAAGTTCTTCTCCGCGCTCGCACCCCACCGCTTGGGCGCGTGATCATCGTTGTAGTCCAGCACGATGACCTGGTAGGAATTCAGTTTGCCCGCATCCGCCAGCGTCGTCGCCGGGTCGTCCGTCACATCAACAGTAAATCGATTCGTCGCTCGCAACGTGTCCGCGTGCATGCGGCTGGTGTATTGCCAGTTGTGGTTGTTGTGGCCGGTGACAATCAGTGTCCGAATCGGTTCCGGAGCCCCTTCAGCCCTCGCGTTCGCGCAGGCCGAAGCACATGCAGAAGCAAGAACCGTCAGAATCGCGGCAGAGGAGAGTCGCATCGATGGATTGGTCATGGTGCTCAAGGTTAGCGGGGCTTTTCAGTGGATGCCGGAGAGGGTGATTTCCACGATTCGGGAAGATCAGGCGGGAACCAGACGGGAAGGTCATTCAGGGAAGCCCGGGCTGTTTCAGAGGTTGGAACATTCCACGCCTGGAAAAAAGGTCCCAGGTTCTTTCCCACCGTCCTGCTCATCCGCGTCATCCATTGATCATGCTTGGCCAGTTCACCCTTGGGGCGTTCGCTTGGCTGCAACTTCCGATACTCGGCAAACACCTTCTTATACGGCTCCCAACCAAAGCCCTCGACAAGCTGGGCATACATCTGCAACGCCAGGAACGGCTCCTGCTTCCACACCTCAAACGTGCGTCCTTTCTTCTCCCACTCCGCAAACTGCTTGGCGCGATCCTTCATCCCCCCGTGCCCCTCGCTCCATGGTTTGCCGCACACCTGCTCAATCACATACAGCGAAAACAGATTGCACGTCACTTCCGTCGTTCCATCAAATGTCCAGTCCGGCTCCTGATGATTATGCCCCAGTTCGTGAAACAGGCCCCAACTCCCCGCCGAGAGCTTTGCCAACTGCGTCATCTCATCCACCGCATCCAGATGCGTCATGATCGGATAGCCACTGTGCATGTACCCCGCGCTGATCTGCACATCTGCACAAATCCGCTGTGGCTTCCCACGCTCACGCGGAATCGCCGCCAGATCCGCATCTGCATCCAGAATGCGATTCCAGAACTGCATCAATTCCTCAGGATTCTCCAGGCCGCGAATCTCCGATGATGGCACCGTCAGTATCACCTTGTCCGTCGCCAATTCCGCCCACGGCCCCGGCGCATTGCGAATCGTCAACTTCCACTCCTCACTCCGCGTCGAACCGAGCACAAACAACGGCGCAGCCACCGCACCACGAATCGTGATCTTCATCCGCTCCTGCTCACGCACTTCCCGTGGAGCCATGATATAAATCAATCCGCCAAACGAACTCGCCATCACCTTGCCATCGTTGATCAGGTTGTACGCCACTGAGACATCCGGTGCCCGTCTCCAATCCGGATGATGCCACAGCCCATCCGTATGCGCACCAATCCGAATCTGCAATTGCGGCGGCACCACATCCCGCTCGCTATCAAACTCGACCGTGATCGCCTCACCCGGCACCGCATACAAACCGGTTGAAATCCACTGGCTTTCGCGGCACACGACGTCAATCGTGCGTTCAATCCGAGGTGCATCGGCAGCAACACTCCCGGGAAACGCCGCCGCCGCAGCGCTGGCCGGTCGATCCGCCGCCGGGCGATGATCCATCTCCGCAAGGTCCGCCGCCATGATCAACCGCGCCAGAGCGTTCCGCAACGGCTTGGATTGCGAGGGAACCAGTTCATCCGCGTGCGATCCCCTCAACTGCGCGATCACCGGCCGCAACAACTCATCGCCCGGTTGCGCCACGCGAAGCGCATCCAGCAGCGTCACCGAGGCCTGCGACAAGCGCGCGGCGAGCGCTGCTTCCGGTTTGGCGTTCACCTTTCCCGCCTGCCGCTTGATCAACTCCATCGCGGGCTGCGCGAGCATTTCTTCGGGAATGGATTGAATCTCGAATGTCTTATCCCTTCCCCCATCACACATCTGATCCGTAAACGCCATCCCGATCGGCGCCAGCATCACGTTCATGCCATGCTGCGCCATCGGCCGATCACGATTCGTCTGCCTCCATCCCCACCCCGTCGCACTCGCCAGCATTCCTCCACCGCGCTTGATGAAAGTCTCCAACCCCTTCTGCTCATCCGCAGATGGCGACACCGCCGTGATCAGAATGTCGATCCCCGGCAGGCCCGCAATCACATCCTTCTCCCCAACACTGCGAAACTCCGCACCCGGCACCGCATCCACGCGGGCATTCTCCACGCGATAGAACCCGATCACCGCATCCTTCTTCCCCTTTCCCAGCCACACCATCAGATTCTGCCCGAGCTTCCGCAGATTCGCATCCTCAGACCACAGCAACGACGAATACCCACCGTGCCCGAAGATCGCGACTCTTCCCTTCTCCCATTCCCCCACCGCCGCGAGCGCATGCAGATTCCCCTTGCTCCCACCCACGATCAGCGGTCGCGTCTGTGGCCCCCAGCACGACACCGCGCCCGGTGATCCGATCTCGCGCACCGGCCCCACTCCCTCCATTACCTTCGCCACATCCTCCGCAGATGGCCGTTCACCCGCCTTCATCGCCTCAGCTGCCGGCTGCATCCCCATCGCCGATGCACTCGCCACCCCAACTCCCCCCACCGCCAACAACATCACCAACGGCAGCCAGTGTGCCGTGTTGGGGTTGTTGGGGGCTCTGCGCTTCATCCGGTTCACGATCGTGCTGTGCTTGTGCATCGCCCCAGCATACCAACCGCCAACCCCCAACCCCCCACCACACTCACCATCACATCTTGGCCAACTGCTTGGCCCGCTCTGCTGCCGCATCCATCCCCGCACCGATCGAAGTGGCAAACCCTCCCGCCATCATCGCTGCCAGCGCGGCTTCGGTGGTTCCCCCTTTACTCGTCACGCGTGCCCGCAACACCGCAGCCGACTCATCACTCTGATCCATCATCAGCGCTGCGCCTTTGATCGTCTGCACCACCATCGCCCGCGCACTGGCCGCATCGAATCCCTGCCGCTGCGCAGCCGCCTGCATCGCCTCGGCCAAGGCAAAGACATACGCCGGTCCACTCCCCGCCGCCGCGGTAAAGGCATCGATCAACTCTTCCGAAGTCCGCAGCACCACCGGCCCGATCCCCGCAAAGAGCTTCTCGGCAAACCCCGCATCCGCTGCGTTCGCCCCCTCCGAGAGACAGAGCGCTGTCGCCCCTTCTCCGATCGCGGCGGGCAAGTTCGGCATCGCCCGCACCACTCGCACTCCCGGCCCCAACGCATCGCGCACCCGCGCTCCCGGCACTCCCGCCAGAATCGTGATCACCACTCCGCTCCACGCTCCCAATCCCGCGTTCCTCCACACCTCCGCCACCATCCCCAGCATCTGCGGCTTCACCGCCAGCAACACCTGCACCTCACTCTGCTCTCCCAACCCGCGCAACCACTCGGCTGCCAACCCGATGTCTGTGTGACACCGCACTCCCAGCGCGATGAACTCCGCGTGCTTGGTTGTCTCCGGCTCGATGATGCAGACCGCGCTGGCCTGCAACACCCCGCGTGCCAAGCCGCCGCGCAGGATCGCTGCCCCCATGTTCCCACCACCGATGATCAAGAGCGAAGTCATGGCGGAGCGTAGGAGAAGGCATGAGGAACAAGGCACTAGGCACTTGGC
>CAYTYD010000179.1:0-6862 GCA_964441555.1 uncultured Phycisphaeraceae bacterium | reverse complement strand
TCGGGCTTTTCGCGGCGGACGGGCATATCCGTCCGCATGTTGCGCATCACACCCTTGCGGGCTGCGCGGCGGCGGCGCTCCGAGGGCTTCTCGAAGAACTCTTTGCGCTTCACGTCTTTCACCAAGCCCTCTTTCTCGCAGAGCTTCTTGAAACGACGCATCATCTGATCGACGCCTTCACCGGCACGGGCTTTCACGCGAATCGCCAAGCAACACCTCAAAACAAGTGCAAAGACTGCGGATGGATCACCACACCGACTGGCGGTGGGGCCCCGACCACGATCCAGAAAAGTCGGGCCCTAAGTAAAGGACTGTCCCTCTCCCGAATCAACCCCGACCCCTGTCCACTGCGGGGTCCGCTTGCTCTGCGGCGAACGGGTATCTTGGGGTGATTGGACAGAGATTTCCTGAACAGCCGATGCTTTCGGACATGGAGCGTGCATTGAATCCAAACGTATTCCAAACAAATCGACATGCATGTGAAGTAGCATTGCTCCTTCTTGCAGGGCTTTGTGTTGTCGTTCTTCCGGGATGCAAGACCACGACTGGTGCGCAGGGACAGTCCGGGGTTGTGGGCACGCACTCATTCGGCACGGTGCGCTGCACACTGCCTGAAGAGGTCAAGCCCGCGGCGATCAATGCGGCTTCGGTGCAGGCCTTGCGTGCACGCGGGTACACGGTCATGTCGTCGAGCATGACGACCGACAAGTGCCGCATCGAGGCGGTGCCTGCGGGCATTGATCCTTTTGAACAGATCACGGTAGAGGCACGCGTAGTGGGGGGCGGAGCGGCGGGTGGTGCGCCAGCGACTGAACTGAGTGTAAAGCGCGATCCATGGTCGGATGAAGCGTTGGTGCGCACGATCATGGATGCGATTCTGCAGCGGTTGGGTCGGTGATTACTTCGGATTGGCTTTGCGGTCTTTTACTCGAATCACAAAGCGAAGCCCGCTCCATGTGTCGTCGATTGCGCAGATTTTGTTGTCGACGAGTCCGGAGGCAAGGCCCATTTCTCGGACCTGGGTTTCGGTGACGTCAGTGGCGATGCCGCTGGATTTTTTTGGCCAAGAAATCCACAGACCGCCATCTTGTGCGAGTTTGGGTTTGATGGTGTCGAGGGCCTTGGCCAGGTTCGCGCCTTTGTTTGAGCACACCAGCGCGACATCGATGTCGTTGGTGAGTCGAGAGACCACCTTTGCTGATGGCTCGCCAGTCTTGATCTCGGCGATCACGCTCTCCGGCACGCCTTTGAAATACACGGAGCTGCCAGGTTTGATGCCCAGTTTCTTCGCGAGCGGTGTGCCTGAATAGCCAGCCATACACGACATCCATCAGAAATCGCGGCGTGCGAAATACCAGCCGCACAACGCCAGGATCATCGCCTCAAAGGCCAGTGATCCACCCAGGATGTACCACAGTGAGCGAGAGTGCAGAGTATCTTCCATCCGCTTCTGGGTATCCGCTTCAATTTCGCGTTGCCTCAGACGACGCTGTTCGCGGGTTTCATTCATTCCGCCGGATGTATCTTCCTCAATACTGATCGCGGGTTGATCTGGCTCGGCATTCTTGAGCGCGGCCATTTCTTCAGAAAGAGTGTATTTGGTCAGCAGTTCTGTTGTTTCGGTGGTCTTTGGAAGGATGGCCTTGGTCGCGTAGATGATTCGATGCACCAGCACCGCGCGCTTCAGCCACTCCTTATTCTCCTCCAGGTTCTGCTGCTGTGTCGCCAGGAACTGATTGGCCAGGGCCAGATCCTGTTCGGTAGGGTTTCCCGCCTTGGCCTGATCGGAGTATGCGGGAATCTGCACGGATGGATCGGTGATCGCCAACTGCGTCTGAATGTTCTTCTTGGCAGCCTCGATCAGTCGCGGCATCTGCTTGTTTTCCTGATAGTTCACTCGAGCTTCAAGGCCCGATCGCCCGAACAGAAGCGCTGTTTCGCCAGCATGCACGATGAAGATGAGTAACCAGAAGCCGCCAGCTGCGATCAATGAGAAGATGGTCGATCTGGTGCGCAATCCGGCGAGGACGCAGATGGAGAAGATGTAGCTGAACACCAGCACGACGATGGGGATGGCCAGGAAGATACGCCATTCCCAGGAATCGCCGCGAATGCCGATCACCAGGAAACTGGCCAATGTGAACACTGTCACCTGCAGCGCGGCAAAAAGCATCGCGGCGAAATACTTCGTGAAAAACAATCGCACCCGGCCAATCGGCTTTGACAATGACAACTCGATGGAACCATTGGCGACAAAGTCCGGGAAGATGCTCGCCGTCGAAAGCAGCGCCAGTGCCATGGAAATCCACGACAGCCAGATTCCCACTCCCAGATTCACAAAAACAAACTTGTAATAGAACTTGGGAGAGATCAAGGAGCCGATCTGCGGCAGTGGAATCGTCCAAGTCAGGAACGAGATCCCCTGCGGGTTCACACCCGTGCAGGCAAAGATCGCGACGATGAAGGCCGAAATGCCGATCGATACCCAAAAGAGCTTGCGTGAGTTCAATTCCCGGTACGAGTCCAGGAAAATCGCGGCGGTTTGGCGCATCATCGTGCACCCCCTTCGTGGCGCACCGGATTGGATTCTGGCTTGCCTCCGGCCACAACGCCGGTTCGCTTGGCTCCGGGGCCGCGCTTGCGCCCCTGTTCGTCGATGATCGCTTCCATGAAGAGGTCTTCCAAGGTTGGCCTGTGCTGTCTGACAGTCTTGATCACCGAGCCGAGGTTTCGCAAGGAATCAATCACCGGCTGAATGACGAGCGGGTCAGAAGTAGGGAATGACAACGTCATGCCGCTGAGTGTCGGTGTCAATCCGCGTTGAGCCGCCGCCGCATGCGCGGCGTCGATCGCGCCTTGCGGCACTTGCGCCAGTTCGATGTCGTATTGATTCCGCCCTGCGGTCAACTCGCTGATGGTGCCTTGCTTGGCCACTTCACCCTGCACCATGATGGCCACGCGGTCGCACACCATCTCCAACTCGCTGAGAATGTGGCTGTTGACCATCACGCTCTTGCCCCGTTGCTTGAGTTCGGAAAGGACGTTGCGAATATCGCGGCGACCCTCGGGATCAACACCATCCGTCGGCTCATCCAGCAAAACCAGCTCAGGATCGGAAATCAGCGATTGAGCAATGCCCACGCGCTGACGCATCCCCTTGCTGTATTGCGTCACTTTGGTGGTGGCCCACTCGCGCATGGTGACGAGTTCGAGGAGTTCGGGGATGCGCTTTCTGCGCACATCCCGCGGCACATCGGCGAGGGCTCCGAAGTAATCCAGCACCTGCTCGCCAGTCATGTAATCAGGAAAGCGGTGATGCTCAGGCAGATAACCGACCTTGCGCAGCGTGTTTTTGTCGCCCACGGGCTTGCCCAGCATGGTGCCTTTCACGGCATCCGGCTTGACCACGGTCATCAGGATTTTGACAAGGGTGGATTTGCCAGCGCCGTTCGGGCCCAGGAGGCCGAAGACCTCGCCGGGGTGCACCTGCATCGAGACGCCGCGAAGCGCGGGAATCTTGCCTCGATAGGTCTTTTTGACGTCGTGAAGGTCGAGAGTGAGGTTCAAGCGGAATCCTGGTAAAAAGTCAAAGGTTCAAAGTCAAAAGTACGCCACCAAAGCGGGAGATTGGGGATTGTTCGGAATCACATGGCAGCGATTTCGTCCAAATAGTTCATCAGGCGTGCTTCTTCGCCACCACATGGAAGACGTGATGATGCTTCAGCCCGCCCATGGCATCGTCCCCATCCTTCTCTACTTCCTCAAAATGCACAAGTTCGAAACCAAGGAAAAGGTTCTGGGCCGCTGCCCGGGTGAAGTGGCTTCCGGGGCGTACATTCGCCCACTCGTCCCGATCGCCAAAAAGCTGGCCCGCAAAGATGGCTCCGGGCTTGAGCGTTGCACCGATCCATTTCCATAACAACGGAAAGTGCGAAGGGTGGCAGAACGGCAACGCAAATGAAGCATTGATGAAGTCCGCAGTTCGAGGTGTCGGCGCCAGTTCCGCGAGTTCTTCCATCGTCGCTTGTGTCAATGTCACCCTCGCGGCATCTGCCGACGAAAGCGAACGCCGCAATCGCTCCAAGCCTTCACGTGATGAGTCGGTGGCAAAGACATGCCAACGCAGGTCGGCAGCCAAGATCGCGCGGGTGTCGCGTCCCTCGCCACAGGCGATGTCGATGGCGTGCAGCGCTCCAAACTTGGTGCTTTCGCTCAGCGCGGCAAGCGCCCGCAGGCACGTATCTCGCGGCGGGCTGTGCGCCACTGCATCAAAGTACCTGGGCCAGTCACGCTGATAGTTGTTGGTAAGCGTGGCGCGGCGGGCCGGTTGATCTGGAGTGGCACCACTCTCTTGAGCGGGGGGTTTCGGCGTTGGCTGAGATGACTGGCTCATAGCCTTCCATTGTTGATGACTTGAGTCGACTGTGCTGGGCATAGGGTTGCCCCGATGTATCGCACACTCGGTGATTTCGTCTCCGCCCTGGATCAAGCCAAAGAGCTTCAACGCGTCACCGCGCCAGTATCGCCGATCCTGGAAATCACCGAGATTGCCGATCGCATGAGCAAGTCGCCTTGGCGAGGTGTTCCTAGCGCGAGTGCTCAACGTAACGACCCGCGTTTTTGCCGTGATGGGGGCTCCGCGCTCCTTTTCACAAACGTGGAGGGGTCTGACCTTCCGGTATTGATCAATGCCTACGGCTCGTATCGCCGCATGGAGATGGCGCTCGGCTGCGCTGGTGGGTTCGATGAACTTGCTGGGCGAATCGGCGAACTCGTCAAGCCCCAGCCGCCGCGATCACTTTCGGAGCTTGTCGCCAAAGCCAAGCAATTCGCGCCTCTTCTGACCATCCCGCCCAAGCGGCATCGCGGCAAGGGTGAGTGTCAGGAGATCGTGCTGACAGGCGACAAAATCGATCTGACGCGTTTGCCCATCCTGCGTTGCTGGCCGCACGATGGAGATTTCGCGGCACTCGGTTACCCCGCCGGGATCAACGACAACATTCCCGGGCTGGCGTCCGGTGCGTCCTGGGATGCCAACTTTCGAGGCCGCTACATCACGCTTGCGGGCATTCACACCATTCACGCCGACGACATCGACAACGAAAAACCCTCTAGTCACAACATCGGCATGTATCGCGTGCAGCTCTTTGGCAAAGACAAGATGAGCATGCACTGGCACATGCACCACGATGGTGCGCGCCATTGGCGAAGTTGGAAGGCCAAAGGTCAGAAGATGCCGGTGGCCGTGGTGCTGGGTGGTGAGGCGATCTTGCCGTACGCTGCGACAGCGCCTTTGCCTCCGGGGATCAGTGAGCTGCTCCTGGCGGGTTTCCTCAACGGCAAGGGCATCGACATGGTTCGTGGTCGCACCGTGCCTCTTTGGGTGCCTGCCAATGCCGAGATCGTGATCGAGGGGTATGTGAGCGCTGAGGCCGGGCACATTGGTTGGGACCCGCGTGATCCCAAGGCCGGGTCACTTGGACCCGGCGCAGTCTTTGAAGGGCCGTTCGGTGATCACACCGGCTTCTACTCCATGCCGGATCGGTATCCGATTCTGGAAGTCACCGCCATCACCATGCGTCGCCACGCGATCTATCCCACAACAGTGGTGGGGCTGCCCCCGCAGGAGGATTATTTTCTGGGGAAGGCCACCGAGCGGCTTTTTCTGCCCCTGCTTCAGACCATCGTGCACGACATCAAGGACTATGACCTGCCGATGTTCGGCGCGTTCCACAACTGCGCTGCGATCCAGATCAAGAAGGAGTATCCCCTGCAGGGCCGCCGCGTGATGCACAGCATCTGGGGCGCCGGGCAGATGGCCTGGACCAAGACGGTCATCGTCGTCGATGACGATGTGAATGTGCACGATGCGGCTGCAGTGCTGTGCACCGTCGGCGAGAAGTGTGTGCCCGGACGGGATATTGAATCGGTGCGCGGGCCGCTGGATATTCTCGATCATGCCGCGCCGTTCCTGGGTGCCGGCGGCAAGATGGGTCTGGATGCGACGCGCAAGACCAGTGAGGCCGAGACGCACCGGCATCTCTCTGAACTTGCGACGGAACTCTGTGCCAGCGGTGAAATCGGTCCGGTGCTTGCGGATGATGCCATGCTTGCGCGTGCCGCGATTGGTGAAGTGCCGGGCGTGACAGGTGTTTCGATTCCCGCTGAACTCGGCGGCTGGTGGTTGTTTATCCAAATCAGGAAGGAAAAGCCCGGAGATGGTCAACGTGTGATCAAGGCGATCGGCGGGCTTGCCAACACGGTGAAGATCCCCCGGTGGACCATCGTGGTGGGGGAAGAGTGCAAATTGAACGCTCCGGATGGCGGGTTTGACGAACCGCTCTTTCATTGGCTCGCCAACTCAGCGCCGGATCGGGACAGTTACCTCAGCGTCTGCGGCAGGCGCATCGCCTTTGACGCGACACCGAAGTTGCCCGGCGATGAGCGCAACGGCCTGCCGGTTCGCGCCTGGCCACCGATCATCCGCATGAGCAGCGAAGTGAGTGAGATGGTGAGGGCCAGGTGGAATGAGTTTTTCCCTGCAACCAAGGAACCCTGAGCGCGAGCTCAGGGCTGTATTTGCGTCGCACGCCGAAGGCGTGCACGTTCGCCTTACACGCCGAAGGCGTGATCGTTCGTAGCCGGTGCGTGGAGCGTCGCGCAGCGACAGCGACACCACCGGTAAGCCTCACGACAAACCTCTACTCGGCCAGTCTCTTGCCACTTCCTCAATATTGTGCCGCGAGCATCGCGGCATATGAAATCACCTCTTCCTGCCTTTCCTGATGCCTGATCCCTTCCCATTTATTAAGAACGACGCCGGCGCGCGCGCGCCGGTGGTACACGAAAACGTCTTATTGGA
>CAYTYD010000178.1:0-6864 GCA_964441555.1 uncultured Phycisphaeraceae bacterium | reverse complement strand
TGCCTGATGCCTGATGCCTGATGCCTGATGCCTGATGCCTGATGCCTGATGCCTGTCTCTACTTCTGTACCACCCGATCCAGCGCACGTTTGGCGATGAATCCGATCAATCCCAGCACCGCCACCGACACCGCGATGCCGCCGATCACCAGCCACATCGGCTTCTTGGCTTCCGCCGCTTGGGCCGGATCCAGCCGCATCGCCAGGTCTGAAGCGATATAGATCACGATCAGCGTCCGCGGCGCCATGCCGATGATCGTCCCAAGCACATACGCCACCGGATTGGTCTTCACACTCGCCAGCACCAGATTGGTGATCGCAAACGGCGAATTCGGCGGCAGACGCAGCAGCGTCACAATTGCCAGAGTCTTGGCAAATGATCCGCCCACCAGCGCATCGCGCACCGCTTTCCACCGCGGCTTCTCCGCCAGAATCTTCTCCACCCGATCGCCCGAACCCAATCGCCCAACCACATATCCCAAAATCGCCGCGCCCGTAAACCCCGACATCGCGGCAATCCCACCGGTGGTAAATCCGAACGCCCATCCACCCAGAATCGCGCTGGCGTACGTCGGCAACAGGGCAAGCCCCGTCAGCACGATGAAGCCGCCGACATAGACAAACGGTCCGCTATCACCATGATCGCGCAGCCACTGCCCGATCTGGTTGATCTTCCAGAAGAGGACGATGGAGCCCAGTGGCGGCAGCACCGTCGCGATAATCCCCAGAATCGCGGCAGGCCCGAGGCGTTTGCCCAGAGCAGAAAGGCCATCATCCTGCGGCATCACTGGGCCGGTGGACTGCGGTTCAGAAGGCGACGGTTGTGAAGAGCCATCCTGCGACATGGCGAGAAAGGTAGGAGACACTTAGCGATTGGGTGCCTCCGTCTGACACGTCAGGATCAGCCGCGATCCTTCGATCCGAATTGCCAGAATGTGCACCCTTCGTCCATCCGCCAGCCGGATCACCGGTCGGGAAATCAGTGGCTGCATGCCACTGGCCGCATCCAGCAATCGCTCCATCTCCGGCAAGTCTCGCACGCTGTTTGGTGCCATCTGCTGCATGGCGCGGCGTGCCTGCTCCATCGCCCATGAGGCCTTCAGAGATATCTCCCCGATCTCGACCTCACGCGTTTGCAACCACACACCATCAGCGCGAACCTCTGGCACCGCGCACAGTGCAAAAAAGCGCGGACCAACATCGTCCTGATCAATCCACACGCCGATCCGCAGTTCATCACTCGGACCCGGAGCAAGCCGCAGCGAGCGCACGGTTTGGGCCCACCGTCGACTCGCGCCACCGGATTTCTCATGCGTGGCCCAGCGCGGGCCCTGATGTTGCAGCCACTCATTCAGATCCGAAAACTCCATCGCCACCGCCCACGGCTCGCTCCGCCATGGTTGCTCCGGCGTGCGCGCAGGATCTACTGGTCGCACCTTGCTGCACTCCGTCAACAGCGCATTCTCAAAAGCAATCGCCCGCTCCGGATCGCGAGCACCAGCCGCATGAAACCACGGCGGAATCGACACGGCAAGATGGCGCACATACGCCGCGGCAATCGTCAGCCCGATGATGCAACCCAGCGCCAGATACGCCACGATCCGTGTGCGTCTGCGCCACACCACGCGATGCACATGCCGCGGCTTGCGTGCGGTTTCAGGTGACGCGTGCTCCGTCATGTCGAGCTGCTTTGCGAAAGTTCCTTAGTGGGTGTCAGTGGTCCTGGTGCCCGCAGTGGCTTCACGCTCGCCACTGCTGGCGAGGCAAACGCCAAGAGCAGCAGCGAATGCCCGACCACCAGCACGGTTCCACCCTCGTGGGCCAGCACACCCAGCGACAGCGGCACTTTGATCCCCGTCCAATCACCAGTCAGTGTGAGTGTCGCCATGATTGCGATGATCGACAGCGCAAACACGATATTGATCGTGATCGTCCGCCGCGCCTGTTTGGCCAATTTCAAAGACCACGGCATCACCGAAAGATCATCCGAAAGCAGCACGATGTCCGCATTCTCCAGCGCTGCATCCGTACCGATCGAGCCGATGCCGATCGACACATCCGCCGCGGCCAGCGCTGGCGCATCATTCACACCATCACCGATCACCGCCACCGGGCCAGCTGACTTGCTCTCTTTGACAAGTCTCACTTTGTCTTCGGGCAAGAGTTCCGCATCAAAGGCATCCAGTCGCAACGTCTTGGCCACGTGCTCTGCCGTGCGGCGATTGTCACCCGTCAGCATCCGTACCAACGTCACACCCAATCCATGCAATTGCGGCACCAGCATGTCCGCACCCGGGCGCACGCTGTCTTCCATGATGATCACCGCCGCCTCGCCGCCACCCGGCTTCTCCGGACAAGCGTGCGACACGACTACCGCGATATTCCCTTGCCGCTGCACTTGCGCCAGCACGTCCTTGACGCGCTGGCGAAAACACTCGGGAATCAACTCTTCCGCATGCACGTATGAGCCCAGCCGCACCGGGCAATCGCCCGAAAAGCCCGACATGCCGCGGCCCGTGGTGTGTCCGACATCGCGCAGGTTGGCGGGCTCAATGCCCCGGGATCTTGCGGTGTCCTTGATCGCGGTCGCAATCGGATGGCTACTCGGCTCTTCCAGTGCCGCGGCATACGCCAGCAGTTTTTCACCATTCGACCATGCCACCGGGTGAATCTCACTCACACGCGGCCGACCGACAGTCAACGTACCCGTCTTGTCAAAGCACACCGCCTTGACACGCGACAACGATTCAATCGAGCGTCCACCCTTGAAAAGCACACCCGAGCGAGCTCCGCGAGCGATCGCGGCAAGCGTCGCCGTCGGTGTCGCGATGATCAACGCACACGGCGAAGCCACAATCAGCAGCGTGATGGCCGTATATGTCGCTTCCGCCAGTGGCTTATCCCGCACTTGCCACCAGACAAAAAACACCGCGATCGAAGTGAGAAACACGCCGATGGAGTAGGGCTGATCCAACGTATCGATGAAACGCTGCACCGGCTCACGCTCTTCCCGCGCCTGCGTCACCAGGTTCAGAATCTTCTGCAGCGATGATTCCTTGGCCGCACGCGTGATCACCGCCTCGATCGGGTCATCGACGTTGATCGTGCCTGCAAACAGATCATCGCTGATCTGCACTTCCCGCGGCACAGACTCACCTGTAATCGCCGATTGATCCAGCGACGTACTGCCGCTGGCTACGCGGCAGTCTGCTGGCACGCGATCGCCCGGACGAATCTGCACCCGATCTCCCGGGTTTAACTCCTCAGGCCGCACCGTCACCCACGCCCCGCCGCGCAGCAGCCGCGCCTCGCTTGGCATGAGTTTGGCCAGTGCTTCCACTTCGCGTTGCGTGCGCAGCATCGCCAGGTCTTCCAGCGCGCCCGACAGCACAAACAGGAAAAGCAGCAGGGCACCCTCTTCAGGATGGCCGATCGCCGCGGCAAGGATCGCGCCCACCACCATGAGCACATCAATATCAAACTTCAATTCGCGCAAGGCCTCCCACGCCGCCTTGCCACCATAAATCAGCCCGATACCAAGTGAGGCGTAAGCGAGCCAGCTACCCCACGGCTGATGCGCCAGTGTTTCAATGAGCACCGCCGCGAGAAGCAAAACGCCGCTGAGTATCGCAGCACGAAGCTGAATCTGCGGCGTGAAGATGCCTCGAGCCGGTTCTGCCATATCGAAGCGTAGTAAAGGCATGACCAAGGTGTTTGCCCTAATTGTAATTCAGGTGGCATCTGATAAACTGACTACCAAAGGTAGTGGAGAAGATACATGCCTGCACCCGTGTGTCGCTTCGTCGTGAGTCTGAATTGTGCTTTGGCTGCGCTCGCAAGCGTCGCGGCGGGAGCCGGTCCATATCAGGACTTGTCCCTGGAGAATGCGACGGAAGTTGCTGCCAAGCAAGGCAAACGGGTCGCGGTGGTGTTCGTGACCAGCGACAAGTTCTCATCGTGCTTGGATGATGCGCTCGCTCTGCCGGTGCTTGAGGGGTGGCGAAGCAATCAGGTCGTGTTGGTGCGGGTTGAGATTGAGAAAGAGCGGACGGCCGCGCGTCTATTGGGTGTCACGTCTGTGCCGACGCTTGTTCTTGCAGGACCTTCACCACAAAGTTGGGTTGGTTGCCCCGATGCTGGAAAGATGGAAGAGTGGGCGGCAACGGTGAGAAATGGTGCCAGTGTTTCTGCATCTGTCGGCCCTCCTCCTGGCAATTCTCTACTTCAATTCAACATCCGTGGGATCGACTTGATGGCTCAAATGCAGAAAACCGTGTCTATGGCTCAAGAAGTCATTCAGTTGTGTGAGCGGAGCGACTACGAGAAAGCGACGCCGATTCTGGTCAATGCGTTACGAGACGAGCAGCACGAAGACGTGATCCAATCTGAACCGAATAGCCCAGACGGGGTCCTTTCACTGATAGAAGAAGTGTGTGCCGCGAGACCGGCAAGTCGATCCGATTTCGTTCCAGTTCTTGACGAGATAGAAAAGAAGCTTCGTTCAGGCGAGCCAACCGAGGAACAGGTCGAAAAGTGGATTCGGGCCTGCGTCGCGACCCAGCATTATGACCGCGTGGTGTCGTGGTATGACAGAATTCTTGCGCCATACGAAGACAGGGAAACCGGTTTTGCATGGTCGGACGTTGCAGATCCAGTGGCAATTGCTCTTGCGGAGTCGGGTCGCTGGGTTAGTGCCTCAAAGTTGAAATGGCTGAACCAAGACAAAGCGACAAATCAACTGCTTGAGTTCGAGAGGCAGATTAGCAAGTACCAGCGGTTTGAATCCAAAGCAGTGCCCAAGCGGTTGTTGCTCAGATTGGACCGACTCGCGAGAAAGTACGCTCTCATTCAAACGGCAATACACATGCGGCGAGAATTGAAGGACGTGTTTTACATGGATGTGTTCTCCACAAAGCAAGTGAGCGATGCGGCCAGAGTAGAACTGGTTCGAGCCATCCTGCACGCGGGTCGAGCAACCGCGAGTTGTGTGGAATTGCTGAAGGAAGTATCGCGACCAGAAGCCCAGAAGCTTATCGAGCAGGTGCGAGAGGCCGTCAAGAAGCAAGGACCGCAACGCTAAGTGGCTCAAGAAAAACAGCCAACGCGATTTAGTTCCAAAGCTTGGGTGCCTTGGCGATAAGAAGACCCCCCAGGCAAAGTAGGACGAGGGCACCAGCGCCATTGTGCGAGCCCGCCGTGGCTCCACCCACCGAGGCCGATGCGGCTCCGGCGATTACACCAAGAACACAGACACCGGCGGAGATCGAAGCGAGCTTGTGATTGACGATCTGACGCATGGCAATTCCCCTGATCTGAAGTTGTGTGAAAGGTCGCGCTGCGAGTGCGTGACAAGGGAAATGTGCCAAGCACTCGGCTCGGCTGCCAGCAAAGCGAACAAGATCGGTGTCAACCTGGGAAACCTGGCGACGTGGGTGCGAACTGGGTTAGCATGGCAACTTGATCTGAATATGCCGCCTGTATCGCCTGTGCGATGTCTTGTCTGTCTCAGCACGCAGTACTCGCTTCTCAGCACTATGAAAAAGGCCCGGGCGATTGCCCAGGCCTTGGTAAGAACAAAGTGGTGATGAGAGCGGATGAACGCCCCCAGCCGCGGTGCGGCGGCTTAACGCTTAGAGAACTGGAAGCGGCGGCGTGCACCGGCCTGGCCGTACTTCTTACGCTCGACCTTACGCGAGTCGCGGGTCATCATGCCGGCCTTGCGGAGGATCTCATCAAAGTTGGGATCCATATCCGAGAGGGCGCGGGAGATTCCCAGGAGAGCAGCGCCGGCCTGACCCATGTAGCCGCCACCATTCAGACGCATGCGGACATCCATCTTGCCGACGATGCCGCAGAGGATGAGGGCCTGCATCACGGCCTTGCGGTCGCGATCTTCGGAGAAGTACTCTTCGACGGTCTTGGTGACATCGCCATCCTTGCAGATCAGGACCTTGCCATCCTGGCTGGGCTTGACGCGAACGCGGGCGATGGCAGTCTTGCGGCGGCCAGTTCCCCACCACCAGCCGTGCTTATCGCTGGGCTTGGCGACGCGCTTGGGCTTCTCAGGCAGAGGAGCGGCAACTGCGGAACCGGTGTCGATGTTCAGGCCTTCGGGGGCGAGATTGATTTTGGTGTTGCTGTTCATGAGAGGTCTTTCCTTGGACTTTCCTGATGTCTAATTCGTGGTTTGCTGTTTCAGGTGTTGATGAGTGGAACGCTGGATTAGACGTTGAGGGTGACGGGCTTCTTGTCGGCGTAGGGGTGATCTGCGCCGGGGAAGACCTTCATGTTCTTGAGCATGATGCGGGCGAGGCGGTTCTTGGGAAGCATGCGCTTCACGGCCGTCTCGATCAGGACATCGGGCTTGTTCTCGCGGAGGGAGTTGTACGACTCCATCTTCAAGCCGCCGGGGTACTCGGAGTAGCGCTGCTTGAACTTCTGCTCGCCCTTGCGGCCGGTCATCTGGACCTTGGAGGCGTTGGTGACGATGACGTAATCGCCACAATCCACGTGGGGGGTGTAGTCCGGGCGGTTCTTGCCCATGAGTGCGACGGCGACTTCGGCGGCAAGGCGACCGAGGGAAATGCCTTCGGCATTGACGACTTTCCACTGCTTGGTCACCTGACCGGGCTTGTGGAGGGTGGTATCACGACGCATCATCTGAGGCACTCGCTTTCTTTCCAGGGTCTGGGTCTGAACATGCCGCGACAAGAGCGAGTCTGGTCTTGGTTGTCAGAAGTTGAGACGCTGGGCTTGCCACCTTTTGGGTGGTGTACTCGCCGCCTACTGGGCGGGGCAGGCCAGGTGTGAAGCTGGCAGGGTTTTTGGCTGAGCCGGACGACCCAAAGTCATTCCGGCACAGGTC
>CAYTYD010000177.1:0-6898 GCA_964441555.1 uncultured Phycisphaeraceae bacterium | reverse complement strand
TGCCAGTCTGCCCCGCAGAACATACATCGAGGCCAAGTGCAGTTCATTTCCGGCCGAG
This sequence comes from uncultured Phycisphaeraceae bacterium, assembly GCA_964441555.1. Taxonomy (GTDB): domain Bacteria; phylum Planctomycetota; class Phycisphaerae; order Phycisphaerales; family UBA1924; genus F1-120-MAGs238. The sequence continues at coordinate 6,840 of CAYTYD010000177.1, read as the reverse complement.
GGCGTTTTGCCCGAAAGCTCAATGACGCGCTGCGCCTCAGCATCCGCGGCTGCCAGTTCTTCGCGATCAGCAAGAATGCGGGCCAGCAGCGATCGTGTTTCAATCGCCTCAGGAGAATTCGGGCCGATGAGTTTTTCGCGCAGCGCCAGGGCTTCTCTGCATGTGGTTTCCGCTTCCATGGGGCGACGGCGGTAGAGCATCACACCTGCCAACTGATGTAGTGTGGCGGCGACTTCGACATGTTCATTGCCATACAACTCGCGCAGCCGAGACAGTCCGTTGCGAAGTGAAACCTCTGCGTATTCAACCAGTCCGGCTGCTTTGTTGGAACCGAATCCGGTGTACACGTTGGCCCACAACCGTCGAAGTTCCTGATCAACCGCCGGATCAGCAGCGAAACCACCAGTTTCCAGGCGGAAATACAGCCGCTTAAACCCGGCTCCCATGATGGATGAAAGATCGGGGTAGCGTGGATCGGCATCAGGGATCGCCTCGCGCAGCAATTCAGTCACAGCGCGCGCATGGATGCGTTCTCGTTCGGCAAGGGCTTTTTGTGCCGCCGCGATCTGGGCTGATTCTGTTTCACGGGCGCGGCTGCGCCACACCACACCGCCAGCGACCAGCACCAGCACGCCAGCGACGGCTCCCCACGCCAAACGCGTGCGATTCACGGCGACGGCTTTCCGAAGTACATACCACCCTGATCCGCTTCGTGCTTCGACCGGGTCACCGGCCAGATATCGCTCGACTTCCCGTGCAAGGTTCGCCGCGCTCTGATAGCGCCGCGCCTTGTCTTTGCTCATGGCGCGATGCACAATCGCTTCCAGATCAGGAGAGATCGTGGGATCGATGTGCCGCATCGGCCGGGCTTCGGTTTCGCTTATGGTGTGGGCGATCTCAAAGATCGAACCCTCGATGTTGTACGGCAGCGTTCCCGTCAGCAGGCGGTACAACAACACACCCATCGAATACACGTCAGTGAGCGCATCCACAGTGCCGGGTCGCCCCGACACCTGCTCAGGAGACGCATATGCCGGTGTACCGGCAAATTCGCCCGTCATGGTTTCCGCGAGCGAGTCGGCGGCTTTGGCGATGCCAAAATCCAGTACGACGGGCCGGCCATCCGTCGTCACCAGAATGTTGTCGGGTTTCAAATCGCGGTGAATCACACCATTCAGGTGAGCGGTGTGCACGCCGTTGCACGCTGCCGCAAACGCCTTCAGCATGACGCGGCGTTTGTCCTGTAGCGTTTCACCCGGCGGCGTCCAGCGGTCCAGTGGCACGCCGTCGATGAACTCCATCACCACGGCGATGCGACCGTCAAACAGCGTCCGCGATTCAAACACGGTGACGATGTTCGGATGCCGCAATCGCGCCACGATTTCCGCTTCACGCTCAGCCCGTGCGCGCTGTCTGGCAGTGGCGTTTCGGCCAGCAGAAAGAACTTTGATTGCTACCGCGCGAGAAGTTCGTTCCTGCACTGCGCGATACACCACGCCCTGCGAACCCTCGCTGATCACGCCGGCGACGCGGTACCCCGAAATCGTCGGCGCTCCCGCTGGAGCCAGACTCGGCCCTGCCAGCGTGCGCATCCGCTTCACAAACTTGGCATCTTCGAGTGCCGCATCCAGCCGAGCGCGGCACGTGGCACATCCATCGACGTGCTCTTTCCGCGATCCTTCCAGCGGCGCGCCGCCCGCTAATGCGTCAATCGCCTCCGCTCCAAGACATGCCGGACCGAGAACATTTCCACCGTCCGGCGCAGGGCCACCTGCCGAACCCGCGGCATGCTCTCCCGCCGGGTTGACCTCCCGCCTCTGCATCACTTACTCATCCTCTTCAAAGGCCCGCGTCAATTCTTCAACCAGTTCCCGCAATTTCTTGGTCACGCGACTCTTGGCCACATACACCTGATCCGCCGTCATGCGGCACTGCTCTCCCGCTTCTGTCGCCGGCACGCCGCGCATGGCCACCAGTTCAAACGCCAGCACCGTTCGCTCATCAATCGACGAATCCTCGCGCAGCAATTGCAAGGCGCGGCTCAGAATCGCCCGATCCCGCTCATCCACCCAGATGGAGCGCAACGACGCCTCATCCGGCACATCAGCCATCACCGTTCCGCCCGGCATGGAAACCTTCGCGCCATTGCGGATCATCCGCAACGTGGTGTGATGCGCGATTCCCAGAATCCATGAGCTCAGCCGCCCTTTGCTGCGGTCATACTTGCCATCGCGATAGCACCGCACGAATTCTGACAGTGCCTGCTGGGCAACTTCTTCAGCATCCTCATCGCGCAGGCCAAGCCGTCTCGCCAATCCTGCGATCACCGGCCGATAGCGCGCATCGACTTGCGCCCACACCGGTTCGTTGTGAGCGTCTTTGAGCGCATCGAGCAACCGCGTCGTCGTTCGCGTCGCCAATATGACTTCGTTGGGCGCCAAGGTACCCCCTCGGTATCCAGTGTATCAATGCCTGCAACATGGCGGAATGTGGTCGTTTCACCTCCTTCTGCGCATGGCACATCCCGCTCCAATCCTGATTTGCCGTCGACGTCCATGACCTTGCACCCGATTTCTGGTTTTTCTGTACCCTGCCACCGTTCTTTCCCGTCACCCCGGAGGTTTCCCATGCGCAATCGCATGTCTGAGTTCAATATGGTCGTCACGCTCAGTGCTTTGGCTTTGTCTTCATCGCAGGTGCACGCGCAGCTTTCAGTCACTTCCTTGCGCACCGAATACCTTTCCAATCCATTAGCGATTCAACACCCCCAACCGCGCCTCAGCTGGGTCGTGACATCCTCAAAGCGAGATGAATCCCAGTCCGCGTATCGCGTCTTGGTCGCATCATCACCAGAACTCCTCTCCAAGAACAATGGCGATCTTTGGGATAGTGGTCTCGTCACCTCAAACTCCACCTTCGGCATCGTCTACGCCGGCAAACCCCTTCCATCGCGGCAGGTTTGTCATTGGAAGGTGCAGACAATTGATGGCAGTGGCGCACCTAGTGAATGGAGCCAACCGGCCACTTGGTCCATGGGTTTGCTTTCCCCCTCTGATTGGTCAGCTCAATGGATCGATGCCGCCCCCACGCGCGCGCAGATCACCATCACCTCCGCCACATATTCAACGGCAGATCAATCCGTCACGAAAGACGTCACACCCCTCATCTCAGCCGCCATCGCCAAAGGTGAAACCGCTATCCCCGCAACCAACGCTTTTCTCGGCGGCGATCCTGCCTACGGCAAAAAGAAACTCCTCAAGCTCACCTACTCAGTCAACGGCCAATCAATCACGCGGGAAATCGCTGAAAATACAACTTTCAAGCTTCCCTCCGGTCCACTTCCTGTTTTTCGTCGCACGCTGCATGTCTCCAAGCCCGTTTCTCGTGCCATCCTCTATAGCACTGCTTTGGGCGTCTACGACATCTCCATCAATGGCAAGCCCTGCTCCGATGCGCGCCTCGCTCCCGGCTGGACCGATTTCCGCAAGCGCGTCCATTATCAAACTTCCGATGTCACCGCGCTGCTGAAGCAGGGCGAGTGCACGCTGGAGTCCACTGTCGCTCCCGGCTGGTTCTCAGGTCGTGCTGGCCTCTTCAATATCTCACAGTTCTACGGCAAGGAAACCGCACTGCTCGCCCAACTCGAAATCCATTACACCGATGGCACTTCAGATCGCATCATCACCGACAACTCATGGAAACGCTGCGACGGTCCCGCACGTTCCGCCGACCTGATGGATGGCGAAACCCACGATGCCCGCATCACGCTTCCTCCTATCACGGATGCCGCATGGAAACCCGTCACCACCCGCTCCGAATCTCGTAACCTCGAACCCGATGTCTGCCTCCCCGTTCGCACATTTGCAGAGCTTCCCTCGCTTTCTCTCACCCAGCCCGCCTCCGGTCGCTACACCTTCGATGTGGGCCAGAACATGGTCGGTGTGATCCGCCTCCGCGTCACCCAGCCCAAGGGCACCGTCATCACCATCAAGCATGGTGAGATGCTCAATCCCGATGGCACTCTCTACACCGCAAACCTCCGCGGCGCCGCCTGCATCGACACCTACACCTGTTCCGGCGCGCCCAACGAAACCTGGGAACCACGCTTCACATTCCACGGCTTCCGTTATGTCGAGCTCACTGGTCTCGCCACTCCTCCCGATCAATCCTCTGTCACCGGCATCGCTTTCGGCTCCGACTTTGAACGCGTCGGCCACTTCACGTTCGCCGATAAAGACCTCAATCAACTCACCTCCAACATCTGGTGGGGTCTCCGCGGCAACTATCTCAGCATCCCCACCGACTGCCCCCAGCGCGATGAGCGCATGGGCTGGATGGCCGATGCCCAGGTCTTCGCCCAGACCGCCATTTTCAATGCCGATCTCGCCCCCTTCTTCACCAAGTGGCTCGCCGATGTCCGCGATGCCCAGCGCGAAGACGGCGCCCACTCCGATGTCGCGCCCGTCACCCGCGGCCTCACCTATGGCACTCCCGCCTGGGCCGATGCCGGCAGCATCATTCCCTGGCTCATGTATGAGAATTACGGCGACACCCGCATCCTCGAACAATCGCTGGATTCCATGACCCGCTGGGTCGAATGGTGCCGCAAGCACAGCACCAATCTCCTCCGCGACCGTGATCGCGGCAACGACTACGGCGACTGGCTCTCCATCAAGGCCGATACACCCAAAGACCTCATCGGCACCGCTTACTTTGCGCACTCCACCGACATCCTCGCTCGCTCTCTCCGCGTCCTCGGCGACACCGCCCGCGCTCAGCAGTACGAGTCTCTCCATCGCGACATCATCGCCGCGTTCAATAAGGCCTATGTCACCGTCGAAGGCCACGCGAACTCTCCGACCGGAATCAAGATCAAGGGCGACACCCAATGCTCCTACATCCTCGCCTTGCGTTTCAATCTGCTGTCTGAAGACCTGCGTCCTCTCGCCGCTGCGCGTCTCGTCGAAACCATCCAGCGTGCCAACAACCACCTCTCCACTGGATTTGTCGGTGTGAGCTACCTGCTCCCCGTGCTCGACTCTGTCAATCAGCGTCCTCTCGCCGCCAAACTGCTGTTGAATGACACTTTCCCCTCCTGGCTCTTCTCAGTCCGTCACGGCGCAACCACTATCTGGGAACGCTGGGATGGCTACACCCCGCAAACCGGCCCGCACCCCGATATCTCCATGAACTCCTTCAACCACTATTCTCTCGGCTCCTGCGGCCAGTGGTTTGTCGAAGGCATCGGCGGCCTCACGCAGCGCGGCCCCGCATCCGCCTTCCAGAATGTCAACATCAACCTTGCCCCACTCGGCGGTTTGGATTCTGCGGACATCTCCTACAAGAGCATCCGCGGCACATATCGCTCCGCGTGGTCCACATCTCCCAGCGACATCGCGGCCAAAATCACCATCCCGATCAATTGCACCGCGCTGATCACCCTCCCCGGCACCGCTGACACCCTCACTGAATCGCGCAAACCTCTCGCAGATTCAGGCCTCGCAAAGCGCATCCGCAGCCAAACTCCCCTCACCCTCGAACTCGGCTCGGGCACCTACGACTTCGCAATCTCTTCGCAGTGAACAGCTTTTCTTGGGTGGCTATGGTCTCCTGATCAGAGCGTTCTTCTCTACCATTCTTTGCAATATCTCTGCTCTTGGGATGCGGTCTGTACGCGTACTTGAAGAATCAAGCGATGAAGTTTTGGTCAAGTATCTCTCAATGATATTGCTAAGTGGGAAGAAAATCTGCATGCGTTATGAGGTGTAAAGTGCCTAACTTTGATCCGCTGTTTTGTAAGTCAACCAAATGTCCGGTTGCATATAGAGGAAAATCGCTCTGGCGGCTTGATCGAATCAAGGTTAAGAACAAGCAAGTGCTACGGATTATATTCGAAAGTGTCAATTCTGAATACCGACAAGGTATTGCCTTTGACACGGATGATACTTTTGGTGTCGCTGGACAGCTTTTTAAACGCATGATTGTATTGTGGAGCGACACGGCTCCATCAGAATCTGAAATCACAGTTTATACAAAGACAAACGAGTGTCGTGTGAAAAATGTCTGGGATCATGGCGATGGAGTAATGCGGTCGTGGCACAGTGGTGCCGCTATGATCATGGAGGATTTGCCGAATGGTCGTCGGTACCGTTGCAACGATGGATATCCGGACGATGACTTTGATGATCTTGTGTTTCGCATCGAATGGCGTGCAAGCGAATAAGTTTTGATATGATTTGTTTGTCTCAACCTCTTTGTCAAAGGTCTGAGTTTGCCACGATGCCGCAGGGCATGGATTGTGGCGAAATGTGATGGAAAGGGTTCAACGCAAAGCGGATCAATAGCAAGTTAAGTGAGTGTGGATGAGGATTTGGCAATGGGGCGTCAGGGTGTAGCCACGAGTCGTTCGCGGCACGCGCTTCGCGCTAAAGCACAAGCCTTGAAATTACGAATACCGCTTCTCGTCAAGAATCCGATTCAGAGCATCACTGGCTGGTCTGTACGTTGAAGTCCTGCTCAATACATCCATCAGAATCTGCTTTGCGCGTTCCTTGTCGTCGCCTTCGGCCAACGCGATCGCGTACTCCGTTGAGATCTGACTGTGAAGCGGATTGAGTTGGTGTGCTTTCTCAAGCCACACAATCGCATTCGCGAAGTCTGATTGCTTTCGCAAGACCACTCCGATTCGATACGCCGTAGTTGCATGTGGTCGATGTTCCCATGATTTCTTGAACATCTCCAGTGCTTCTCTATCACGCCCGCGTTCCAACAGCTGCATTCCAAGTTCGTACATTTCGAGATCGACCGGGTTCGAGTCTTGATCGTTCTCCATATCCTGCC
>CAYTYD010000176.1:0-6914 GCA_964441555.1 uncultured Phycisphaeraceae bacterium | reverse complement strand
CCGAGACCAGGGCGCGGCTCGTGCGCACGAGTCGGTCATTCGCACTGAGGGCAAAGAGATCCATCTGACTGCTGACACGACCGCCCGGCGAACCAATGTGAAGGCCGATCTCCCGAGATGCAGGCAGAACGAACACGGCGAATGTAAAAACGACTGTCGGGTTCAGCGCTTTCGTCAGATCGCCGCCGCGCGATGGCAATGTCTCTGGCACATCCACGGTGATGATGACACCATCGGGCAGTTCGGCCCGTTCCACTCCGGAACTTTCGTGGTCTATGGAGATGTGATCAGGAACCCCTGATCGATCATGGCACGTGTCGACGATGTGATTCGCCACAGCGACGTGGCCGCCTTCGGAGGCACTCAATGCGTGAAGGTGAACTCCATGCCCATCGTGTCCGTGCCACAAGAATGTCACTCGATCGAACACGCCGAGCACCAGCACCGGTATGACCAAAATCGCGACAATCCAGCGAGCCAGCCCCGACCGCATCAAGCGGAACGCGAAAGGTGCAGGACTTGCGCAACGTGGTGCGTTCACGGTTCTCAGTATATCGGACGCAGGCCAACCCGTACATCACCCCGAATTGACCGCAACCAGCGGCCATTTCAGAGAAGAGGCATACCGACCACGGCGTCCTGCAACGCCTGGCTTTTCTATGTACTCATACAAGACTCATGAAGTTCGAATCAGGGTGACAGTACGCCAATAGAACTTTTCGTCGCAGATGTTTCGGCCTGGTCGTCGGCCACCCGGAGCCTCTTCGCATCAATCCCAACCAAACTGTAACAATTCTCGTCCGCACTTCGGACACGGCGTATGGACTCGGCGTCGATCGGTATTCGCTATGTGGCAAATGGGGCAGTAAACACCGTCGTTCGCGAGCGGCAATGACTCTCGAATCGCCGACATACGGGAAGCGATCCTAAAGACTTCGTCAGCGGTTGCCCCAACGCGCGGCAGGCCCGATTTTTCGGGGTCCGGAGTACGGGCATTCAATGGAGTGGTTGCGATCCACTCTTCTGGACCCAGAGACTCGTTGTCTCCAAGTCGCTCGGTAATGTCCACTTGAGAAAACTGGATCGTGAAAGGATCGACGAGCTTCGCAACGGGCTTGCGTTTGAATGGCCACATCTTTGCCTCCCCGTTGCAGGACTCAGACGATCAAATCAGGGTGACAGGATTTGAACCTGCGGCCTCTTGGACCCAAACCAAGCGCTCTACCAAGCTGAGCTACACCCTGGGCGACCTCTGCGGTCGGAGGAAGGGTAGGACGAGCGGCGTGAAAATGAAAGCCGCCCGGAGGTGATCCGGGCGGCGGGGAAGACGAGTGGAAAAGGCCTGATTTGCCGCGATTTTTAGAGGGGGACTTCCTTGATAGCGCGGATGCGGGCGGGCTGGCCGGGGCTGATGCACTGCGATCGGTCGAGGATCATCATGAAGCGGCGGCGGATGCTGGGGACCATGGGGTCGGCGTTGGTGAGCTTGGTGGTATCTTCCTTGCGATATCCCTCGACGATGAACCAGCAGATGAAGTAGTCGCTCCGGGTGCTGGCGGTGGCCAAAAGGCCCTGCATGGGAATGAGTTTCTGGTCGTACTCACCTTGCAAATCGTCGGGACTGTAGTTGCCGGAGTTGATGTCGCGATGGAGGATGCTCTCGGTGCCGACTCGCTGGAAACGGGAACCGTTGCCATTCACGCGTTGACCCAAGAAGTCGATGTTGCTGGGGTCGCGGGAAGAGTCAGGATTGGCCGGATTCACCTGGCGAGCAGCCATGAGTTCACCAAGCGTGAAGACACCAGGTTCTTCTCGAACTGCGGCAATGTTACTGATGACAGAACGGCCGTCCAGCAGCGCGGTCTGATCTGGGGTGATGCCGACGCCATCGTCAAAGCTGCGGACATCATCAGCGTACGGGATACCGCTATTAGCTCTCAGAGCTTTGCTTCGAGTTTGGAGCAAGATCTTGTCGCGATAGGCGATGACGGTGGCTGCGATGTCGCTGGTCTGGCCGAAGACAGTTGGCTCGCCCCACCACCAGTTGGTGATGAGGGGATTCTGCGTGGGGGCCGGAGCCATCATGGGGATGGTATTGAGGACGGGACGGGGTACGGTATTGATGTTGAGCGTGCCGGGGATGGGGCTGGTGAGAGAGGCGATATTGGCGGGGAAGGTCATGAAGGTATCGAGAATGCCAGCCGCGGCGGGCATGCCCAGACCGGTGCGATAGTCGCCGGTGTTGGGATCAAACGCGATGATTGTGGGGCCGGCCGCGTTGTGGAAGAGGACGAAGTCATCAAGACGCAGGTTGCCGCCATCGTGAACGGGATAGTCGGCAGCGCCGGTGGGGCGCGTCTCATTCACTGGCCGGTAGAGATTCAGAATCGCTTCTGCTGGGTTATTGGCGGCGGGTGTGGCGGCAGAGGAACTCGTGAGGGGTTCGTAGTTGTAGGCGACGGCGAGGGCTTCGCTGAGGGTGACCCAGCGGCGGTCCAGATCCTGCAAGGTGAGCGCAGTGGGAACACCAGTTTGAGGAATGAGAGTTAGCGACTGATCGACCGGCGCCTCAAAGGAACCGAGGGCGCGGGGCAAGAGCATGTCTGCCACGCGAAGAGCAGAAAGAGGAGGGGTGGAAGGAGTTGTCTCGTGCTCGAACTCGCGATTGTCGAGGTAGCTTTCCAGGTAGTTGTTGGCGAATGCGATGCCGCCTAGATTCGAGGCGATGACATCGCTGCTGCGCTTGGAGGCATCCAATTCCATGTCTTCAACGATGGGAGTGGCCGAAGACATGCCGCTCTTCCATGTGTTGAGACTTCGGTATGCGCCTTGGGAGTTGTTGAAGTCGTTATCTAAGAGGTTTCCCTCGTCACGAGTGTCTTCAACACCAATCGTAAGTGTCGGTCCAGTTTTGGCAGACAAGCAATACGCGGGAATGGCACCGCGCGGGGCCGTGCCACCGGTGCCTGGATCGTCGTAGCGGCGAGAAGTCGCCCACAGTGCGATGGTGCAACCGCCGTTGTAATTCTGATTGTTGAATGGGCCACTTTCATCGCCTGCGAAAGCACCGTTGACGGTTCGATTGCCCGGATTAAGCTTGCGATCCAAGTCCGTTCCAGATGCCACACGGAAGCGATCGACAAGCTGGTCGTTTTCACGGCGATTACGCTGAGGTAGCTGAACTGCGGGAGGCGTTGCAGAACCATCGACCGTGGCGGTACCACTGGCAGCAGAGAGGAAGCTCTCGTGCTGGCTGTTAGCATTGGTGAATGGAGCAGCCCGACGCGCACGCCAGAGATTGACTTGCTGATTCAACTCCGGAGAGGAAGTGCTGAGAGGATTGTGGTAGTTGGATAGCGGCACACCAGCGTTGGTGGCGTTGTTGATGTCATAGGGCTCAAAGCGGGGAATCTCGACAACTTTATCGTTACCGTTGCCTGTACCAATTCCGAATTGATGGCGAAGCCAGCTTCTTACGACGGCGTAGTAGTCACCATCAGCAGGGCCAATTCCGGTAGGTCCCGTACTGGATGCAGCGAAACGACGAGCAACCGCACGCTCAGTTTCGCTCATCGCGTACACAACGATTGACTTTCCACGAGGAATGGTGAGGCCGACAAGAGAGGCGGCGTCGTTTGGGCTGGAGTTTCCGTTCCAGAACTCACCAGCACCTTGATCTACTTCAACCAATTCAGACAGTTTGTAAAATTTGCCCGCAAACTCGATGTAGTAGAAGTCCTGCTCACGATCGATGGGTGGGTGGTTGGCATCGAAGACGTTGCTCTGACCCAACCCCAGACCCTGGGAGAGGGTGATATCAACATCAAAGGGGTTGGTGAGCTGGAAGGCAACGACGCGGCACATGAGGTCGTCGTTGTCGTTGACGCTGCCATTAGGAATATCACCGTTGATGGTAATGAAACCATCGGGAACAGTGTCACCATCAATATCGGCGGCTTCGTCAGGGTCACCTTGCAGCAAAGACGGCTGGTCCGAAGTCTCGGGAGTATCCGTATAGACCGTCATGGTCGCGACCTGGGTGATGAAGGGCTGAGCTTCGACACCGTAGACGTTGATGGCGGGGACGGTGGAGGCGTTGGGCCCGGTGATGCTGGAAGCCAAGCGGCCAGTGGCTGGCACGCCTTGGTTCAGGTCGAGTTGGCCAGCATCGACCCAGGAAGCCCAGCTGGTGTTGGCGTTGCGCTGATCGAAGCTGCGGGGTTCGCGGGTGCTGATGTTGGCGTAGTCGCCGTTGAGAGTGTTTCGGTAGGGCTCAGCCAACAGCAAGGTGTTGACGGTGGGTCGATTGTCAGTATCGAACATGTCGATCATGTTCGAGGCCATGAAGGCACTGGCGATGATGGCCAATTCTGGGCCGCGATAGCCGTAATACTCGGTCTGCATGGCTTGGCCGATGCCGGTGGTGGTATTCCACGCGGCGATGGCACGGGTGTTATCCAATTGGATCGGTGCGAGAGAGTCGGCATAGGCCTCAAAGAGGTCGTTGGTGTTGCCGGCGTTCAAGAGGGCCTGGGCGTTGAGCTTCAGTTCCTGCTCGCCCAATGAAGGCGGATTGGGCTGACCAGCGGTGTTTTGACGCACGGGAACAGCGGGGAGAGAGCGGAAAGGGCGGGCGCCGGAGATGGTGGTGAGCATGTGCCGCAGATCGATCTGCGACTGCACCATGGCGGGAACGGAGGCCTGGGTGTTATCGACCTTGCCGAGGCGTTCGACACTGAAGGGACGATTGTCACGCAGGGGGGAGAGTTTGTTGGGAGTATTCCAACTGCCGAAGGCGGCTTCGAGTCGCGACATGACATCGGCGTTGTTGGTGGACCAGAAGGTGTGAAGCTCGATGAGATCCGCCAGGTCAAAGTTGGTGGAGTTGGTGTAGCTGGTGTTGGTTGTGTCGTACCCGACCGAGCCGGGGCGGGCGGAAGTCTTGAGGAAATTCTGGTAGCGCTCCTTGGCCGTGGACCAGGTTGGAGTGATCGCGCCCGGCGGACGAGGTGGGAGCAGAACATTGGAGAATGACTGGCGAGTCAATTCCCAAGAGGTGAGGGCAACGTTCCAAGAGAAGCGTTCGGAGTATTGGTTGTAGTTGGCAGGGTGATTGGGAGGAAGGAGCGTGCCCGCATCGGTCTGATTACTCAGGTATTCATAGCCGAAGATGGGACCGACGATGTCGTAGGCATCCGTGAGGGTGGTGAGACGGAAAAGGTCGACCTCGGCAGGAGAGAGGCCAAAGGGAAGTTGGGCATCGGGGGCCTGCGCGGTGTTGATCGCGCCGTTAGAGAAGAAATCCTTGGCGGTGTTCACATTGACCATGCTGCTGAGGTCAACGATGCGAGTGGCGAAGAAGTAGCGATACTTATCGTCGCGAGGAAGAAGGTTGGTAATGGGATTGGTGCCGCCGCGGAATTCGACCATTTCCTGCCAGCGGGCGTCGTAGAAACCGTCGCCATCGGTGTCGGCGTATTGATAGCGGAGGTAGGCGGGATTGGAGACGTTGGCGGGGCTGGGCAACTCAACCGGGAGGAAGAGGTTGGCTTGGCGCATGGACCAATCGGATGGGTGTGGATCGTTGGTGCCGCGAGGAGCGGAACCAAAATCGCGATTGACTCGGGCCGAACCGTCGGCGTTGAGATACGAGAGATTCTGACGCATCTGCGTGGGCGTGGCGTCAAAGCCATTCTGCCGCAGGTTGTAGAGATTGACGTAAGCACCGTCGGGAGAGACGTTGGAAATGTGGGCCCAGTCGCGATTGGCGCGGACTCGCGCAGCCGGATTGGGAGCGACAGCGCCGGCAAAGTTCAGCCACACCGGCTCGGTACTGGCGAGCCAGGGGGTGGTGCCACTGACGTTACCACTGGGGGTGAATTGCTGGCGATCGGTGGGATCGCTCACGTGCGTGCGGAGAGCCCACGACGTGGATGGATAATCCCAGGTCTTGCGGCGGAAGATTTCGCTATTGCCGGTTCCACCGACGGAGTAGAGGGAAACCGTGGAATCGCCGACAATCTTGGCGACGTAATTGGCAAAGGCATCGGGGATATTTTCGAGCTTGTCATTACGCTCGGCAGCGCTGGCCATCTGGCGATCACCACGGCCAACGGTGACATAGAGAATCGAGATGACCGCGAGGAGCGCAAGTGTGCCAACGACCAGGACCATGAATGAGCCGCGACGCGTCTCATGCATTCCGGCGGGAGCGCCGGCGACTGCGCGAAGCAACTGAGCCGCACGCGTGCTGCCGGTGGCCAGGGGCTTGGGTGAATTTGCGTGGGAATCGTGAGAGGTAGTCATGGGTGAACTCTCAGTATGTGAGCGTGGTGGAGTGCGGGTGATCTGCGGAACTTTGTCGCGGCATGGCACTCAGGGCATGGTGACCTGAGCGGGAAGCTCGAAGACGTACTGGAAGGTTTCTTCCTGAGTCGGATCGCGCTCGTCGGCGATGCGGATGGTGATGCGAATGAGCTTTGGCCAGACCCAGGGGATGGTGCGGATCTGATCGTCTGCCGCGGGGGTGTAGGTGGGGTCGTGATAGCCGAAGTAGGAAGTGAGGCACTGCAACGGATTGGGCGTCTGCGTGCTGTAGATCAAGCGTGTGGAAGGAACGTAACCCGCGAGGTTGGACTCGTTGAGCGGGGTCGCGGATGTTGGAATCGGAGGAGTGGTGTTGCGCTTGCGCTTAAAGGGTTGATAGCGCGTGAAGCCCTCGAAGGAGTGATAGGAAGCAACGGCATCGTTGTAGTAGGAAATGGGGCGCTGACCAGTGGCATCTACAGGGCCAGCACCGCCGTACCACACCAGCGACAGGAGATTGGGGTTCCATTGTCCGAAGGACCATTCAACGATGAACTCGCTGCAACGTTCGAGGAGGACCGAGGAACCAAGCATGGTCTGATCGCGGC
>CAYTYD010000175.1:0-6979 GCA_964441555.1 uncultured Phycisphaeraceae bacterium | reverse complement strand
GCCTCTGAAATCGCCGCCGCGGCACTCCGCGATTGTGTTGATGCCAAGATCGTCGGCTCACCCACCGCTGGCGCGGTGCTGGTCTCGACCTTCGTCAAACTCCCCGGCCGCTACGCCATGCAGGTCCCCCTCAGTGAATACGTCACCATAAAGGGGCAGCGCCTCGAAGGAAATCCCGTCAAGCCCGACATCGAGATCGCTTCAACTCCCCGCACTCGCGGCCAGCCCATCCCCCCCTCCGCACCCATCAACGAAGACCTCGCCATCCTCAAAGCCGTCGAAGTCCTTCACGCCGTCGTCGCGGCCCCCGCTCCCACCGAGCCAGCCGATGCCACCGTCGAAAACCCGATTCAGCCCAAGTGAATCGCCGTCCCCAAACCTCACTCGCGACGATCATCCTCCTTTAACATGCGCAGTTGAGGTGTATCCGTGTCGTCATATTGGCCCGAACGCACCGCCCACACACACGCCCACACCGCGCCCGCCGCCAACACCAGCGCCACCGGCAACAGCACAAACAGCACACTCACAGTGCACCTCCGATTTCGCTTCGCACACTCCCCCGCGGAAACGTCGGCACCATCATGCAGATGGCAATCGCCGTCATCGAACTCAATGGCATAACCAACGCCGCGATAATCGGCGACACATGCCCCGTCACCGCCAGCGTCCCTGCCGTCACGTTGTACACAATCGAAGAACACAGCGCCAGCTTCACCACCAGCATCGTGCGCTGGCTCGCCTGCATCAATTCCACCAACGGCGCCATTCCCGGCCTGGAAATGAACACATCCGCCGCCGCCAGACTCGCCTGCGCTCCACCCGCCACCGCAATTCCCACATCCGCCGCCGCTAACGCGACCGCATCATTCACACCATCGCCGACCATCACCACCGACCTCCTGCTTCCTTCGGCCTCACCCTTTTCTGCCTGCAGTGCCCGCACCACCTCCACCTTCTCTTCCGGGGTGCGCCGCCCTTGATATTCCGTAATTCCGCACGCTTGGGCGACATGGGCAACCACCGACTCATCATCTCCAGACACGATCTGGCAATTCCATCCGTTCTTCATCAGTTGCTTCACCGTGTCCACCGCATCCGGGCGAAGGCGATCCCCCAACAGCGCACACGCGACAACCTGATCTCCGTGCGAAACAAACACGGGTGTCAAACCGATCGCGCTCCCCTCCTCTGCCAACTGCTTCGATTCAGCCGAGACGGTGACGCCTTCTCCCGTGCAGAAAGGGATCGATCCAATCCGCAATCGCTGCCCATCGACAACCGCCTGAACTCCCGCACCCGGCACGTGTTCAATGTCTGATATCCGAGCTTGATGCAGACGCTCGGTGCGGGCCGCGAGCGCACGCCCAACCGGATGCGTGCTCTCTGCCTCAATCTCCGCGACCACCGCACGAATCCACTCCGCTCCACGCCACTCCACCACCGCCATCTTCCCTGCTGTCAACGTCCCGGTCTTATCCAGCAGCAGCGTCCCCCCCTCCGCCAGTTTCTGCAAAGCGTCTCCACCCTTGATCAAAATGCCCCGCCTCGCCGCTCGCCCGATCGTGATCGTAAAAGCCAGAGGTGTCGCCAATCCCAACGCACAAGGGCACGTCACCACCAGTAACGACACCGCCGCCTCGACCCCGCGCTGAATGCCCAAGGTCGACCATGCGAAAAATGTCACCACCGCCGCCGCCACCATCCCGATCATGAAAGCCGATCCCACTCGATGCGCCAGCTTCACGATCTCCGGCTTGCGCATCGTGGCTTCCTGCACCATCTCCATCAATTTACCTACGCGCGTGGCCCGCCCGCTCGCGCTCGATGTCACGCGGATCACCCCCGAAACATTGACCGATCCTGCAAAGACTTCATCGCCAACGCCCACATAACGCACCCTCGATTCGCCCGTCAGAAACGCCTGGTCCACACATGACCTTCCCAGCACCACCACGCCATCCACCGGCACGCTTTCTCCCGCCAGCACTTCCACGCAGTCTCCATGCGTCAGCGACAGCACAGACACCGACTCGATCGCTTCCGCTCCGCCGTTGCCACCTTTGACCACTCGCCGCGCGCTTCCCGGTGTCAGCGTGAACAACAATTCCACAGCGTCCGCGGCCCAGGCCTGCTGCCGATGCTGAACATATCTGCCAATCAACAACGCAAAGATCAGCACACTTACCGAGTCAAAGTACACATCCCCATGGCCGCGAATCGTGGTGTACATGCTCCACACCCCGCCGGCAAGCAACGCCAGCGAAATCGGTGCATCCAAGTTCAATGTGCCACTACGAAGTCCGTGCCACGCACTGACAAAGAACACTCGTCCTGGCCACACCATAGCGACAAGCGTCACAACCAAACTCGACCACCGCAGCACCGCAAGGTGCATCGCCTCCATCTCATCAAACAAACCGGCATACATCGCAATGGCCAGCAGCATGGCGTTTCCAGCGCACGCCCCCGCCACCGCCAGCCGCACCATCATCGCCCGATCGACCGCCTTGCGTTCCGCCTGATTTCCTTGATCACCGATCGGTGCCGGTGTGTATCCCATGGCATGCAGCGCGCCAGCGATGGCGCCGAGCGAAGTCTCCCCTGGCATCCACGTCATCTCCACACGCCCGCGTCGGAAATCAACGCGAGCCTCAATGACACCCGCCACACGCTTTGGCAATTCCTCAACCGCCCACACACAACTCGCGCATCGCATCCCTTTCAAGGCCAGCGTCGCCTTCCGCGCGCCACTCACGTCTTGCGTGACAATCGCGCGTGTGAATGCATCATCATCAAAATGCGCATACGCGCCAGCCGCGCCCTCGTGCCGACCGGGCTTCGCACACCCTTTCCGCAGTTCTGACGATACCTTGGATGCCGCCGCGCACCCACCGCAGCAGAATGCGCTGCCATTCATCCGCACAGGCCGGCTTCCATTCGGATCGCCACAATGAGCGCATACCCCATCATCGCGCACACCATTTCCACACACGTCAGCGGACAGCGTTGCCATTGCACACCTCACCAAGTGCTTGATCCAAATCCACCACCTGTGCCAGATGCTCCTGACATTGCCGCGCTTTCCCAAAGATCGCAAACGCGCTGGCCAGAATCATGAAGCACGCCGTCGCCACCGGCAGCGATCGCCTCAACTTGCCGCACTGCGTTCCTAGAATCGCGCTCGCCGTCAGCATCACCGGCAATGTTCCCATCCAGAACACAGCCATGACCACCGCCCCATGCGTGGCGTTTCCCGTTCCTGCCGCAGTCGCTACAAACATGTACAGCCAGTGGCAGGGCAACAGCGTCGTCAACAATCCAATCGCCAACGCCCTTATCAAAGGCGGCCACCCTCCCACCCGCCGATGTGCCCACGTTCCCAATTCAATCAGCATTCGCGGCACGGGAAGTCTTGGCAAATCCACCCCAGCGGCGCGCAACAGAATCACCACGCCCGCTGCACCAACCACGATCGAAGCCGCCATCAATGCCGCGTTGCCCAGTCCAGCCAGGTTGCCCGTCACATCCAACGCTTCGCCAAGCAGCCCCGAAACCGCCCCCAAGGTGGCGTAGCTCACCAATCGTCCCAATGAGTATGCGATAACCAGTCGCGACCTTTGCCCCGTCGTCGCCTCCGGATCACATGTCGCCACTGCCGCAAACACTCCGCACATGCCGGCGCAATGAACGCTTCCCAGCACGCTCGCTGCAAACGTCGACATGCACAGCGCAGCCATCATCGTGTCTTCGCCTCTTCACCACCAACGTTCACACTCGCGACACTGGCTTCCGTTGCAAACGCGACGCGCGATCTCGTCGCTGGCGAGTGCAACCGGACCGTGTACCAGCCAATACGCCGGATGTGATGCTCACCAATGGCTACCCCATCCGCATCCGTCATGCTGCTGACCGTGACCCTGCCATTGGGCTCCGCATCATGCTGAATTTCAATCCTCAGCGGCACGTTCGCGAGCGCACCAGTGCCATCCGTCAACGTCACCTTGATCTGCCCAACTGCCGCCGGGTGTGCTGGCACAATCTCGATTCGTGCCTTCCAGCCGAGCGCTGCACTCTCCTGCTGAGTCCGCTTCCACTGGTCCCAGCGCAGCGAGCGATCCTCAACATTCGACACCAGCGCCACCGGGCCATCGCGACGCGCAGCTGAAACCGTCACCGCCACAATCGCCGCGTTTGCCGCAAGAAACGCGATCAGCAGTCCTGGCCACAATCGGCTGTTCATGGATTCTCCTTCGACTTGCGCGACCCGCCCGCGGGCCCCATCAGCATGTATCTCTGTTGCGCAACCAATCTGCCTGCATCATCGTGGACCAGCACATCCACATCGAGCTTTCCAGAGGCAAACGCTTCTCGAGGAGCACCGATCAGCGCGTTGATCGTGTGTGCTTGCCCTGCTCCCAGCAGATACGGATTCTCTTCGCTGACTACCGAAAGATCAGATCCCGCTGATTCATGGCCATGCCTCCGAGCCGACACGGTGTAGGTGTGCTGACGATCCACGCGGCTCACCAGTTTGATCCTCGCCTGGTTTGAAATGGTGCCGTCCGCCCGTTCCACATATGTCGCGCCCCGCGAACGCATCACCAGCACCGTCGCATCACCCTGAGTCGCCAGCACCGTCGCCGCCGCCGAAATAAGAATCAACACCAGCACTGGATACACCAGCAGCCGAGGACGGAACTTCGACTTCATCCCCTCCACCGCCATCAGTTCTGTCTGATTGCCATAACGAATCAGCCCCGTCGGTCGCTTCAGTTTCGTCATCACTGCATCACACGCGTCAATACACTGCGTGCAGTGAATGCATTCCATCTGCAGTCCCCTGCGAATATCGATTCCTGTCGGGCATGTCGAGACGCACAGACCGCAATCCACACAATCGCCTCGCGCAGACGCAGCCCCCGCGATCTGCGGAAGCGACACATTCCCACCCTTCCCCGGCTTGCCGCGCGGCTCACCGCGCCGCACGTCATATCCCACAATCAACGACTTCCGATCGAGCAGCACCGACTGAAACCGGCCGTATGGGCACGCCACCAGACACGTCTGCTCTCGGAAAAAGCCAAAATCGAACAGAATTAACCCCGTCACCGCCGCCATCACCGCAAAGGGCCCCGGGTGCTCAAATGGTGACTGCCTCACCCACTGCGCCAGGGCATCCACACCGACAAAGTACGCCAGGAAGACGTGCGCGAGGAATGCAGCGATCAACACATACGTGACATATTGCAGCACTATCGCCGCCGACGACCCGACAAACCCGCCTTTGTTTACCCGCCCCGGGGCTCCGCGAAACAGCCGCTCGATGGGCCTGAACACGAACTCCAGATACACAGTCTGCGGGCACGCCCATCCACACCACACGCGTCCGAGCAGCGCCGTAACAAAGAACACGCTGAGGAAAAGCGCGACCATCAGCAATGCCATCACCAGCGTGTCTGATGGCAACAGCGTCTTGCCAAAGAAGGTGAATCGCCGCGCTGCAAGATCGAGCAGAATCGCGGGTTTCTCATTGATGCGGATGTGCGGCAGGGCCGTGAACACCGCAATCAGCACGATCGCCACCGCTCGCCGCCGAGTCAGAAAACGACCCACGCTCGGCCGCGGGCGCAGCCACCGCCGACTCCCATCCGCGTTCAGCGTCGAGAGAATGCTCGATGCCTCTTCCGGCCGAACAATGGCGTCTTCGTCGCGATTGTGCTTTTCAGGTTCCATGCCGCGCACACTCATCTGAACTCGCTTCCCTCTTCCCTTCGCCCCGCACCCGCCTCACTTGCTCGGCCACGGTGCGATCTCATCTCCCTCCGGTGGCTTGGGATTCGCCGGCTTGGTACCACGCAATCCGCTCACATACGCCGCCAGCAAGACCCGCTCGTTCTCTGAAAACAACGCGCGCCAGCTCGGCATCGCGCCGTTCGCCGCGCCATTGGTGATCACATTGAAGACATCCGTCATCTCTTTCACGTTCTTGTAGTGGCTGTCTGTCAGGTTCACACCATTCACTCCCCCGCCGTCCTTGGCATGGCACTGCGCGCAGTTCCCCACAAACATCCCTTCCGCGATCGCCATCATCTCCGGCTTGTTTTTCATCGCGATGAGTGTCGGAACG
Organism: uncultured Phycisphaeraceae bacterium; assembly: GCA_964441555.1. Classification (GTDB taxonomy): domain Bacteria; phylum Planctomycetota; class Phycisphaerae; order Phycisphaerales; family UBA1924; genus F1-120-MAGs238. The sequence continues at coordinate 849 of CAYTYD010000175.1, read as the reverse complement.
TCATTCTTCAGATCGCCAACCGCCCCGAAAATGCGCTTGTACTCACTCACCTGCGCCGATTTCCACGCATCCCTCTCAGACCATGCCAGTGGGCTGAAATGCCAGAAGACCACGTACATCCCGGCAAACACCACCGAACCCAGAAAGATCAGGTGCCACCACCCCGGCGTCGGATTGTCATACTCACAAATCCCGTCATACTCATGCGCCAGAACCTGCGGCTTGTTGTCTTTCATGACTTCTTCTCCATCACGCATCCACATTCATCACTATCCAGCGGCATCATGCTCGCCGCCTTCATCTGCTCACTCGTGGTACACCGCACCATGCGAACACAGATCGCCGCAAACACCCCCAGAAAGATCACCAGTGCAATCTGCGGAAAGGTCGACAAGTCCAACGATCCAATCACATCACTCAGTCTCACTGTTCACCTCGTTTCACTTGTGCGTGGCCGTCGTCGACACTGCTCCCGCCCCACTCACACCAGGCGCCGCCGGAGGTGAATCTGGTGCCGGTGCGGGCTTGGAAATATCCGTTCCCAGCCGCTGCAGGTACGCCACCAGCGCAATCACCTTCTTATTCGCCAGGCGATACGAATCGCGCTCAGAGGCAGGCACATCCTCGATCTTGCCACCACCGGGCACGAAATACTCATACCCACCCTGCGCCGACAACTGCTGAGCAATCTCCGTCGCCTGCACCCGCGCCATCGCGTTGGCGTTCTTCACGGCGTCCCCATAGGGCACACCCAACATCGCCATCACATCAACATGACGCTGCACGCCGTTGAAATCCAGATCCTCTTTCAGCAGATGTGCATACGACGGCATGATTGATTGCGGAACC
>CAYTYD010000174.1:0-6985 GCA_964441555.1 uncultured Phycisphaeraceae bacterium | reverse complement strand
AATCCAGCGACCTTCCGTCTCATGAGCCTAAAAGCCTCGTGAATGAGAGCGAAGCGAGTTTCCATGCTCCGTCCTCTTGGACGTAAACCTCTGTCACCATAAACGGATTCGTCACCTCGTTGCCGCCGACAATAGCGACAAGGCGAATCTTGTTCAGAACGATCGCGGTTGTTCCCGTGATGCGCACCGAAGCATCCTGGATTGCCACCGACTTGTAGACGATCCGTTCGTTCTTGATGGTGTCGAGTTCCTGTTCCTTGGCCATCGTCGCACCCATGTGGACGAAGACGGCCTTCTCGTGAAAGAGAGAAGCGAGAGAATCGACCTTGCGCTCCGACATCCATCCCCACTTGTCCTTGGAGAGTCGAAGAAGTTCCTGCTCGACGTCCTTGCCCTTTGCAGCCGCTGAACCCGTTGCTGTGGGTTGGGCGTCCGTGTTCTTGGAGTTGTCCTTATCAAGGCCCTTTTTGTTGAGGAATGCGGACATCAGGTCCGCGACTTCGACGTTGTTGAGATCCGAGAATGGAAAGTGCGTGTTGCCCCGGATGCCGACCTGTGGGAGATGGACGACGGTTGCGTCGCCCCCGTGGCGGTTCACCGCAGCAACCCAGAGCTTTGCCATCGCCAGTCGCACGCGCCACCCATCGTGACCGGGATTCGTGTTTGGTTCTGCGGGGATGTTGTCGCCGTAGTAGATGACGATCGGTATTCGCGTGAGCGCCATGAAGTCCTGGAGAGGCACGCCAGAAGCCTCCAATGTACCCCCTGCGCTCGGCATCGCAGGCGGCACTTCACCCTCCGGAAACACGAAGCCGCTCCCTGGCTCGTAAGAGACGATCGCCTTGATGTTGCGATTCTTGATCGCGGAGCGCCATCCCAGCCCGCCGCTGTGCGAGTGGGTGACCAGGATTCCGGCGCCAATCCTGTCGAACAGAGCTGATGCCGCGTCAACCGCGATCGAGGCGTCGAACGGGCCGGTATCGGGCGTCATCTGCCTGAAGTACTGGTTGAGAGCTTCCGGCTCCTTCGAGAACTGAACATCCTGGAAGAAATCGGGCCACGTGCCCAGGCGGAATGTGTTGAACCATTGCTGATCGTCGGTCGCGGCGGCGACCGTCGTACCCACTGTTCCGCGGGCCGCGCCACCGCGGCGGGGCTGATCGATGACGTAGACCGCGAATCGGCGGCGCAAGAAGATGTTCTGGAAGCCTTCGCGCCCATCCGGAGTGGTCTCCCAAGTTTTTGAGAACTGGCCAAACCCGTGCCACATCACCAGCGGCAGTGCACGCGCGTTGACAGGCACCTGGTAGAAGACCCGTGCGTGATCCCCATGCAGGGTCTGACCGGCAGGAGCTGGACGGAGTGGATCAAACGTGCCGGGACTCTGGACGACGGAACCGCCAGCCGCGAAGCTGCCTTGAGCCTGGATCACGAGCGGCCCCGCTCCGGGTTGGGTCGAACCGGCGATCTTGGAGACCGTTTCAGGCTTAGGGACATCCTGACCTTGCGCAATCGCAGTGAGCAAAGGCAGAAGCAAGAAAGCCAATTTTGTTCGACCACTCATCGCGATTCTCCGTTGTCAACCACCGCCAATCCACGACCGGTCACTTCAGGTACTGCTTGAAGAAGCTGTCCAGCTTCTTTAGCGACTGACTCATGAACTCCGGACGGTCGTAGAGGTCCACGTGCGTGGCGCCCGGTACGGCGAACAGTTCCTTGGGTTCAGCAGCCTTCTGGAACGCTTCTTCGCTGAAGTACGCCGACATCGCTTTTTCGCCGACGATGAACAGCACTGGCCGAGGAGAGATCGTATCGATCTGGGTAAACGCGAAGAAGTTCATCATGGGTGCCAGACTGGTGAAGGAATACCACGCGGTGGAGTTGGGATGATTCCCCCGCGGCGTGTCGTAGTAGTCGAGATACTCGCGAGCGAACGTCGGTGTATTGGCATCGACCTTTTCGGGCAGAGCCCGGATATCGCGCCGGGGCTCGCCTGCAAACTCCCGTGTCCGTTGCCGGCCGATCTCATCGAGCGTCTTCATCCGCTGCTTGTAGGAGACTGTGCCTCCCAGGCCTTCGCGGCGAGCCCTGCCCATTTCATACATGCTCACCGTTGCGAGCGCCTTAATGCGGTGATCGATCTGGGCCGCGCTCACGGCGTAGCCGCCGCTCCCGCAGACGCCGAGTACGCCGATCCGATCCGCGTCTACCAGCGGGTGATTGCTCAGGAAGTCAATCGCTGCGCTGAAGTCCTCCACCCTCGTGGAGGGAACTTCGATGTTGCGCGGCTCGCCGCCGCTTTCACCGTAATGGGAGGCGTCGAAGGCGAGTGTGACGTAGCCCAACTCTGCGAGCTTCATGGCGTGCAGGCCCGAGGTCTGCTCCTTGACGCCGCCGAAGGGATGGCCGACCACAATGGCCGCTTGCTTCTTCGTCCTGTCGATGTTCTTGGGAACGTAGAGGTTTCCGACAACTTTGATGTTGATCCGGTTACGGAATGAGACCTTCTCTCCCATGACTTTGTCGCTCTGGCCGTGCGGACCGACGAGGGCGGTGGCCGGCATCGTGGCACCCGATTGGCCAGCGGCGGGCGCGGCAGGCGTTGCGCCCGCAACCAGCTCCATCCAGGTGACACGCGAGCCGTTGAGGCTTTCTTGTATCGCGAGGTGCGTCATTCCCGTGTTAGCCGTGGCCCCATGCCAATGCCGGGCGTTGGGTGGGATGCGGGCTACGTCACCCGGACGGATGGTCTCGACAGGCCCGCCCTCAACCTGGACGAGCCCGACACCGTTGGTGACGATGAGCGTCTGTCCGAGCGGGTGCGTGTGCCAGGCGGTGCGGGCCCCCGGCTCAAAGCTCACGCTGGAGATCGAAAGGCGCGATGGGGCCTCTTCGGCGACGACACGATCGGCGTAGACAGTGCCCGTGAAGTTCTCGGCGGGAGCTTTGGCCCAGGGGGTGGAACCGGCACGAATGATCTTCAAGGTGTTTGTCTCAGCCTGGGCCGCTTCTGCGCCGCTCTGGCTTCCAGCACCTGCAACGGAAAGGGCGAGTACACCCATCAGGGCGGACGCCGCAATCACGGAGAGGATTAGGTGGCTTGGCATCATCGGTGTTCCTTTCGTAGAACGAATCTCTTGAGCAGAACATTGGAGGTTCCCCTCTGCGACTTCTCAAGGGGCGAATCCTGCCGATGTCTAGCCTGTTTCTCTGGCAGGCTGGGTCTTTGGGTGATCGCTGTTGCGGTCAGGCCCTACCGTCGCCTGCATGAAGAAGACCGCTCCACTTCCAGCGCGTCCGAAGAACGAGGCGACCGTTGCAAGCCTGGTCGAGTCGCTTGCGGTTCGTGAAGGAACTCACGAAACCTCGGTGCCCGGCGTCTGGGTGAGTCGCAGGACCAACTCCGAGCCGCGGCATCCGGCGATCTATCAGGCGCTGCTCATTTTTCTGGCCCAAGGGGCCAAGCGGGTCTATCTCGACGACGAGGTCCTCAGCTATGACGCGGACCACTATCTCGCCCTGGCGCTGCCCGTGCCGGTCGAATGTGAGATTCTCCAAGCGACGCCCAAGGAACCGCTCCTTGCGGTGTCGCTCGTGGTGGATCCTGCGATGCTCGCGGAGATCCTGATCACCCTTGATGAGCCCACCGTGCTTGACGGGCCTTTGCCGCGCGGCATCTATTCCAGCAAGACGTCGCCCGAACTCCGCAGCGCCGTCGTGCGGCTTCTTGAGTGCCTTCACTCTCCGCTGGACAGTCGCATTCTGGGCAAACAGATCGTTCGGGAGATCGTCTACCGGGTGCTTCGAGACGCGCCCGGCAGTGCATTGCGGGCGCTGGCCACGCGGGACGACCAGTTCATGCGAATCACCCGAGTGGTGCAGCAGATTCAGGCGGAGTACGGAACCGGGCTCAGCGTGGATGACATGGCGAAGCGCGCGAGCATGAGCGTTTCGACCTTCCACCACAACTTCAAGGCTGTCACCGGAAAGTCGCCTCTTCAGTACCTCAAGAGCATTCGCCTTCACCGGGCTCGTTTGATGATGGTGCACGCGGGACACAACGCGAGCACCGCCGCGGCGGCCGTTGGGTACGAAAGCGCGTCCCAGTTTGGACGGGAGTTCAAACGGATGTTCGGTGCGTCGCCCCTCGAGGAGACGGCCGCGATTCGGGCAAGACTTGCGGCCGGGGTGGTTGAAGCTCGAGATCGATGGGTACCGGATGCGGTATCCCGCTAAGGCGTCGCCGCTGCTTGCCTGCGAGGTACGGGCATTCACGGTTTCGCATTCGGCAAAGAGCCGCGTTTCTGGCCCCCAGAGGCGTATCCCCGCTACAAAAAGTTCAAACCGTGTCCTGTCACCCCGATTGAAAAGACGCGATTGCCTGGGCAAGTGCCGGGGTCATCCGTGTGTATGGAGTAGTTCGACTGTGTCCTGCCGCGCTGAGCGCGATGGGCTGTCGTGGAACTCTGCAGCTTGTTGACCTGTCGACCTCACGCTCGCGAGCCGTTCAGGGCCTGTTCCAAAGCCAGGCCCAGATCCGCTTGGTCTTTGCAGCGATCCCATGAGCCCACTGCGGGCGTCAGACGGATCAGTTGCGGCTTGCCAATACTCTTCGCATGCGGCACCTTTGTTTTCTTGCGTTCCTGATGTGCCTCGCGTCGCAACTGCTCGCGCAGGGAACACGTGAGGATTTTGAGCGCTCCGCCTCGCTTCACTCGCGCGTTCGCGGGAAGGTATCGAATCTGGTCAACAGCGTTGAGTGGATCGACCACCGTTTCTTGTGGTACACCCTCGATCTCGGCGAGGGGCGCGCCAAGTTCGTGACTGTCGACACCGTCACCAAGGCCACCCGCAACCTCTTCGACCACGCGGCGCTCGCCAAGCACTTGTCGGTCGGCCGGACGGTCGAGGCCGATCGCCTGCCGATTGATCGCCTCCATGTCACGGCCGCCACCATCGACGCGATCGTCCGCGATGATGCGGTGATTCACCGCTTCGATCGCGAGAGCGGCGTGTGGTCCATCGTTGATCTTGCATCTCTGGCCTCGCACCCGTTTCTGCTGGACGCGGGCAAGGCGCAAGGGTCAGGTGCGTCGAGCGCCATCATCATCGTCAATAACTCGAAGCAGGCCGTTTCGCTGCTTTGGTTGAACGATGGCCAGCGCACGCCGTATGGCCGCGTCGAGGCCGGCGCGACGCGCCGCCAGCATACCTTTGGCGGGCACCGCTGGGCGATCGTGCGCGAGGATGGGTTCACGGCCTTCGAAGGTCCCGCGGCGGATCAGCCGGGCATCGTGCTTGTCGAGCGCGTTGCGAAGGAGCTGCCTGCCAAAGAGGCCGCCACGGATCCCACTACCGGGCCCGCCAAGGAACCCGCGAAACAGCAGTCGCCCACGCCGCGCGTGCGTTTCGAGAAGGGAAACGTGATCCTCGAGCGCGATGGTGCCGAGAAGGTGCTCACGAACATCGAGGGCGACACCGGCGGGCGTTTTACCGGGCCTGCGCACTGGTCCCCCGATCGCGAGCGCGTGGTTGTGTGGTTCAGGACGCCGGGGCAAGAACGGCTCGTCCACATCATCGAGTCGTCTCCCGCAGATCAGACGCAACCCAAACTCCACTCCTTTTCGTACCCCAAGCCCGGCGATGAGGTGGCGGTGTCGCTGCCGCGGCTGTTCGATGTGGTGAATGGCGTCGAGATTCCGTTCGCGAGTGACCTCTTCGAGCACCCGCGCATGATCGAGCACCTCGCGTGGGAGAAGGATTCGTTCTCGTTCGTCTACACCAAGCGCGGGCATTCGGTGCGGCGGCTCGTGCGCGTCTCGCGTGATGGGGCCGTTTCCATTGTGACCGAAGATGCGCCGTCGACGTTTGTCGATGTGCCCAACGTCTCGTACTTCCATCGCCTCGCGGGAAACGAGGAAGCGCTGTGGCTCTCCGAGCGCGATGGGTGGAGGCACCTGCATCGAATGGGGCGCGAGGAGCGGCAACTGACCAAGGGCGAGTTTGTGGTACGCGGCGTGGAGCATGTGGAGGAGGGCGGTGACAGGCCATACGCGATCCTCCGCGTCGCGGGCGTGCACAAGGATCAGGATCCGTACTACATCCATTACGCCCGCGTGAACCTCGACGGGTCGGGCTTCACGCTCCTGACCAGCGGCAATGGCACGCACAAGGCGACATTCTCCCCCGATCGCCGTTTCCTTATCGATCGCTACTCCCGCGTCGACATGCCCGAGGTCGTGGAACTGCGCAGCGCGGTGACCGGCGAACTGATCACCGAACTCGCCCGCGCCGATGATGCGACCTTGCGGGCCCTGCCGTGGACGCCGCCGCAGCCGTTTACCGCCAAGGGGCGCGATGGGACAACGGACATCTACGGTGTGATCGTGCGGCCCAGCAACTTCGACGCGTCAAAGCGCTATCCGGTGATCGAACATATCTACGCGGGGCCGCACAGCGCGTTCGTGCCCAAGGCCTTTGACCCGCACCTGGGCGTGATGCACGACATCGCCGAACTGGGTTTCATAGTCGTGCAGATTGACGGCATGGGGACAGCCCACCGCAGCAAGGCGTTCCACGATGTGTGCTACAAGAACCTGGCGGATGCGGGGTTCCCCGATCGGATCGCGTGGATGCGTGCCGCGGCGGAGAAGCATCCGGAGCTGGATCTCACACGTGTTGGCATCTTTGGCGGCTCGGCGGGTGGGCAGAACGCGCTGGGCGCGCTCCTGCACCATGGCGACTTCTACAAGGCGGCGGTTGCTGACTGCGGGTGCCACGACAACCGCGTGGACAAGTTGTGGTGGAACGAGGCGTGGATGGGGTGGCCAGTGGATGAGTCGTACGAGCGGTCGTCCAACGTCACGCACGCGCACAAACTCGCGGGCGATCTGCTCCTGATCGTGGGGGAGCTGGATCGCAACGTGGACCCGGCCTCGACGATGCAGGTGGTCAACGCGCTTGTGAAGGCGGACAAGGACTTTGA
>CAYTYD010000173.1:0-7014 GCA_964441555.1 uncultured Phycisphaeraceae bacterium | reverse complement strand
TGATGGCGAGCACGAGCATGACGACGGTGAGGGCGTAGGGGCGAGCGGAGTTTTCGACTTCTTTCAGGCCATTGAAGATCTGCACCGGCACCACGTCGTAGTAGTCGAACATCAGGGGCGTGCCCAGCTCGGTGAAAGACCAGATGAAGACGATGGTGGCGCCAGCGAAGATGCCGGGGCGGACCAAGGGGAGGGTGATGCGGCGGAATCGCTGCCAGGGAGTGCAACCCAGGTTTTCAGCGGCTTCGCCCAGGGCAGGATCGAGGTTGGCGAGCGCGGCGGTGGTGTTGAGGAAGATGATGGGGTAGAGAGAGAGTGATTGAAGGACGATGACGCCCAGTGGTTTGAGGGACCAGGTGGTGCCGAAGGCATGAATCATGCCGCCGAGGATGTCCCACTCGGTGCCAAGCAGAGCGTTCAGGGAACCTTCGCGACCCAGGATGGCGCGCATGCCGATGGCGCCGACGAAGGGCGGGAGGATCATGGGGACCAGAACCAGACCTTGGAAGAGCCCTTTGCCGGGGAACTTGTATCCGGCGGCGAGGATGGCGAGGGGAAGGGCGATGCAGGTGGCGAGGGTGGTGGTGCCGAGGGCCAGCAGGAGGGAGTTGAAGAGGGCGCGGCGTGTGGAGGGGTCGGCGAAGATGAGGGTGATGTGTTCGAGGGTGAAACCGGACTTGGTGGCGATGTCGGCGGCGAACCCGCCGCGGACTGTGAGAAGGATGGGGTAGACCAGGGTGATGAGGAGAAAGGCGATCAGCGCATAGAGGATGATGGCCTGCCAGGAGAGGATGGGGCGGCGCGAGGTGGGCTTGGAATGGGCTGGCGGGGTGGCCATAGAGAGGGTGAGGATAGAAGCGTGGCCCGTGGGGTGACCGGCTTTGCCTAACGCTTAGAGAGGGGGACGCAGCGTTGTTGGCCCCAAGGTCTGGATCGTGGGACGCGCGAGTGAACGGGTGGAGAGGTAAGCGTTCACCTCATCGAGGGTGATGGAATCGATCGCGGCAGCGAGGGATGCCAGTGAGCGGGGTTTGCCGAAGCGGTGGACATCGTTCACCAGCGCGCCCGCACGACCGGCGGTTGACTCCCCGGCGAAGACCACACCCGTCTTCATGCTGACCATGGCACGGGCGAACTCTTCGGGGGTGATTCGGCCAGAGGGAGTATTGATATGTTGCAACTGCTCCCACAGCACATCCAATGACTGTTGGGCTTTTTCGGGAGTGGTGCCGACGTATGCCGAGCAAGTACCGAACTCGCGATCTCCTCGATAGGAAGCGGAAACGGAGTAGCACAAAGCGCGTTTCTCGCGCACTTCGGTGAAGAGGCGACCGGCCATGCCACCGGAGAGGACATTGGCGATGACCTTTTCGAGGAGGGCCTGGCGCTCTGACTGCGCGTTATCGCAGGGAGCATCGTGGAGGATGATGATTTGCACCTGGTTGGATGGATCTTGGGTGTGCTGATAGCCGCGTTGCTTGGGTTTTCCGATGGAAAATGGTGTGCGTGAGCCATTCCAACCTTTGAGAAGGCGGTTGAGGGTGCTCGCGACGCGATCGGTTTTGACATCACCGGCGACGCCGCAGATGGCGCGGGAAGGGACCGCGCGGGAGTTCCAACCGGAGACGATGGCATCGCGCGTGAGGGAGTTGAGGCCTTCGACGGTTCCCAGCCCAGTGCGATCGAAGGGGGAAGCGAAGTGGCGGTCGCGCGCGGCGAGAACAGCACGCTCCTGGGGGTCATCTTTGAGTGATTCGATGGCGGCGAGGCACTGTTCGCGGGCCGGATCGATGGTGGAATCGTCAAATCTTGGCCTTCTGAGCATGTCGACGAGCAAAATCAGCGCGTCGTCGAGTCGATCACTGAGCATGGTGGCGGAGAGCGAGAGGTAGTAGACGCCGGCGGCGGCTCCGCGGGCGACGCCGAGACGGTCAAAGGCGTCTGCATCAGCGCGTGAATCGCGGTCTGCGCTGCCGCGGAGGACGAGCTCAGCGAGCATGGGAGCCAGGCCGAGCGCATCGGCAGAATCCTCACCATTTCCCGCAGGAATCGCCAAAGTGACGGCAGCGGAGCGCACTCCGGCCATCTCTTCAACGACGAGCGGCATGGAGCAATCGAGTGTGATGGTGTTGATGATGCTCACGTGAGACTCCGATGGTGATGCGAGAGGTGTGAGAGAGACTCTAGAGGAGTGATGTTGAGCGCGAAAGAGGTGTTTGAGGATCGTCAAACGACCTCTTGAAGTGTGATTCACCCCCTCGAAGTTGGTGCGTGCACTTGACGAACGCTCAAGAAGTGTTTAGGTTGTGTCCGATATACCTCAGGTGAGCGGGATGCGCACGGTGCGTGGCTCGCTCACAGTTTCGAGACAAGGAGTTGTCAGATGGCGAAGAAAGCCAAGAAGAAAGCTGCAAAGAAGACCTCGAAGAAGAAAGCCAGCAAGAAGAAGTAACTGGCGGGTCGGAGCGCGAGGCGGACAGGAGCGTGACGCCCGCGACGCAAAGAAGTCAGAGCGAACAAAGCCGACCCCACAAACAAGTGCCCGCTCCTCGAACGATCCGTTCTGGCGTTCGACACTCAAGACGAACTTTCAATCTGACATGAGATACGGGATCGGCTTGCCGGTCCCGTGTCGTTTTTTGGCGCGCTCAGACTGTGTTGATCGCGCCAATGATCTGTGTGATGCATGTCTTGCCGCGACGAATACTGTTGGATCATGTCCGAGGCGTGGTGCTTGCGGATGACATCGCCCACGCGGTGACGATGACGATTGATCGCGAGACGGGGTGGCCGATCTTGATCGGTCCGCGGCAGGTGCTGGATGCGCAGGACGCTTGTCTGTGGGTGCCCGTCGATGGGCCCGGTTCATTGCAGATTTCCGGGGTTTTTGAGGCAATTGACGCTTCCCGACACCCAGCGATGCTGCACTGGGAAATGTTGCATGGCCCGATGCAGGGGCACGCCGGGCGTGATGGCGATAGCCGCAGCGCAGTGATGGCGATGCAGTGCCGCGTGCACTGGGGGCGGTGCGGTGGTCGCATGCACGAGGCGCATGAAGTTGCCATTCCTCATCCATTCGCGCGCGGCGAATTGGCGATTTTGCGCGCGGCGAATGCGCATGCCGAATTGATTGACCGACTGGCCTCTGCGTTGGCGAGAAGCGTGCAGAGCAGCGCGCGTGCTGTCGCCGTGGATGAGTGGGGAGTCACGCTGCGCTGCCGCGCCGGCATTCTCCGCGCCTCGTTTGATGAGCCGCGACTGAACGAAGAAGATGCGCGCGTGGCGACGGTGTCACTCCTCAACGCGCAGGATTTTTGATTGGTGAGGATGAGATGCTGATGATGTCACGACCATCGCGTTTGCGCGAAGCACACTGCCATTTGCCAATGCTCGGACGCGCATTGTCGATGATTGATGTGTCGATGTGCCGCTCGCTCGATGAGCTGCTGCACACATTGAGAGTGAACACTCACAACGATCAACGAGCGATAACCGACAATTCATCCACTTTCCGCAGCGATCGATCGCGCGAGTGGGTGATTGCCATCGGCATGCGCATTGAATCGTGGAGTGATGCACGATGGCCGACTCGTTATGAGTTGGATCGTGTATTTCCTGATCGTCCGTGCATCGTTCGCTCGTTTGATTTTCACTCATTGGTCGCCAATACCGCCGCGCTGACGTGTGCTGGCGTGGATCGGAGCACTTCTGATCCGGTTTCCGGTGTTCTGCAACGTGATGAACGGGGTGAATTGACTGGTGTGGCGCTGGAATCGGCTGAATCGATGATCTGGAACAGGGTTCCCGAGCCGACGGCGTCTGAGCGTGTTGAACATCTGCGGGCAGCGATTTCCCACCTGCGTGGGCTTGGTTTCACCGAAGCCCACGATTTGAAAAGCCCGTCGTGGCTGGGAGGGGAGCTTGCGCGGCTGGCCGATGCTGATGAACTGGGGATGCGCGTTGAGCTGTTTCCCATGGTGGAGCACGCTGAGGAGGCCATGCGGGCGAAGATGGGATGGGAACGCGCGCACGTTCGGCTTGGCGGTTTCAAACTGTTTGCGGATGGCACACTCAACAGCCGCACCGCGTGGATGCGGCATCCATATCGCGATGGAATGGCTCAATATCCGTGCGGCTTGCCGAACTGGACACCCGAACAGATCACTGAAGCCGTGCGCATTTCAGAGCGTTGTGGTGTGGCGCTCGCCACTCACGCGATTGGCGATGCCGCGGTGCACGCGGTGCTGAACGCGATTGAATTGGTCAAGCAGGAGAGGATCGCGCCACGCGTGTGGCATCGCATCGAGCATTGCGAAGTGATCGATCCGGCGGATGTGCCGCGATTCGCCGGCCTCGGAGTCATCGCCAGTGTGCAGCCGTGCCACCTGATCTATGACATTCCCGTCCTCACGAGGGCGGTGCCTCATCGGCTTGAGCATGTTCTGCCCTTGCGCGACCTGATGCAAGCCGGGTGCAAGCCGGGGGAATTGATGTGGTTTGGATCGGATGCCCCCATCGTGCCAGCGGATCCGACGGCCAGTATCGCCGCGGCGGTGGGTCGCGGAAAGCTCGGTTTGGGCGGTAGTGCGGCGGCAGAATCTCCATCCATCGCCCCTGAACAGGCCTTGACTGAGGAAAACTCCTGGCGGGCGTTTGCGGCGAAGCACTGAACGAGGGAACTGGCCTGCCGACATCTTCGAACAGTCGTGGTTCGTATCATTTATATAGAGGTTGCCGACCCTGGTCAGGGTCTGCTCGAAGCGGCCAATGCCGGAGGCGATGCCATGGCTCAGAAGCACGACGCGATTATCGATTCCACCGAGGCAATAGCGGCACAGGCGGCGGCGGATGCCGCGGCACACCTTCCGGCGGAGCAGATCGACGCGACCAAGTTCTATATCACCCAGCACTGGGATCGGTACACCGAGGAGAATCACCGGACATGGGCGGCGTTGTATGCGCGAAGGATCGAGACCCTGCGTGAACAGGCCAGCAACGTCTTTCTTTCCGGGTTTGACGCGTTCAACCTCCCCAAGACGCACTTGCCCCGCCTAAGCGAGGTGAACAAGGTGTTGCAGGGGAAGACCGGTTGGCAAAGCCGCCCCGTGCCGGGCTATCTGCCTGCCAAGAGCTTCTTTGCCTGCCTGGCGCGGCGCGAGTTCCCCACCACCATCACCATCCGCCCCTTTGACAAGCTGGATTACCTGCCAGAGCCGGACATCTTTCACGATGTGTATGGCCATGTGCCGCTGCACGCAGACCCGGTTTTCGCAGAGTTTCTGCAGACGTATGGCAAGGCAGCGCTGATGTGCGATGATGAATGCCACGTCAAGCGTCTGGGACGCCTCTTCTGGTTCACGGTGGAGTTCGGGCTGATCCGCGAGGATGGCCGGCTGAAGATCTATGGCAGCGGGCTGATGTCGTCGATCGGCGAGAGCAAGTATTCACTGGAAAGCGATGTGCCGGAGCGGCGTCCCTTCGATCTGGAGCAGGTGTGCAACACCGACTTTGAGATCGACCATTTCCAACCCATCTACTACGTACTCGAGTCGTTTGAACAGTTGCGTGACGCGATGAATTCCTATGCCGAACAGGTGCTGGGCACTGTCGCGACGCGCTAAGGAAGGATGAGGGCGAGCTCGCGGGTCGGAATTCCTTCGATCTGTTGCGACTGCGCTCTTGTCTGGCTCAAAAAAGTCGATAACCTTCTATCTGGCGGTTACGGCATCGGTTCGCGTTGGGCAAGGCGTCGCCCGGCGGCGGACAGAGCAAGACCACCTCGGCGGCCTTCATGGATGGCCAGGCGCCGGGATGGAAGTGCGCACAAGCCAAACCCGCCACCATGGTCAGACGCCCTGACCAAGTCTCGCACAGGCAACGGACGATCGGTCGCGCAAGTGAGCGCGGCGAAGACCCGTTCAGCGCAACACCCGCCGCGATTCCGCGGCACACAAAACGATGGCCACCATCTCCTCCTCGCGGTCCAGCTTTCTTCACGGTCAGTGGACCAGTTCCGACTCGGCTCAGCTCTACGGCATTCCCGATTGGGGCAAGGGCTACATCAGCGTTAACGGCGCAGGGCATGTCACCATCATGCCCACCAAGGATCCTGCGCGGCAGATCGACCTGAAGGAAGTGATTGACGGTCTGCGTGAACGCGGTGTGCACACGCCGGTGCTGCTCCGCTTCAACGACATTCTCGATCACCGTCTGCGCGAGATTCGTAAGTCGTTTGACGACGCGATGAGCGAGCAGCAGTACTCGGGCGGGTATTCGTGCGTGTACCCGATCAAGGTGAATCAGCAGCGGCACATCTGCGAAGAGATCGCCTCGTTGGCCGTGAAGCTGAACTTTGGGCTTGAGGCGGGTTCCAAGCCCGAACTGATCGCCGTGCTGGGGCTGTCGGCGGTTGCTGGCGGGCCGGGCGTGAACGGCATGCCCATCATCTGCAACGGCTTTAAGGATGATGAGTTCATTGAGACGGTGATGCTGGCAACCAAGCTGGGTCGCAACATCATTCCGGTGGTCGAGAAGTGGACGGAGCTGGAGCTGATCGTCAAGCACGCCAAGCAGTATGGCGTGCGCCCCAAGATCGGCCTGCGCGTGAAGTTGTCGAGTCGCGGCGCGGGACGCTGGGAATCCAGTGCGGGCGCACGTTCCAAGTTTGGCTTGTTTATCTCTGAAGTGCTTCAGGCGGTGGAGTACCTCAAGAAGCACAACATGCTCGACTGTTTGAACCTCTTGCACTGTCACGTGGGCAGCCAGTTGTACGACATCCGCGTCTTCAAGAACGCGGTGAATGAGTTGAGCTACATCTATTGCGAGCTGGTGAAGATGGGCGCCGGACTGTCGATGCTGGATATCGGCGGCGGCATGGGTGTGGATTACGACGGATCGCAGTCGGCGTGGTCGAGCAGCATCAATTACACGGTGGCGGAGTACGCCAGCGATGTGGTGTATCGCATCAAGAGCGTGTGCGATTCCGCGGGGGTTCCGCACCCGACGATTTTCAGC
>CAYTYD010000172.1:413-7051 GCA_964441555.1 uncultured Phycisphaeraceae bacterium | reverse complement strand
GAAGACGTCAAATCCGATCAGCTCAATCGGCTGGCGTCGTGCGGCGGTGGCGATCGCCGCGGGCAATTGTGCAAAGGAGACCTTCATTGATTTCCCTCTGGTGCGCCGATGCGCACCCAACCGAGATCAATGGAAGTGCGTGTCGTGCCACTGACGGGGTATTTGCGGAATGTGCCACGCTCGATGATGCCGACTTCGATGCGGTAGTAACCAGCGGGAAGATCGGCGAGCCAGATTTCATCGCGGTACCACTTGTTACGCGGCCAGCGCGATGGATCCACGAATGGATTGTGATCCTTGCAGAAGAAGCCCTGAGATCGACGGTCTGCGGGCAGCGTTGCGGCATCTTCGGGATAGGCGTGCGCAAAAATCTGAATCGGCGCTGTGATCTGTTTTCTGCTTCGCAATGACAGGTAGACCGCTGACGGGGAGAATCGCACGGCGGAGACCATGACCCGTGCATCCAGCAGCATGTTCAAGGGCTGGCCATCGGGTGCATCAATCAGGAATCGCGTCTGGTGTTCGGCGTGTGCGGCGGCCCCGCTTGCTGCTGATGTGCGACGGCGGACCCAGCGAAATGCCGCGAACAGCGGCGTGAGAACCAGACGTGCGGCACTTCCGGCCGCTTTGGCAACACTTTCCATCAGCTGGCCCGCGCGGATCAACCCGCCGTGCCCCAGCCGCGCCACCATCCATACCGGCAGGTGACTGGACAGATACACGGCGATGGTGTTGGAAAGCAGTGGCACCGGCAGCACGTGTTCGGCGAGCCCACGCTGCGGCGCCACGATCAATTGGCGGTGATAGCGGGTGGTGCCGCGATACATCGCGAACGACAGCCGACGGCAGCAGAGTGACCAGAGTGATTCGTGATCAAAATTGCGAACGGTGGAATGTTCACGCGGCGGACGATTTTCACGCGTGATCGTCGCCATGGTCGGGTGAGCAGTCACGGCGGCAGATGTGATCCCGACAACCGCCGATGCAACTTCCGCGCGAGCCCGCGTCACGGGCGCAATCGTTGAAGTCGTGGTGGTGGCCGGCACAGTGGTCAACGGCGAACTCCCTCCGTCTGCTTCTTCACGACGACTTCGGTTCCGATCGGCTGGCACAGAAATCGTTCGATGAAGATCACAGTCTCACGATTCGCATCATACTCATCTGCGCGATTTCTGCCGACGGTGCGCACCACATCCTGCGGATCCGGCACTTCTGCGGCTGTGCGCAATACGCCTGGAAGCATGGGAAGATCGTGGAAATACGTGTAGTGTTCGCCACCTAAGAGGCCGCAATCAATCTCGAATTTCGGGGCGACAACCTGGCATCCGCACGCCATGTCGCGAATCGCCAGTGAGGCATCGGTACAGGTGCCGCGTTCGCCCGGCAAGTGGAGAGTGAATTTGCTCTGTTTCAGCAGGCCAATCAACGTACGATCGTCGGTATCCGGGTCGATGCGGACAAAGCCGGGGATCTCCGCCAGTTCCTCAAGAATGTCCTGAGTCGCTCGCGTTGGCTTGCCGACATAGGCCACGTTGATGGCGCGCCTGGACCACAACTCGTGGTCGTCTTGCGAACGAATCGACGCCAGATCGATGCCCCGCTGCAGGGGACCGAGCACGCGAACTCCTGCAGCGGCGAATGGGCCGATCTGCCGCGTGTCGTGATGGGCAATTCCGACCCGCGTGTCTGAGGCGGGGAACAGCTCCTTGAACATTTCAATTCGTGACGCGTCGGCGGGCGATGCGGTGTGGCCCACGACCAGGCCCGGCAGCGATTCGATGTGCCGCCTGGTGAACTGCTCCGGTGCGATGACGAAGACCACATCGGGTCGAAACGCCGCGAGCTGCTGAATATCGCGTCGGGTGGGTGGCCCATCGTGCGCGATGTGAAGCGATGCCAGCCGGGCCGAGCCACCGACGGGAATATGCCAGGCGTGACCGATGCGTGGCGTGAGAAACGCCGCCCGATACGTCGGCTTGCGAGTCAGGACGCCCCGCGAACGCATGTCCGGCAGAGCGCCCGCATTCCACGGCACGCGTGCGGGCTTGGCTTCAATGGCGGGAAGATTGAGAATCGGTGACAACGCAGGCAGCTTGCGGGCCAATTTTTCTTTGGCCTTTTGTTTCACGCGCTTCAGTGCTTCTTTCCCGGAGATTTCGCGTCTGGATGCCTCGCGCAAGGGGCCGGCGAGTCGAAGCGCGCCGCGCAATGGCTTTGAACAATGCAGGGCTCTTGAGTCCAGAAGAGCTCGATTCCTCGATGGTTTCGCGGACAAACTGCTCGAATTGCCGCGTCGACGCCGACCAATCCGGCCAAGAGCGAGCCGTCTCAATCGCGCCGGTCTTCAGCGAGTCCACGAAGGCCGAGTCGCGATCCATCGAGCGAAGGTACTCGACGACTTCGGATTCCTGGCCGCGGCGCACAATGATCCCGTTTTTTCCGTGCGTCATGTATTCGTCATGGCCGGTGACATCGGTGGTGATGGCGGTGCCGCCGCAATGGAACATCTCCAGGGGCGGTCCGAACATTCCCTCCACTGTGGAGAGTTTCACGAGCACATCGCATGAGCGATAGACCTCGCCGACGCGTGTGACGGGAACTCGCGAGAGAACGCGGCTGCACCCCGGCATCGCCGTGCATTCGCTCGAAGTGAGCAGCCAGACGTCTTTCATTCCCGCCTGACGGCACAGATCGAGGGCGAGTTCGGTGCGTTTGAATTCGATTCCCAGCGGTCCCTCAACCAGTACGCGCAGCGAGCCCGGCTTTCGCGGCTCGATCGTCGGGCCATCCGTGTTGAAGGTGCTCTTGTCAATGCCGTTGAGAGCTAGTGATACATTCCGTCCGTAGTTGGAACCAAGGTATTTGGCAATCCACGTCGCCTCGGTCACCACCGGCATGGGCATGCGATAGGTGTATTCGGCGAGCGCCTTGGAATCCGGATCTGTGGCAGGAAAGAACCGTGATTCGATGGATTGCACGAAATAGGCGTACCTGCGTGCCGGAACAAAGGGAAGGTCGTAGCACGTGCGCCACCATGTGGCGAACGCCAAGTCAAACATGTGCTGCTTTACCTGTGCATGGCACAGCAAGGGCAGTGACATCGCCTCAGGCTTCCACGACAAGCGCGATGCCTCGATGGGCCGCTCGGTGACGATGGTGACCTTGTGGCCCATGCGCGTCAGGCCGAGCGCGTGCTCCATGATCACGTTGGTGCCACCGGATATATCCGGCGACCCCAGCAGAAAGGCGATGTCGTAAGACCTCATCGCGGCATACCCCCATTCAACTGCTCAGCATCTCCATTCGAGATTGGAGATCTGTGAACCTTCTTCACCATCGCACGAGCCGTGCGCTTCAGGCAGAACATTGGCCGATCCAAGTTGTTCATCAGGTCGGAATACTGACCTCGCGCCGTACTGAGCCACGTGTCGCGTTCCGTCACCCGCGATTCCAATTGCGTCAGCGACACGTCACGCTCGGCCAAAGTCACTTCCAGCGACGCCGACCATGACTTCTGACGCGACAGATCCTCTTTCAACGCAGCCACTTCGGCGCGAAGGTTGCGGATCCACCCATCCCGCGCATCAATCATCTCCGTCTGCTTCTTGATCGCCGCATCACGTTCGTCGATCATCCGCGTTTGGTTGCGGATCGCGCCATCCCGATCCTGAATCATCTTGGTCTGATTGCGAATCGCTACATCGCGCTCTGCAATCATCGCCTCCAGCGTCTTCATGAACGCGGTGCGCTTCTCCAGCATCTCGGCCTGATGTGTGACCAGCGTGCGAGATTCAGCCAGTTGCGCTTCGGACTGCGTTACGGCCTGAGTCAGATTTGCAGTCGCCGCCTTCTCTTCGGCGAGTGCTTTGTCCACTTCACTGAGGCGAGTTGTCAGGGCGCGGTGCTGATCCTGCAGTTTCTCCCGTTCTTGCGCTGCCTGAGTTTGCACTGTCTCCGTGCGCGATCGAGCATGCGCCAGCGCCTGATCAAGTTCTGCCAGGCGATTCTTGTGCTGAAGGATTGCCGCATCGCGCTGGGCGACCAGATCGTCCTGCTTCTTGATCAGCGCCACGCGTTCGTCGATCATCTGCGTCTGCCGAGCGTTGGCTGCCGCGAAATCCTTGATCCGATCTTCGAGCTTGCTGATCGTCACGCGGCTGACTTCTCGCGCCGCGGCATCTTCCGTCGACTTGCTGCTCAGCTTGTGCTCCAGACGCTTGATGTGCTCTGTCCGCTCCTCGATTGTCCTTTCCTGCGCTCGAATTGATCGGTCCCGCCACGTGATCGTCTTTCGCTCGTGTTCCACCACGCTCGTCGCCGGATACAGGGTTCGGGCTGACAGTTCCTCGACGTGCCCTAATGCCTCGCGTGATTCACTCGCCGCAAATAGGATCGACCCCAGCCGCCGCATTCCCGGCGCGGCAGGATCCACATGCCATCCATCGCGGCCTTCCCCGGCGCGAGGCGAAAGCACGCTCATGATCTGCAGCCAGCAATCCCACTGCTCACTATGTGCAAAGGCGCTACTGATCAGTCCGCGCAAATGCTCATCATCAAATTCACATTGGTGAAACGGGTTTGGTCCGTACGCGTCGCGGCAAGCATCTTCAAAAACCTTGCTTGGCACAGAGCCAAGGAGTACGCCGCCGGGAGCGAGCACTCGCTTGAATTCCGCCATGGCCACTTCCGGACGATCAAGATGTTCGAGTGTTTCCAGCGAGATCACGGTGTCAAATGACCCATCCGCAAACGGCAGCGAGTAGACATCACCTTGTACAAACGTGCGATTGGACGCCGCAAAGTCTCGTGTCGCGGTCTTGAGTGCCTCGTCAGATTGATCCAGCCCCGTATACGTCTTCACGCGGGCTTCGGCGCACACGATCTCGGCTCCATAGCCCACACCGCACGCCGCATCCAGCACTCGTCCGCGCGACAACGCCGCCGCCCACCGATACCGGTGAGCATGCTCCGCACGAATCAGCGGCGTGACTTTGTCCAGTTCAATCCGCTCCACGCACACCCTCCGCCCTCACTGTCCATCTGCGAGGAAGATGAACAAGTCCCACTGCCTGCATGCCGTCCACAATCGTGATCGGTTTGGTGAATCGCTCCGCATGGATGCCGAACGCGCGATCGTCATCGATTGCCACCCGGAAGTGGAAAGCTCCTGCCAATACCGGCAGATCCCGCAATTCGCATTCAACCACGCCGCTCTGCCCCGCGTCAAACGGCTCCAACCCCTCCATCAGCGTCGTGGTGCCGCAGATGTAGAGATTGTCGTGGCGGTACATCGAGAGTACAAACGTAACGCGGTCCCGACCGGGCCTCAGTGTCTTGTATTCAAAGCGGATGCGTGCCGATTCGCCGGTGCGCAGCGTGTCGGTCGGGCGCCCGTCGGCGCCGATCACCTGCACATCCGTGATGGAGTACACGGCGGCTGCGGAAAGATCGTGCTTGGGATCCGGCCCCTTGGTGTCAAAGACCTTGTCGGCCATCTGCGCCGCCTCGATCTCCCTGGCATACTTATCTGCCACGACGTCAGCCGCACCAAAGGCAACCTGCTCGCCCTTGCGCAGGTAGAGCGCCTGGGAGCAGAACGTCTTGATCAGGTACGGATCGTGCGCCACCAGCAGAATCGTGCACCCATTGTCGCGCAGCCGGTGAAAGACCCGCGTGCACTTGGATTTGAACGCCGCGTCACCCACCGCCAGGATCTCATCCACGATCAGCACTTTGGGATCGACATGCGCTGCCACGCTGAAGGCCAGTCGCGCGTGCATGCCGCTGGAATAGGTCTTCAGTGGCTGATCAATGAACATGCCGATGTCGGCGAAGCGTTCGATGTCTTCAAATCTCTCGTTGATTTGTTCGCGAGTCAGCCCCAGAATGCTGCCGTAGAGGTACACATTCTCGCGCCCGGAGAATTCAGGGTTGAATCCTGAACCAAGTTCGAGCAAGGGGACAACACGACCAGTAACTCCCACGCTCCCCGTGCTCGGTGTCAGGATGCCGCTGATCATCTGCAGCAGCGTGGATTTGCCCGCGCCGTTTCGACCAAGAATTCCCACCGTCTCACCCACGCGAACGTCGAAGTTCACGTTGCGGACCGCCCAGAACTCCTTGAAATACGTCTTTTTCCACCGCCACAGCGCCTGCTTCAGGCGATCCTGGGGCCGGTTGTAGATGTGATACACCTTGCCCAGGTTCTGTGCACGAATCGCCACCGAATCGCGACGCGCAGGTATCGCAGGTGGATCATGCGGCAGATCCACTTTCGGCAATCGAGTTGGTGCGATGGTCTCAGATGACATCAGCAAACGCCCGCTTGGCCTTCATGAAAAAGCCGTACCCCAGAATCGCGGCGATCCCCGTGATCACCACCGACACACCCCACCATGTCAGATCCGGAATATCACCCGTGATCGCCAGCATCCGCGCGTCTTCGATCACGCGCGCGATTGGATTCAGCCCGAGCCACTGCCGCAGGTTCTCCGGAACGTGCGAGAGCGAAAAGAAGATCGGCGATACAAAGAAAAGCACCGCCATCGCCAGTTCGACGATGTTGCCGATGTCGCGGAGAAACACACCCAGCGCAGAGAGAAACCAACTGATTGCCAAGCCCGCAAGCATGACCGGCA
>CAYTYD010000172.1:0-403 GCA_964441555.1 uncultured Phycisphaeraceae bacterium | reverse complement strand
GGGGCACCAGCACCACCGTCGGTTCGGGAGCCCTTTGCTCAATCGCGATCCACCCGATCAACCACACGCACGCACCGATGGAAAAAGTGACCAGCGCGGTGAGCAGCTCTGAAAGTGCAAACACTTCCAGAGGAAAAACCACACGCTTCACGTAACTGGTGTGATTCACAACAACATGCGGCGCCTTCGCGGCCATGTCGCGAAACAACCCAAAGACCAACATGCCCGCAAACAGCGAAAGCGCAAACGCCCCCAGGGGCTCATTGTGCCCTTCACCAAATTTGTTCCACTTGTTGGGAAAGATCACTGCAAACACGAATGTATAAACGCTGAGCAGCAGCAGGGGGGTCAGGATCGCCCACACGATTCCCAGCCGCTGCGCCTTGTACTTGGCCTCAATATC
>CAYTYD010000171.1:0-7070 GCA_964441555.1 uncultured Phycisphaeraceae bacterium | reverse complement strand
CGACGATCTCGCGAGCATCGACAGCGGAAACGGCGCCGACGTTCTCACCGACACCGAAGGAAGGATCGATGCCGATGGAGTTCATGAAGCCGTTGCGGGTGCCGGAGCCGACTTCGCGGGTGATGGCGGTGAGGTTCTCGCCGCTGGGAAGACGACCGGTGGTGAAGAGGTGGCCAAGTTCGGACTGACGAAGCTGTGTGACACCTGCACCTTGATTCACCATCGCGGCGATCGGGACGAAGGCGACCTGAGTGTCGAAGATGGTGTTTGCGTCGGGCGCGCCCACGTTGAGATTGCGCGAGCCGAGCGAAGCGAGGAGGTTGTCGGTGCCCGCACCAGAAAGAGGTGTACCCGTCGTCGATAGGGCGACGCGCGGATTCGAGCCGTAGCCAGCGGTGTTGGGGAGGGCGGAGACGCTGGTCGCGCCAGCGCGGCGCACGGCCCACTGCGAAGGAACATCCAGAGGAGCCATGTCGACGCGGAGGCCATCGGTTCCTGCGCCGGGCTGGACGGCGAGGAGGGTTGTGGGGTTGGAGCGAACGGGCATGCCGCCGGGATTCGCAGCATTGAAAGGACCAACGCCAGCAGAATTGTTCACGTACAGAGTGCGGTTGATGTAGGCCTTGCTGGTGGAAGCGGATGAGAGCTGAGTGCCGATGCCGTCTGCGTTGGTGACGAAGGAAGTGCCGAAATCGACGAGCTCCTGGAAGCCTGTGACCGAGCCGTTGGCCCGGTAGTTGACGAGCCACCACTCACCGTTCTGACCGAGAGTGGTGGAGCCCGCCGCGGGGAGGCCGTCGGCATCGGGGGCGAGGGAATCATCGGTGCCGAAGCGGCGAGCAAAGCCATCGCCATCGACATCCCAATAGTCATTGGTGGCGGCGGGCTTGTTGAGGAAGTTCTCAAACAGGGTTGCACCTGTGATGTTGATCACGTACTGGGCCTGAGCAGCACTGGTGATGCCGATGGCGGCGCCAGCGACGGCGATGAGCGCGAGACGGTTGCGGGACTTCATGGTGATCTCCTCTTGATCTGCAAACGGGCAATCTCTCTTTGCGCCTGCGGCACACGCCGCGAACGCGGGGGACTTTGCTGGAGCGTTCCTGCCTTGGCTCAAGGGCCTTCATGCAAACTGCGCCGTTCCTTGGCGCGGTCTTGATGCATCAGGAAACAACAAGGCCCACCTTGCGGCGGGCCTTTGAGTCAGTCTTGGGGGATCAGGTCCATCTTGATCTTGTTGTCTCCGGAGAGACTGAAGAAGCGATCTCCCCACAATTGCTTCTTGATGGTGTTGGCAACGGTGGTCTGTTCGACGTGGCCATCGCAGAAGGCGAACTGGGTCGCGCCGCCGTACGAATCACCGCCGGGGTGAGAGCGGCCGATGGCGTTGATGGGGCTGTTGGCAATGTCGTAATCCTGCTGGGTTCGGAGGACATTGCGGACGCGGTCGGGGTATTTGAAACGTGGCTCGTTTCCACCTTCGGGTTCGGCGTAGACGTCCGGACCAGACGAACGCCCTTCGATCGGTGAGATGGGACGGTGGCTCTTGATCTTGTTCTCTGTATCCATCAGAGACTTGTAGTTGTTCTTATCGGTGAACTCGGTGACGAGGATGGTCTGGGATCCGCCGCGGGCGGTGCCATCGACCCAGGCGGGATTGACGAGCTGGTTGAGGCGATCTCCACTTGAGTTATAGAACTTGTTGCGGCAGAAGATCGCGGCGTTGCCGGTGAAGGCGACTCGCTTGACCTGACGATCGGCGTTTTCAGTTTCCACGGATTGATCAGGCACGCGGAGGGTCTGATCAGCACCGGGATTGGTGGGAGGAGCGCCGCCGTCGCGCAGTGCGGGCGATTTGAAAGCGTCTTCGCTGGTGCGTTCCTGATCAAAGAGCATGTACGACCAGTGCACGTATCCGGTGTTGCTGTTGGGGTTGGTCAACTGCTGATCTTCCATGCGCCAAGTACCGCCGGTTTCTTCCGCGCCATAGACGTATGACGGCGGGAAGTAGCGACCGTCGACGGTGTAGGTGAGGACGGCCTGCGAGACAGAACGTGCGGCGGCGGCGGCCTTCAAAGCGCGGGCAGCGGCGCGTGCCTTGCCGAGCGCGGGCAAGAGAATCGAAATCAGAAGAGCGATGATGGCAATGACCACCAGAAGCTCAATGAGCGTGAAACCGCGTGATTTGTTTCGCGAATTCTGACGAAGAATGCCATGCATGCCCGAACTCCTTAGTACCTCTCTCTATTCCCTTGCGCGAGCGATCGGCCAACACGATCGCGACGGAAGAACTCCGACTCCGTGCACAAGTGGCGAGAAGTTAGACAGTGCCTGGGGAACTGGTGTTAGCGCGGCGCAAAGTGCGCGCAAAGGTTCGATGCGCGAGCGCAGCGATGGCGCGATCTGCACACAACCTTCATCTCGTACACACAATTAGAGTTGAATTGTGAAGACTTAGCGCAGCGAAGCGCTGGCTATCGTTCTCAATCGACAGGCAACAGACTGCGGAGCATGAGTGATGACCATTCCAAACGACGCCATTTCATATCTTCTCACCGAAGACCAGAATCCCGAACACACCCAGCGGGTCTTCACGATGGTGCAGCCACTGCTGATGAAAGATGAACGCATTGAGTACATCGGCATTGAAGACAAAGTGCTGTCATTGGACATTCGCCCCGAGAGTGTGGTGCTGACCAATCGCAGGTTTCTGCTATACTCACCCAAGCTGCTTGGCGGCGCCACGTTTGAAGACTACATCTGGCGCGATCTGGGGGATTGCAAGCTGGTGGAAAACATGCTGCGGGCCACGCTCACGTTTCGCACCTCGGCGGGAAAATTGATCACGATCGAGAACATTCCCAAGAAGCAGGCGCGGCGTATCTACGCCTTTGCTCAGCAGAGAGAACTGGAAGCGTTGGAAGAACGCCGGAACCGCGAACTGGAGGAGAAGCGTGCCGCGGCGGGAGGGTTGTATCTGTCTGGGCACGGCGGGCATGGGGCACAGGGCGTGTCTGCAACGGCCAACATGCCTCCCACCGCTGCCAGCCAAGCACAGGATCCGATGGCCGCGTTGGGACGATTGAAGGAACTGCTGCAGGCGGGATTGATCACGCAAGAGGACTTTGACAAGAAGAAGGCGGAGATTCTCAGCCGCCTGTGAGTGCTGAACTTTGAACGACCGTGATGCTCACAAGCTGAACTCGGGCAATCCGGTGCCGGAAGGACCGGTTTTTCAACCACCCGCGCGCCGCCGCGTGAATAGCCAGGGACCACAATCCAAGATTGGGCGAGTGATCTGGATGACGGTTGTGGTGACCGCCACGCTGCCGGCACTGCTGGCTGCTTCCTACGTGCTGGTTTTTGTATTGTTGAGCGTACTTTCAAAGATCTTCGCATTCTGACTCGGGCGTGTCACGGTCGCGAAGAATCTCAGCCATCGTGAAAAGGAACCCGATAAATCGTCATTTGGCGGGGGGAACGCTTTCGGCTTTCTCCGGGGCAGCAGCATTTGGTTGGGCCTGGCGGAATTCCTTGACCTGCACAGTCCAGCCATCTTCGGGAACATCCGCGCTCAACACGCCATCGGGAATCGCGGCATTGGCCTGCATGTTGATGAGGCGGATCACCGACACATCGCCGTCGACGGACACCGTGCGCGCCATGCGGGGAAGATACGGATTGCCGTCCACACCTTCGGCGGGCTTGTACCAGAGTCGGATCTCCTCGAATTTGTCGTCCGCGCCGGGTTTGGGCGTGAGGATGATCTGCGTCGACCCTTCGGCAAACTGGCGATGCTCATCGGAATCAAGGCCGTCGGCGACCTCGGTGAGCCGGGCGTCGTAGCGGGCGAGGATGTCGGCCTTCTTCTGCCCAATCGGAATCGGGAAAGGTCCTTCGCCGATCTTCAACGGATCAAACTTCTCACCCGGCGGCACGATGCGACGCTTGATCGCTTGCTTTTCCAAGGGACGTTTCTCGATCAGCCACTCGCCATCGAAGATGTAGGACTCGGGCTTCTTCTCCATGCGCCCACCGAGAACCAGTGTGTCGATCTCGACGCCGAACTTGCGGGTGCGAGGGCCAGTCTCGGTGCGCGGCGATGAGAAGTACAACTTGCCGATGCGGGTCTGGCTGTCGCCTGCGATGGCGAATTCTTTATCCCACACCAATTGCCCCTGAATGGTCGAAATGCGTTCGTCGGCACGCTCGAGCATGCCGAGGAAGTTCTCGGCTGATTGCCTCGACATGGCGACCGCGGGATCTTCCGCAGCGGCGGCCTGAAGGTCTTTCTTGATCTCCTTGTCGAGCTTTGAGGGATCGTCTATCGCGACGTGCGAAGCGATGACGAGCGTGAGTGCGGCGGAGATGACGAAACCCATAATGTGATTCTCACGAGGGCGGTACGCTTGATCGGTTCGGATCACTCCAGATGGAGCGTGCTGAAAGCACGGTACACATGAAGTTCCTGACACGCAGAGTGCTTCCCCTGGCGGGTCTGATCGCCTGCCTGGCGATCATCGGACAAGCTTTCTATATCTGGGACGCGACAGGGCGGCGTTGGTTCACACAGTTTCACGATCCGGCCCTGATCCCTGCCCCCCCTGATGAGCTGGATGCATTGCTGACCCAGGCCGGGGCCTTTGATCAGGGGCGAGCCCCGGACATCGATAACCTCTTTCGGCTCGGGCTCTTTCCCAGCGGCTTGAACCGGTTTGCCTTGTCGGTGAGCACGCTTGGGCTTCCGGCGTTGGCGTGCATTCCGACATGCCTGCTGTTCATGAGAACGAATTCTCAAAAGACCGAGCCCAATCCAAAATAGACAATTCTGTCTATTTTCTTGGTAGGGGAACCTGTCAGGATTTCGGCAGTCTGAAGACAAGTAGCCGATAATTCACGTTCGTACAGTGGGCCCGATCGCGGCACAGGCAGGGCCTGCTTGCCGCCTCTATTCAGGAGTTTTTCGATGAACCTTCGTTCTCTGGTCGCCGGTTGCGTTGTTCTGGCCACGATTGCTGGCGCTGCTGCGGGTGACAGTCTGCCGCCACGTTCGGCTTCGGGCAAATCTCTGAAGATCAGCGAGGCCGATGCCAAGAAGGGCACGGTGTACTACACGCTCGAGAGCACCTCCAAGCGTCCGAGCATCAAATTCACCAGCGAAGCGTTGAACGAGACCTTTGATGGTTTTGCGACGGATATCGCTGGCTACGCCATCGCGGGTCCCACTGACAATCCGGCCAAGCTTGCTGGCGGTGCATGGCGTTTGTCGGTGAAGAACCTGAACACCAAGAACGATGTCCGCAACGGCCACCTGCAGGGTGGTGACTGGCTGGATGCGACGGCTCATCCTGACATCACGTTTGAATTGACCGATGTGACGGATGTGAAGCTGACCAAGGAAATGCCCGCCAACACGCCAGGCAACCCCAAGACCTATAGCGCCACGCTCAAAGGCAACATGACCATCAAGGGCAAGAGCAATGAGGTCACCATTCCCAACACCACGATGACCTTCATCGCTGGCAACGAGATGACCGCCAAGAGCGTCAAGGGTGACATCATCGCCCTGAACTGCAAGTATGAGATCAAGCTCGCCGATTACGGCGTGACCAACCCGGTGATCACCGATCGCAAGAAGGTCGCCGAGGTGATCAAGATTTCCCAGGAACTGCGCTTTGCAACAGTTGCTCCGGAAGAGCAGCCCGCCATGACCTCGGTGCCGGTCGCCACTCCCGCCAAGGGTGGTGAGAAACCCGCGGAGAAGAAGGGCGAACCGACTCCGGCTGGTGGCACCCCCACTGCCGTGCAGCCGGGCCCGGCCGCGCCTGCTGGCAACCCTGCCGCGGAACCCGCCAAGAAGTAAAGTCTGATTTCAACACGCACGCATCGCGGCCCGGGTTTCTCGCCCGGGCCGTGTCTTTGATAGAGTCCACGGTGCAGAGTTCATCATCCGCCAAACGCTACATCGGCATTGATCTGGGTGACAAGCGCACGGGAATTGCGCTGGGCGACAGCATCACGCGGCTGGCCACACCCGTCAAAGTGCTTGAGATTCCGATTACGCAGGATCAGGGCTCAGCCCTGCTGAACGCGCTGTGCCGCGAGATTGATGCGCTGGTGGGAAAGAGCGCGTGCGAGTTAGTGTTGGGGTTGCCACTCAACATGGATGACAGCGAAGGCCCGCGTGCCAAGCTAGCCCGCGGGTGGGGCGAACGCTTGACCACGGCGACGGGCCGCATCGTGCACTTTCAGGATGAGCGGTTATCCAGCGTGGATGCGGATTGGCAGATGGCGCAGAGCGGCCTGACGCACAAGCAGAAGAAGGAACGCCGCGATGCGATCGCAGCGGCGGCGATCCTTGGGGATTTTCTGCGCGGGCTGTCTTAGACGACTCCCCACCGGCATTCCGATAGGATTCGATCGTGAACCCCACTGAACTCCGCTCGCGCATTGTGCTTGAATGTCAGCGCGAGGGGTTTGCGCTGGCTTCGATCGCCCCACTTTCGTCCTTATCGCATCAAAGCGTGCTGAGCGAGTGGTTGGCCCAGGGCAAGCACGGCGAAATGGCGTATATGGCTGAACAGTTGCCGCTCCGTCTGGATCCAACCCTGATCCTTCCCGGAGCACGCTCAGCGATAGTCGTGGCGGATCAATACGCCCCGCGCGGAAGCGACGAAACGCCGGAACCGCATCAAGGCCGCATCGCACGCTACGCGCGCGGGCGCGATTACCACGATTTCATCAAGAAACGCCTGCGCCGCGTGATCCATGCCTTGAGGCCCCATGTGCCGGAGCATCGCTTTCGCGCCTGTGTCGATACGGCCCCCGTGTGCGAGCGCGAACTCGCGTCGATCGGCGGGCTGGGGTGGATCGGCAAAAACACCATGCTCATCCATCCCGAGCGGGGCAGTTGGCTCTTGCTGGGCGTCATCCTCACCACGATCGAGAGCGAAGCCCCTGCCCCGATTCCCGACTATTGCGGCACCTGCTCGCGCTGTATCGACGCCTGCCCCACCGCCGCCATCAGCGATCACAGTGTCGATGCCACGCGATGCATTTCATATCTCACC
>CAYTYD010000170.1:6596-7073 GCA_964441555.1 uncultured Phycisphaeraceae bacterium | reverse complement strand
GGAACCACACTCGATGTGTGCACGGATCTGAACCGCAAGGGGATTGGCTTCGATTTCACGCCGCGGCGACCGGATATCCGCCAATCCAGCGCGATCAAGCTTCCTCTCGCCGACGCCAGCGCTGATTTCGTGTTTATGGATCCTCCCTACGGCGCGCACGTGCGCTACAGCGAAACACCGGGCGACATCGGTCACCATGATGTGCACGAGGATTCCGGAAGAGAGCAGTACTTTGAAGGCATGGCCCAAGCGATTTTCGAAGCGCACCGCGTGCTGAAAGACCGTCGCTATTTCGCGCTGTATGTCAGCGACTCGTACAAAAAACCCAAGGGGGCGGGTGGCAATAGTCGAACCGGATTCGTACCCATTGGCTTTGAACTCTTCAACATCATGTGCGAGTGCTTTCACCCCACCGACATCATCAGCGTGGTGCGGCATAATCAGAAACTCGGCAAGGGCAATTGGCACAAAGCCGCG
>CAYTYD010000170.1:1326-6586 GCA_964441555.1 uncultured Phycisphaeraceae bacterium | reverse complement strand
AAGGCAATTTCTTCCTGCGTGGGTTCAATTACCTCTTCATCATGAAAAAGCAGGATGCGTGAACTGCCGATACACGCCCTGGTTAGTGGGCCTCTCGCTCGCCAACCCAAGCAAAGCCAAAAACCTTGCCCGGCTGCAAGATCTTGACTGGCTTGATGCGGGCTTTGGTCATGGCCTCCACCACGGTGGGGACTTCATCGATCTTGATCCGATCCGCTGAAATCACCACCGCATCGTCAAAATCGATCTCGGCTTTGTCGCACATTTCCGCCAGAGTGTCAAAGGCGGTCTCTTCGGCCTGCTTGAGGTGATCCGCCGCCAGACACACCTGTGCATAACGGGTCTCTTTCTCATTCTCCCCGCGCAGCAGGCATCGCCACGCGGTTGTTCCCAACGAGTTCTGCTCGTCATCGACATTGGTTTCTGGATCGATGTTCAGCACCAGTTTCCAATCATCCTTGAGAAACTCAAGAATCTGCTCGCCATCCAGGAGTTCCGGGCGATCGCCAGGTGCAAGCAGCACGCCACGGTGCTCATGGCTCGCGGCATCGGCACCAGCTGGGTCGCTCATCGCCGCGACATCAAATGCTGCTAGAACCCTTTCAATCTTTTCTTTCAGCACCGGCTCGGCGCGAACGGTGACAATTTTGTGCTCGTCGATGAAGATGTAGAAAAACGGCTCTTCGCTCATCGCGCCAAAGCCCACCAGACCATCCTCAAAGAAAAAGTCCCTCAGCCAGCGGCATGCGTTCAAGAATCGATCTGTACCCACCAACTCATATGTGATGTACGGATCTACCTCGCGAAAGGCATCCCGGCCTAGCACATCCAGAATCGGGTACACCCGCCCGGGAAGCAGACTGAACAACGCGCGGCACAAAGATTCCACCCGATGCGCAGAAACGACAGCGTCGAAGACGTATCGATCCGGCCACTCCTCCCAATCGTCGGGATTTCCAGGGCTTGCCCGTTCGGTCTCGTCCGCTCCGTCACCGCCGTCATTGCTTGGACGGAATGTGCCACCATCATCCCCAGGGCCGCCACCACCCTCACCGGTTCCTCCGTCGGCTGGCTCGAAAGTCACGGTGTAGCCAGACTTTGGAACCATTTTCTCCACCGGATAGACCCCCAGTGGGAACTGAAAGTCATCGATGATCACGCGCTGAATCGACTTGTCGGCTTGGCATCGGGGCATGGTTTGGCGTGAGGATATCGCTGAGTCGTTCGCGGATACGGAAATTCGGTGTTATAGGACCAAATCGACTATTCACCCGGTTTGGGGGATACCTGTCGACGGGGGATGCTGGCAAGTTGTCAGAAAACGATGGATGGGTGCAACTTTGGGTGGGGGGGGCGGTTTGCAAGTTTGACGGCGGGCCGCTATCTTCCGCCCTCACATTTCCTCCCCCCGAACGTCCGGTGACGTTTGGACCGGGGAGTGGTGGGGCGGATCCTGCTGTAAGCTGGCGTGCGTTGTCGCGCCGGGTTCCTGCATCAACCCGCCTAACCCGACAAGGGTGAACCACCTTTGGAGTGTGAGTGATGAGTCTCGAGCGAGGTCCTGCCTCGCAACGGCGTCCATCACGCTGGGCAGTTCGATTCATTGCTGAAACGAGCGGTCTAGCAGGGGTTGATTGGTGGTGTGACGTGCCCAGTTTCGTCACACACCTGAGTTTCCGGATGGAAAGTCAGGACAATTGGTTTGGCATTTGAGTTTGTCCGCATGCGTGGGTGCCCGGCGGACAAACTTCGGAGAGCAGCATGTTGAATCGTCAGCACACGCCGATCCGCTCCATTCTCACCGCCGCCGCGCTGGTGACCACCTGCGGCTTTGCGATCGGCATCACGACGCGCGTTTCTGCCGAACACACGGTTCGCACGACTGCGGTCGTCACTTCCGCAAGTGAGCAGATCGATCTCGCCTCTCTGATGGCCGCCAAGGGGCAGGTTGTCAAAGCCAAGCACGTGCTTCTTTCGCTGGTCAACGGCGGCGGAATGACGCTGAATGATGCCGAACGGGCCCGTGCCTTCGCGCTTCTCTCCAGCGTTTCCGATCGCGTGAACTCGATGGATCGTTCCTCGGTCGCTTTGCAGCGAGCCGATCTCGCCCTGGATCAGGGTGATGTTGTTTCAGCCCTCCGCCAGGCACAAATGGCTGGCAGTGATCCTCGCGCAGCCGCGATCATGTCGGAAGCCCGTGAATTGCAGGCCTCGTTTGCCCCCGCCGCGTCTGCTTCACTGGCCAAGGCCGTTGAGTCTTACAACGCAGGCAACGTTGCCGAAGCCAAATTCCGTCTGGCGTCGATCGAACGTTCCGGAGTCACCCTCTCGGATTCCGATGCGACGACGCTCCGCGAATTCCAGGGCAAGGTGGTCGCCGTCGAAACCACTCGTGGCCAGTTGCTTGATACCTCGACGGTCGCTTTGGCTCTCTTTGATGATCCGGGTGTGATCAAGCGTCGCACCCCGCCAGCTGAACCGGGTGAGTATTACCCCAACCAGGAAACTCAGCCTGCTTCGACGCCCGCACCTGCCAATCCTGCCCCGGCTCCGGCTGCCAAACCAGCCCCTTCCGCCACTCCTGCCCCGGCCACTACCCCCGCGGCAACCCCGGCTCCTGCACCTGCGGCGGCTCCGGCGAGCAACCCCGGTTTTGAAGCCCCCAAGCAGGGCGCACCCGCTTCGAACGCTCCGGAAGGGGGCGGAACCCCCGTTCCCGCGATCAATGACGCCCAGCCTGCATCGGCCCCGGCCCCGGCCCCGGCTGCTGCTCCGGCTGCTGCTCCGGCCCCGGCCCCTGCCGCAGCACCTGCACCGGCACCGGCTCCAGCGGCTGCCCCAGTTGCTGCAGCCCCTGCTCCGGCGCCTGTTGCCGCCCCTGCTCCGGTGATGTCTTCGAATGATGATCTGGTCTCCCTCGCACGTCGCCTGGGTGTGCAGGAGTTGCTCGTCGAAGCCGATCAGGACTTTGCCGGCGATCGTCTGGCGTCAGCCATCGACAAGTATCGTCGCCTGCGTGACGTGTACTCAGCCGACCTGACAGCGGCGCAGATGTCCGATGTCAATCGCAAGCTCGGCGAGGCCGAAGCTCGTCTTCGTTCCAACGGCGGTAATGAGTCAGGTCTGCTTTCCAACGTGATTGCAGATCGCGCGTTGGCCAAGCAGTCGACTGTCGCTGAGTTCAACGCCGCGTTGGCTCAGGCCGATGATGCGATGAAGACCGGCGATACTTCCCGCGCTCGCGAGCTGGTGATCAAGGGACGCGTTGTTCTGAACAATGGCCGTGGCAACTTTGCCGAGAGCGAGTTTGATGCTCTCAACAAGCAGGCGAATGACAAGCTTGCGGCGATCACCAAGGCAGATGATGAGTTGAAGGCCAAGCAGGCCGATCTGCAGCGCGATGCCCAGATGAAGCAGGCCCAGCAGGCCGCTCAGACTGCATCGCAGAAGAAGGATCGCCAGATCACGGAAAGTCTGCAGCGCGTCCGTGCGTTGCAGCAGGAGATGAAGTACGAGGAAGCTCTGCAGATCCTCGACCAGATTCTCTTCATGGATGCCAACAACCCGGCTGCTGAAATTCTCAAGGAAGTCATTCAGAACTCGCTGATCTATCGCAAGGCGTGGGATATCCAGACCCGTCGCGGCCTTGGCGATGCTCGCCTGCGTATGGAAACGGCTGACGCATTGGTCGCTCCGCGCACGCCAGTTGAGTATCCCGCCGATTGGCCGTCGATCTCATACCGCCGCGGCGAGCCGATTCAGTTTCAGGATGGCCCCGAAACCCGCCGCACCCAGTCGATGATGGATACCACCCGGATCCCCGCGGCATTTGCCAAGAATCGACTGGAAGACGCGCTTGCATACGTGCAGGAAGTCAGCAAGGTCAACATGGTCATCGATTGGCCAGCCCTCGAGACGGCTGGCATCACCCGCGATAGCTCGGTTGAAATGAATCTCGCGGATGCCTCCGTGACATCAGTGCTTGATCGGGTCGCGGAAGTGGTGAGTCCCGATTCGGCCAATCGCGCTGCGGTTGCCGTGAAGGATGGCACGGTTCGCTTCTCCACCAAGAAGGCCCTGGATCGTGACACCACGACCTTTGTCTACGAAATTCGCGATCTGATGGTGGATATCCCTGACTTCACCAACGCCCCGGTCTTTGACCTGGCCACAGTGCTCAAGGGCGACACCAACGACGCGACCGGCGCAAGCCCGTTTGCGGCCAAGCCCGGTCGTGGCGAGATGGCGATGCGCAAGAGCGCCGATGAAAAGACCCGCGAGCTCGTCGCGTTGATCACCAACACGGTCGATTTCGATTCGTGGAAGGAAAATGGCGGCGAAGTCGGACTCATTCAGCCCTATCAGGGCTCGCTGATCGTCACCACCACGCCACGCGTTCATCGCTCGATCGATGGCCTCCTCGGCAAGTTGCGTCAGCAGCGGGCGCTGCAGATCAGCGTGGAAGCCCGCTTCCTGCTGGTTTCCAATGAGTACTTCGAGCAGATCGGGTTCGATCTGGATGTGTACCTCAACGCCAACTCCGGTGTGGTTCGCGCCGCTCAAGCCAACAACAACACGGTTATTCCCAGCAACTTCTTCACCAACGGTCAATACAACCGCAACCTCAGTACGCCTCAGCAGGGTGCTGTGACCGGCACGGCACTGCAGAATACGAACCAGATGGTTCGCCAAACCGCAGATCGCTGGTCGCCAATCGGCGGACAGCAGAACTCCCTCGGCTTGGCTGAGTCGTTGACGCCCACTACCGGTTTGGCCGGCAACATCATCGGCAACGGTCCGGCCCTGGGTATCGCAGGCACCTTCCTCGACGACATTCAAGTCGACTTCTTGGTCAAGGCCACGCAGGCCGATCGCCGCAACGTCACGTTGACCGCGCCGCGCCTCACCTTTGCCAATGGTCAGATCGCCAACCTGTCGGTCGCCAAGCAGGTGGCCTTCATCAGCGACCTGACTCC
Organism: uncultured Phycisphaeraceae bacterium; assembly: GCA_964441555.1. GTDB lineage: Bacteria > Planctomycetota > Phycisphaerae > Phycisphaerales > UBA1924 > F1-120-MAGs238. The sequence continues at coordinate 1,610 of CAYTYD010000170.1, read as the reverse complement.
TCAGACCTCGGATTCGTCCGCGGCGTTCGACCCGGTTCCTGGCGTCGTCAACGAAGGCGTGCTCTTGCTGGTCGAAGGTTACGTGTCCAGCGATCGTCGCTACGTGACCATGAACGTCTCCACCGCGGTCTCCAAGATCGACGGTTTCCAGACTTCTGCGGTCACGGCGATTGCCGGTGGTCAGCTTGTCTCCTCTGCCAGCACGCAGTCGTTCCTGCAGTTGCCCACAGTCACTGTGACGCAGGTCAACACCTCGGTTACGGTTCCCGATCAGGGCACGGTGC
>CAYTYD010000170.1:0-1316 GCA_964441555.1 uncultured Phycisphaeraceae bacterium | reverse complement strand
CTTGGGTGGCCAGCGCGTCATCAACGAATCTGAAGTCGAGACCGGCGTGCCTGTCCTCTCCAAGATTCCGATCCTGAACCGCCTCTTCACCAACCGCGTCACCAACAAGAGCGAGCAGACCCTCATGATCCTCATCAAGCCCACGATCATGATTCAGAGCGAGGATGAGGAGCGGGCGTTCCCCGGTCTTCTCGACTCGATCCGCTCGGGCCTCAGCGGCAACTGATTGATTCACCTCCAGATTTTCCTCAGGCCCCGGTTGATGCCGGGGCCTGTTTGTTTTTCCGGGAGTTTCCGCGTGGGCCTGCCACCGCCCCTACAGTGGCACGTCTCTGGAGATGTATTGCTATGGCAGCCGACTCACACCTTCGCGTCAAGAAGATTGACACCGTCACCCACATCGAATTTGTGGATCGCTCGATCCTTGATGAAGCCAATATCCAGAAAATCGGCGAAGAGATCGCCAAGATTATTGAGGCCGACGCCAAGCCCAAGCTGTTGATCTCGTTTGCCAACGTTGATCATCTTTCCTCTTCGGCGTTGTCGATGCTGATCGCCATCAACAGCAAAATGAAGGCCCCCAAGAACGGTGAACTCCGCTTGGCCAATATCGATCCTCAGCTCTACGAGGTCTTCGTGATCACGCGACTGAACAAGCTCTTCAAGATCCTTCCCACCACCGAAGAGGCGATGAAGTCGCTCGCGTAATCACGACGTGATCACCGCCCGATCGGACAGCGCAACGCGCCAGGCTCGATCACGTTTGGGACCACGGATTGCACCTTGCCGCAATGATGACGCACCGCACCACACCTGCTCCGATTCGCGTGACGCTGCACAACCAGCGTCCCCTGATCGACCGGTTGGAAGAAACGATTCTGGCGGAGTGCGAGCAGCTGGGGTACTCCAAAGCTGCGAGATTCGCGATCCGACTGGCGCTGGATGAGGCAATCACCAACGGCTTTTCGCACGGCCACGAGAACTTGCCGGCGTCTCTTCCGATCTACGTTGAGTACGCCATCGACGACAAGCAGGCCTTTTTTGCCGTCGAGGATCAAGGCCCCGGCTTTGACCCGAGCACAGTCAAAGATCCCACCTTGGACGAGAATCTTGAGCAGATGTCGGGTCGCGGCGTCATCCTGATCCGTGCCTATATGGCTAGTGTGACTCACAACGCCAAGGGAAACCGCATCGAGATGATCTATAAGCGGCCGCAGTCTTGAGCATGGACAACACAAGACGCCACCTGAAGTGGGGTTCTGGCCCAGCCGATAATCACTACGCTCTGTCATGCCCATGCTTTCCTACCAAACCGC
>CAYTYD010000169.1:0-7167 GCA_964441555.1 uncultured Phycisphaeraceae bacterium | reverse complement strand
CGCCTTGTCAGCCCCGATCAAGCAGATCGCGGCGAACACCGGGCTGGATGGCTCTGTGGTTGCCAACGAGGTCGAGAAGAACGACACCGTGAACTTTGGTTTTAACGCGCTGACCCACGAGTACGGCGACATGATCCAGATGGGCATCATCGTCCCCACCAAGGTGGAGCGCATCGCGCTGCAGAATGCGGCATCGATCGCTGGGCTCATGCTCACCACCGAGGCCGCGATCGTTGAACTGAAGGACAAGAAGAAGCCGGCGGGTGGCCATGACCACGACCACGGCGATGATTATTGATTGAAGTTCGCACTCGACCGCCGACAGGCGGTCGAGTGTTTTTGTATGCCTGTTGCAAGAATGAGCATTGCGTTCGCGGACATGAATGGCTTAGTCAAGCCGTTTACATGGTTTATTCGAAAGCACCCTGCAGTAATCCTAACTCTGTGCTCAATTTATGTTTATCTGCTCTCCGTGATGTTCTTGAACGGTTACCTTCAGGCTTTGGGGGCAGACCCGGCGTGGTTTGATGTCTCGCTCATGCGGCTGGTGGCACTCGCGTGGCCCGGGATGATGGTGGGTGTTCTGCTAGTTTGCATGCTCATCGCAATGGTTTGGGCGGTGACGGCTAGGTCATCAGCAGAGTCTGCGAGAGTCTTGGTTGTGTGTTCCTTCTTTGTGGGCATTGTTAGCACATTGTGGTTTGCGACCTACATACCCAGAGGTGTCAGAGATCTAACTGCACTTATGACTGTATTAACAGGAGTAATGCCAGGTATTCTGTGTTTTGGCTTCTTTTGGCTCTTGCGATACGCGTCAAGGGACACTACCAAGCTAAGGCTTGCTCGTATGCGGCTGGAAGCGAGAATAGAGCGATTGACTTCCACTAGGCTTCGAAACATCAGGCAATCCGATTTGCTGGAAAAGTCAGCTGAAAAGCTCCGATCTCTTCCTATCTTCATTCGCCGAACGTCATCTCCATGGGCGGGAGCTTTTGGCATCTTCTCGATTGTGATTATCGGTATTCCGTGCGTAGCGTCATTTTATTCTGGTATATTTGTTGCCCAGATGCGCCTGCACACGCCTTGGTCAGGACTCCCTGTTTCCAGCGGAGGATCAACTATACTGTTTACAGATGGGAGTGCTTCAATACGCGTAAGCAGATTTGGGTTCGGAAAGGCACTTCAGTTCTACCCTTCAAACGGAAGTGAGCCCGTCGACTTGATTGTCGGTGACGTAGCTGAGATCACCCGTGAGCTCATTCAGAAAGAGTATGAAATGTATATGCGGCGATTTCGGGAAATACATAATACTCCGGAACTTCCTTCGATTATAGGAACGCGGATTAGAATGCTGAACATTCGGTTTGAGATTATCAAAGAAATGCGAATGTCCGGCGAGGTGCCAAGAAACGTGCTAGGCAAGAACATATTCGATGCAATGGATGTGTGGGGTCGAAAGTTCGTGTATTCGGGATTGACGCAAGGTTGCGATGATATACAGGTGCGGAGTGCAGGTGGAGATGGCATTTACAACACGGATGATGATTTGATTGAGGGAGATTGGAACCCTTAGTCTGCATTGAGTGTGATTGTGAAGGGTTAGTATGTCTGTTTGCGGTGTCAGAAGTGCACTTCAAATCATGCGTGGTGTACCTGTCTATGCGATCTCAGCCCTACCGGCTGTGAATCCCTCGCGTCCTGTTTCCCAACAATCTCTGGCACAGGAGCACCACATGGGCCTCTTCTCAACACCTGATCCGGACTTGTCCTTAAAGCTCGCACGCATCGAGCGGAAACTGGATGCAATCATGCAGCGGCTGCAGATTGAGATGCCTGATGATGGGCTCAGCGATCTGCGCGAGCTCGTGGCACAGAATCGCAAGATCGAGGCGATCAAGGTGTATCGCGAGCGCACCGGCGCGACGCTGGCTGATGCCAAGGCGCTGGTCGATTCGTTGAAATGATGCCATGTGTGTGTACGGCCTGCGTCGTCACGGAAAGGCGACATGGTAGTTGTCGTTGAAATACTGCTTTGGTGGATTGAGCGGGTCGTATGTCGTGGGTGAGCCCGGAATGACTGGCAGATATGCGGCGTGTGCATCGAGAAACAGCATGTTGCCTTTGTTCACTTCGCCGTATCCATTGGTGATTTGAGCATTGTCGTCAGACGAAGTCATCGCGGCATGAGCCCATGAGTCCATCATGAAAACCAACTTGGATTGCTGATAGAGTTCGCCAAGACAGAGACGGTTGTAGCCATGAAACCACGCATTGCTAAAGGTCTGACCTGTGCTCCGCATGACTTGTTCGTGCCATTTGGTATTCGCCAGATATGAAGTGCCGACATCGTCATAGGTTGAGATCGTTCTGTCGGCTTCGCGTGGAATCGAGCGGGAGTACGTCAAGTTGTCTGTTGGATCTTTGCACACCGGCACTTGCAAGTTCACTCGATCCGCAGAACCAGCGGGAAAGCCATTGATGCTGGTGGGACGCGGCAGAGTGTGATGGATGAGGTACTGATTCAGGGGTCGAAAGACTGCTGGAAGATCAAAGCCGGCACCATCGCTGAACCAAAATGAGTCACAGTTCTTTCCCAGCGGCATCCAAGCCGCGTAGCCGCGGATGTCTCCCGAAGTTCGAGGCCAGTTAAAGACAACCTCACCATTGACGTTCTGCAAACGTCGTGATCCTGGGAGAGGGAGCTTGCCTTTGAAGTCTCCAACGTAGAGCGTGACGCCCCTGCCAATGTGGCCGAGATTGTGAAGTGATACGGCTTGCCGCGCTGCGCGTCTTGAGCCGCTGAGATGTGGCAGAATGATCGCGATCAACAGCACCAAGATCGCGATGACGACAAGGATTTCAATGAGCGAAATGCCAGCGCGCAAGCGCCCCCGGTTCCCCAAACCCATGTGATTTCTCCATGCACAACGCCGGCCCCAGCCGGGACGACCCAGAACGGATCATGCCTCGAGTCTACCAGAAACGGGATGGTTGCAACCCACGGTGGTCATCGGAAACGCGATTTCGGGCAGGCCAGAACCGAAAAACACAACGCCCCGCGACGTGAATCGCAGGGCGTTGCAATGACCCCATGGGGATTCGAACCCCAGTTTTCAGGATGAGAACCTGACGTCCTAGACCGGGCTAGACGATGGGGCCAAAAAGGATCCATCTAGGACTAGCAAGGATAGGAGGGATGCCGCCGGGGTCAAACCGATCGGGCACTGAGCGGCAAGCACGCAAGTCAAGGCAGATTCACACGTTGCGGCGGAGCTGTGCGAGGGCGTACACCGCCGCTTCGCACTCGGTGCTGCCCACCACTGCGCCGGTCGCTACACCCTGCTCGTCGTGCCATTCGGCGCGATAGCAATCGAAGAGTTGCACGCTCTTGATCACCAGCGTGTAGCCCGCGATGTGAAACTCTTCTGAGACCCTGTGCACACTGGGGAACGCGCGTCCATCATCAAACCACTGACAGTCTTTGGGTTCGATGGCTTCCCAACCGCTGGCGTACAGCTGATCGATGGCAAATGCGAGACTCATGGCAACGCCTCCTGCGGGAGTGAGAATCGTCGCCCGGCTTTGAATCGCACACACAAGAAAGCGTGGCTCGGGCTGCCTCGCCCTCTTCGAACAGTGTACCTGAATGTGCAGTGTGTCCGCAAGGGCAATAAAAGGAAATGCACATGCGGACAGAATGCGAACCGTGAGACCGCGGGTGGCGTTAGCAGATGGCCCTAAGAGGGGGATGCGGTCTTCAGGGCTGGGAGGAGCAGCAGGACCACGAGGTCGAATACAGCATGAGTGCCGACAATGACGCCGAAACCGCGGGCGAGAAAGAGGATGCCGAAGAAGGCGCCGCCGCAGGCGTAGTAGAGGTAAAAGCGAAAGGCGCGGGGATCGCCTTCGGGGATCGAGACGTGGTGATATGCCGCGAATGCGATGGCACTGGCGACGACGGCAATTCCGCTGGAAAGATTGGATTGGATCTTGAAGAGATCCGCGGCGATGAAGTGAATCAATGGGATCATGACGAGGCGGAAAAGGAGCTCTTCATAGATACCTGCGCCGACGGAGAGTGTGGCCTGGGCCTGCCAGGGAAGATCAGAGATTGAAGGTGGGGCCGCGATGGCGGGTTTGGGCGTGGTGCCAGGCGCGACGAGGTAGAGGATGAGGAGGAGGGGTACAACCCAGGCGACGGATTCGACTGCGAGACCGCCGACGACCTTTGGGCGCAAGACGGTGCGATCGCCGGCGAAGACATGCCAGAAGAGCATGATGGACACGATGGCGATGCCGGGGAAGTAGACCGTGACATTGCCAAATGTGTTGCAGAACTGTGCGAAGAGGGAGCGAGCGCCGATGGTTTCGACAACGCCGCTGGAAGGGTTGGAGAGATAGAAGATGGTGCCGAGTTCGTAGAGAATGACGAGGGGGAGGAGGAAGGCGAGGATGTGCAGCGGACGCGTGCTGAGGAACCAGTAGGGCTCGGTGCCTTTGGCTCGAACAGAAGCGGGGGATTGAGTGTTGCGTCCGGACACGGAGGCGGAGGATAGATGGGTGAAGCAAGGTTTGAGGCAAGGGCAGGCGGGAGGTCAAAAGCACAACCGGGGTGCGTGTGCACCCCGGCAGGAATGATCGCGGATTGAAGTCAATTACTTCTTGGACTTGCTGGCGGTCTTGGTCGCGCCAGCGGTCTTCTTGGCCTTGAGCTTGGCGGAAAGGCGGCTCTTACGGCGTGAGGCCTGGTTGCGGTGGATCACACCCTTCTGGGCGGTGCGATCGATGACTTTCTGGCAGGTGAGGAAGGCCTTGCCGGCAGTGTCGGGGGTGCCGTGGAGGATCTGCTCGTTGAAGTCCTTGATCGCATCACGCATGGCCCGCATACGCCAACGGTTGCGAGCGGTGGTGCGGGCAGTCTTACGGATGCGCTTGATCGCGGTACGCGAATGAGCCATGAATCGTCCTTCTGTCTGAATGCGGTTCGGGGCGTGCTTTGGGGCACGCCGCGAGTGAGGAAGCCGCCGGGGATGGAAAGTCACCCATTCCGGACGGGCCTAGATATTTGGCCGGGTGGGGCGTCGAATCAAGCCCGGTGATGGGTTGCCATAGAGGTTGGGGCGGAATAATGTATGGGAACGCGGGCGTAGCTCAACTGGATAGAGCGCCAGACTACGGATCTGGAGGTTGCGGGTTCAACTCCCTCCGCCCGTACTTTACGACAGACCCGGCCATTTTGTGGCCGGGTTTGTGCGTTTTGGGCTGGAAGTGGCGGATGTGAGGATCTGTAGAAGATTGGGTTGAAGGTGCATCTGTCGGCGTCGCGTGAGCGAAACAGCGGTATGATACCGTAGTTTCAAACACGTGTATGCGGAGAGATGTCTTATGGGGTCGGCTTCAAGACACATGAGCTATGGAAACACTGGTCCGAGTGGGCGGAGTCTGGCCGGTGTGTTGGACCCGGATGGACAGGGCACACGGGCGCGGCTTCTGGAGGCGGCGGGGGAGGTATTTGCGGCGCAGGGGTTCCAGCATGCGACGGTGCGCGACATTGTGGCTAAGGCGGGGGCGAACATCGCTGCGGTGAATTAGCACTTTGGTGATAAGCGCGGTTTGTATGTGGAGGTGAGTCGGGAGTGCAAGCGATGGGCGAGCGAGCACTATCCGGTGGTGGGCGAAGGAGGGGTGGAAGAGCGGAGCGATGAGCCGCGGGAGCAACTGCGGTTGTTCATTCACCAGTTCATGCTGCGACTGCTGGATCGGGGGAGACCGGCATGGCACGGCAAGCTGATGTGCAGGGAGATTGCTGATCCAAGTGAATCCGGCGGCGCGGCATTCGACATGGTGGTTGAAGAGTTCATCCGGCCTCAGGCGCGGCTTCTGGAGTCGATCATCGCGGGAGTGATGTTTGGTTCGGGGAAGCGGCTGACGACGCGGGACGAAGGGCAGGTGCGACTGTGCGTAGCGAGTGTCATCGGCCAAGTGCTGCACTATGAGCATGCGTCCAAGGTGATGGGAAAGCTGTATCCGATGGAGCTTGCGCCGACAGATCAGATCGAGCGGCTGGCAGAGCATGTGTATCGGTTCTCGCTTGCGGCGATGGAGAACATGGGTAGGAGCGCGGACAAGGGCAAGGGAAAGTGACCGATGCTGATGATTGCGCTGCGCATGCTGATGGGGGACAAGGCCCGGTACTTCGGGCTGATCATGGGCGTGACTTTCGCGGCACTTCTGATGACGCAGCAGGGTGCGATTTTCCTGGGATTGACAACAAGAACGTATTCATTCATCACAGACACGCCGGAGCCGGATCTTTGGATCATGGATCCGGAGGTGGAACATGTGGCGGATTCCAAGCCGATGCTGGAGACGCAGCTGTTCAGGGTGCGGGGTGTGGATGGCGTGGCGTGGGCTGTGCCCATGTATCGGGCGTTTACCAAGCTGCGCCTGCCGGATGGGAAGACACGCGGTTGCATCATCACGGGCCTGGATGATGCGACGCTGGTGGGCGCGCCGCGCGAGATGGTGGATGGCGCGGTGGAACATCTGCGCGAGCCGGATTCGATTTTGATTGACGCAGCGCAAGCGGAGGGGAAGCTGGGTTGGGCGAGCGGAGACGGGGTGAGGCGGGCGTTGGCGGTGGGGGATTCGATTGAATTGAACGATAAAAGGGCCAAGGTGGTGGGGACGTATCGAATATCACCGAGTTTTTTCTGGGAGCCGACGATCTACACGACGTATTCGCGGGCGTTGAAATTCATGCCGCAGGAGCGGCGCACCCTGACATTCATTCTTGTGAAGTTGAAGGCGGGTGCGGATGCAAAGAGCGTGTCTGCGGGAATCGCAGCGACCACGGGAATGTCCGCACATCCGCCCGAGGAATTCAAGCAATTGACGGCCGGGTACATTCTGACCAAGACGGGGATCCTCATCAATTTCGGGTTGGCGGTGGGGCTGGGGTTTCTGATCGGGATGCTGGTGACGGGGCAGACGTTTTATCATTTCACGCTGGATAATCTGAAACACTTTGCGGCGTTGAAGGCGATGGGTGCGAGCGGGGGAATGCTGGTGGGAATGATTGCGATGCAGGCGCTGCTGGTGGGTGCCATCGGCTATGGGATCGGAGTGGGCGGGGCGGCACTGATGGGCGGGTTCCTGGACGCAGCG
>CAYTYD010000168.1:0-7192 GCA_964441555.1 uncultured Phycisphaeraceae bacterium | reverse complement strand
CGTGCGCGCCATGGTCGAACTGCAGCACCTCGGCGCAGTGACCTTTGACTACGGCAACAACATCCGCCAGCGTGCCTTCGACAATGGCTACGCCGACGCCTTCAAGTTCCCCGGCTTCGTCCCCGCCTTCATCCGTCCTCAGTTCTGCGTGGGGCGTGGACCATTCCGTTGGGTCGCCCTCTCTGGCGATCCCCAGGATATCTACACCACCGATCAAGCCCTCATCGAGGCATTCCCACACAACACGGGAATGATCCGCTGGCTCAAGATGGCCAAGGAGCGCATCGCGTTCCAGGGTCTGCCAGCGCGCATCTGCTGGTTCGGACAAGGCGAACGCGCCAAGGCCGGGCACATCTTCAACACTTTGGTCGCCGAAGGAAAGGTGAAAGCGCCAATCGTCATCGGCCGCGATCACCTGGATTGTGGCAGCGTCGCCAGCCCCAACCGCGAGACCGAGGCGATGAAGGATGGATCCGATGCCATCAGCGACTGGGCGATCCTCAATGCGATGGTCAATGTTGCCAGCGGCGCATCATGGGTCTCCTTCCACCACGGTGGCGGCGTCGGCATCGGTTACAGCCAGCACTGCGGCCAGGTCATCGTCGCGGATGGCACACCCGAAGCCGCTCAACGCTTGGAACGCGTCCTCACCAACGACCCCGCCATGGGCGTCTTCCGCCACGCCGATGCCGGTTACGACGAAGCCCGGGCCTGCGCACGCGACCGCGGATTGAAGATACCGATGAAGGATTGGTAACCGCTTCTCCCGCCTAATCTTCCTTCACGGCCCTGTAGCTCAGCGGTTAGAGCAGGCGACTCATAATTGCTTGGTCCTCGGTTCGAATCCGGGCGGGGCTATTTCTAGATGAAACTCAAAATCAAAACACCGCGCCTTGCGACGCGGTGTTTTTGTAGATTCAGAAAGCTGGATTTAGAAAGTTCACATCACTTGACGATGTCGTCGTAGCCACCCGTGCGAGCCGGAGTGGATGGCTTGGTAGCCGGAGCGCTCATCCCTTCAGCGCTATTGAAATCCGCACCCGCCTTTGGACGCGACAGGAAGATCTCAACGCGGCGATTGGCAGGAGTGTTGCCCGAGCCGGAGTTCGGAACTGCGGGGCGGAACTCGCCCCAGCCAGCAGCCTGCACCTTGCCAGCCAGCACGCCGTGCGACACCAGCTCGCCCCGAACGCTGATGGCGCGACCGCAAGAGAGGTGCATGTTCGACGGGAATCGACGCGCGGTATTGGAGCTGATGCGCTGCGAATCGGTGTGACCGGTGACGATCACTTCGTATGGGGCTGCCGCGGAAGAGTTGAGAATCTCTGCCAAGCGAGCGATGGACTGCTTGGCCTCGCTCTTGACCGTGTCAGAGCCCGAGTCGAAGGTCATGTCGCTGGCAAAGCGGAGCATGCCCGTCTTTGAGTCATAGGTGATCAGATCCGGATACATCCGGGCCAGTTCTTGCAGGGCCTTGTCAGTCTCAGGGTCCAGCGCGGAGAGTTGCAGGCCGATGAGACGCTTGTTGAGTTCATCAAGATTCGCGCCGTAGCCAGCGAGCTGCTGACGCAGCGTGGCATTCTCAGATTGCAACTGCGAGATGAGGGTTTCCGAACGCGTCGTCTGACCGCGCAGCGCATCGAGCGCGGCGAGGGCTTCATCGCGCTCGGCCTTCATCTTCTCAAATTGCTCCTTGTAGGTGCGATTGGTCTCGTAGAGCTTGTCCCAATCGCCCTGCGCGACGCAGCCACCAACCAAGGGCAGCATCGTCACCATCGAGAGCACCAACACCTTGGCCACACCACTCATACCAGCGCGAGCACGACCCATTTCAACGCTCCTTCACTCACTTGGCTGAAACCTCGCGATGTCCCTTTCGCGAGGGGCGACAACACGCTCCCTACCGGTTCCAGCCGCCGCTTTCTCAAGCGCACATGCTATTCTGTTTCTCCGGGGCGTGCGGCCTTGGCGACACCTCTTAGGCACGATTTTCGACACGATTTTCACACCCTCCGCCCATGGCCAATCCTGTGACCAATCCCGACTCCCAACCTGTCGATCTGCTCCTTCTGGCCAATGGGGTGGCCGACGGCGTGAGCATCCGTCATTCGCCTTTGGCTTGGGTCGGAGTGCTGATCCACACCGACGGGTTGGAAGCCGGGCCACTGAAAGGATCGTGGATTGCCACATCCCCGGTCGTTGCGGCGGTGGGTTCCTTTCCGGAATTGCAACCCCACCTGCGTGGCTGCCGCGTGGTCAGGCAGGAATACCCCGGTTCCCTGTTGATTCCCGGCTTGGTCAACGCCCATACCCATCTGGATCTGACGCATATTGGGCCACAACCACCGAGCCCGGGCGGGTTCGCGGCTTTTGCAAGATTGGCGAGGGAGAAGCGGGCGGTGGACCCAGAAGCCATTCGCGCCTCGGTGCGGCAGGGTGTGGCGATGTCGCTCGCGGGTGGAGTCGTCGCCGTCGGGGACATCGTCGGAGCCGTCCGGGGTGCGGCGGATGTGGTGGCGGCGGAAGAACTGGCCCGGTCCCCCCTCTGGGGCACGGCGTTCCTGGAGTTTTTCGCGATCGGGACCGGAGAAGAGCGTGGCAGGGGAGCGCTCAGCCGCGCCTTGCAGGCGGCACCGACCAAGGGCATCCAAGTCGGCATTCAACCCCACGCCCCCTATTCGGTATCGGCGGGGAGTTATGACTGGGCATTGGAACAGGCCGAGATACCCGAATCTCCAGTCTGCACACATGTTGCCGAGAGCCGGGAAGAGCACGAATTGATTGAACGTGGGACTGGTCCCCTTTGCACCATGCTGGAAGAACTGGGGATATGGACCCCCGGATCAGGTGGAATGGAGCATTTCGGGCGGGGGAAGACACCCGTGGCGCATATGTTGGAGGCGACGCGTGACAGCCAACATGAACTCACGTTGGTTCACTGCAACGATCTTTCAGATGGAGATGTGCTCGCATTGGCGGCAACTCACGGTCGCCGCGGCACGTGGATCGTCTATTGCCCCCGCTCCAGCGCGTACTTCGATGCCCCGAAGCACTTTGGTCCCCATCGCTATCGAGAGTTGCAGAAGGCGGGTCTTGTCGTCGCGTTTGGCACCGATTCGATCATCAACCTCGAAGTCGGGACTGACGCGATCACGCCGTGGCACGAAGCGCGACTGCTTGTCAATCGCGATGGGTTGGAAGCACACGTGGCGCTGGAGATGATGACCGGCGCGGGGGCGATGGCGATTGGTTTGTCTGACTATGCGTTTCGATTGGAGGAAGGAGTGCTGCCGTATGGATTGGCGGCAGTCCGATTGCCCCATGATGGGCCAAACGGTGAGGACGATCCCCTGAAGCAAGCGATTTTGGAAAGCGTGCCGCGGACGATCTTGTTGAGGCGGAAAGGGTGATCTGAGGCAATAAACACGCCGCTCATACGATCACTTTCGGTATGGCTCGCGTACGATTGAATGCAGGTGGTGCTGGAAAGCCCCTGCCGGAGGATTTCACCAGAAATGTCTTTGAAATGGCGCAAGGCGCAGCAGTGGGATCGCGAGAACCTCAACGGGTTTCTGGCCCCCCTGCGCTGGATACTCACAGCGTTGTCATCGATCTGGCTGGCGGTGATCACGCTGGTCTTCATCGCCATGTATGGCATCGCCGCCAGCGTGCCCATCGGCATGCTCGCACTGATTCCCACCTTCCTCCTGTATGGATTGACGTTGCTGCTGATTCTGGCGATCGCGGTGCTGATTCCCCTGCCATTGATCGCCAAAGTGCTCGCATCCAGAATGCCACAGGCCAAGGCCGCGCGGTTTGTGGTGCTGCTGGTGCTGGGCGCGGTGTGCGCAGCCCTCGCGGGGTGGGCGTGGTACACCTTCATCTGGCCGATGCTGCGTTGGGACCCGGTGGACAAGACCGGCGTGCGGCTTTTCTCCACCTTTGTCGACACCAACAAATCGATCACGCTGCGGCGTCTGCCCTCGATGGAGATGACGGAGCTGGAGTTTTACTCATGGTGGCCACTCAAGATGGCGTTGATGCTTTTTGTCATCAACATGACGGTGGCCACCATCCGCCGCATTGATTTCATCTTCAAGAACATCGGTGTCCTCACCGTGCACACCGGCATCATCACGCTGGCGCTGGGAAGTTTCTGGTATGGCTCGGCCAAGGTGGAGGGTGACACGCTGCTCTTGGCAGGGAACCTCGAGAAAGATGGCACTCCCGAACCGGGCAAGCCACAGGATTCCTTTTACGATTACCAGCACACCGCGCTGTACCTGGCCACCGCCGAGGGTTTTTGGGAGCAACGCGGCATTGCCGATCTGCCTCGCTACAACGATTACAACATTGGGGCTGTGGGCTCTGGCTCAGCCAAGACCGCCAAGGAAATTGCAGGACTCCAACCCGCCTGGGACAAAGTCAAGAAGGAAGCGCTCTATCCACTGCCGCTGGGTGCGGGAACGTTGAACATTCCCGTCGAAGATCGCCCCGCCAACATGACCGTGCCGCAGGGGATGCAGATGGTGGGAGCGGACTTGAAGTTCCGAGTGGTGGGATATGCGAGCTACGCGACATCCACCGAAGACTTCATCGAAGTTCCGGCAACGAGCAATGCCGCGACGTTGCGGCCTGAGTTCCAGCAACCCCTGCGCGTCTGCTATCTGATCGCTGACTTGCCAAAGAGCAAGGAAGACCCCACACTGGTGACACAGCGGGCCTTCTCATTCCTCTTTCTGCCTCATGATCCCGCCAGCCGCATTCGTGAATCCATCGACCTGGCGATCGAATACACCCGCGGCACACTCCGTGTCGGCGGCAGCGATGTCTCCAAACCCATCATCCACACCACCGGCATGAGCGAAGAACGCTGGCAAGACCTGCAGGCGATTCTTCCCGCCGGGGCGCGGCACGGCTTGGTGATCGAGGTGCCTCAGAAGGATGGCAACCTTGTCAAGCTGACCGTTCCCATCACTCAGGGATCCAAGGTGGCTGTCGGCGAAACCGGCTACACCATCGAAGTCAAAGACATCGCCGGCCAGGCACCCTTTCCCATCATCACCGATGGGTACAAGGGGAGCAATTCCAGCGTCGCCGTGCTGAGAGTGACTACGCCGGATGGCAAGGGCTTTGATCGCTGGGTGTATCACCGCTATCCCGAAATCAGCCAAGACATGACCGATGAACTGAATGAACGCGGGATGCCTCGCCGCCGCGATGCGGACCCGGCGATTCGCATCGCGTACATCGATGCTTCCAAGTTGCAGGTGTATCTGGATGATGTTGTGGGTGATGATGGGAAGGAATACACGCGCTCCATCATCCGCCGCGCTGGAGAAAACGCGCTGGTGATTGATCGCGTCGGTGCCAACAACATCATTGAAGGAATTTATCGCGATCCGCGCGTGGGACTGGAACTGGGCATGCGCTGGGCCGACAGCCGCAAGGTCGAGCGCCCTGATCCGGTGCCCATGGCCGATCAGGAACGCGAGATGGCGGGAACCCATCAGCGCTCCATGCTGGGTGTGGAGATTGCCAGCGTGCAAAATGGCAGTACCACTCCAGACTGGACGATGGTCACCTGGCTCCCCTTCGCGGCGTTCGTCACCGAATCACCCGTCACACGATCGGTCAATCTTCCTGATGGACGCACCATCGACATGGCCTTTGGCCGTCGTCGCTATGGCCTGCCGGGATTTGAATTGCAGCTTCTTGATTTCCACATGATCCCAAATGAGCACCGCGGTCCACCCAAGGACTATCAATCCCTCATTCGCGTGTTGCCCAGTTGGCGCAGCCAGACCAAGATCGAGCCGTATACAGCGCTGGCCTCTTTGAATGCACCGTTGCAGGCACCCTTTTCTTGGAATGATGAGCGTCCTTGGCTGGAGAATATCACTGGTCGCCTGCGTGCCGGCCTCAACCCGAATCAGCTTAAGTTCAGTCAGGCGGGGTGGGATGCTTCGACGTGGGAAAAGACGCAGAAGGAAGCGGACTCGGGATTGACGCCGCGACCTTACGTGAAATTCACGCGACTGCAGGTGGGCAATAACCCCGGCATTCACATCATCGCGCTTGGCGGAATTCTGATGGGTGTGGGCATTCCGTGGGCTTTCTATCTCAAGCCGTATCTGGTCCGCCGCGAGAAGGCCCGCATTCAACGCGAATTGAAGGCGGGGACGTATCAGCGTCCGGCAAAAACCAGCGAAACACCCCCACCCCCACCACCCCCACCAACCTCATCGACAAACGGCGGGGCGGTTCCTCATGCAAACGACCAACAGGAAGTAGGTGCGGCATGAAGTCATCTTTTGTGTTCAAGCATGTGTCACAAGCTATTGCGTTCGCGGTAGCTTGCATCATTTTGCTCACGGTCGGAAGAAGTGCGCTGGCTCAGACCGCCCCGGAAGGGAACGCTCATCCCAAGGTGAGCAACGTCGCCAGCAATGCCGAGCAGATCGCCAACCCCTTTGGCGACATCACGCGGACCAGCGGCTACTCATCTGCCGAGAAAGCGCAGTTCGCCAAGGGAATCAATCTCGAACCCCTGCGCTCTCTCAGCGTCTTTCATGGTGGCCGACTCAAGGTGCTCGACACCCTCTCGCGCGAGACGGTCTCGACACTGTGCAATCGCAACGACTATTTCGAAATCGATGCCAATGGCAAGAAGGTCAGCTTTGACCCGCTCTTCACCACCATCGACATGATGATCGATCCGGCGTATTACGCCGACAAGCCACTGGTCTACATCAACTTTCTCCCCTTGCGCGAAGCCATCCTCGAAGCCGAGTTTCCCAATGACCCCGCCAGGGTGCAGGAGTGGAAGAAGAAACTCCGCGTCACGCCCATGATGTTCAATGCCCACGCACGCGCTGTGGGCGCCAAGCACACGGATCAGCAGTTTACCGACGGCCTGGGTCGTGCTGATGCCGCGCTGCGGCTTTGGCACTCGGGTTGGAGCAACCTCGATGTAGTTCCGCCAGCGGCAGCCACCGACACATGGAAACACCTTTCCACGCTTGAACCAACACACCCCGCTCGTGCCGCAGCGCTGGCGCTGGGCGAATCGTGGCGCAGAAAGGATGGGGTGAAGGCGCAGCAGGCGATCGAAGCACTCGCTGCCGCGCTTCCGGCCATCAGCCCGGATGTGTATCCCACCACCCGCAGAACTGTTGAAGTCTCGTACAAC
>CAYTYD010000167.1:0-7202 GCA_964441555.1 uncultured Phycisphaeraceae bacterium | reverse complement strand
AGGGATTGGTGGGGGCGGCCACTGTTGCGGGAAGCGGCGGACAGGATGGGGGAAGGATGGCGCAGGCCGCGGCTTCGATGGTGGGTGGAATGATCAATCTGAAGTATGGCCGCGATGATGAATTGGAAGCCGATGCCCTGGGCGTGGTTTTCATGGAGCGTGCCGGGTATGACCCGCAGTCGCTGATCAAAGTGATGAGGATTCTGGAAGAGGCATCGGGGGGACGCTCGGGTCCGGAATTCGCCAGCAGCCACCCCAATCCGGGCAATCGTGCGGAGCGAATCGCACGCATGATCGAAGAGAAATTCGGAGCACAACTCCGAGCCGATCTTGTGCCATGAAAAAGATTCCTGTGAAAGTGAAACTTGGTGCGACTTGAAGAGTCTGAGCGATCGCCGCGGCACGTGCGTATCGCGAGGATTTTCTTTGCGAAGTTGCACAAATGCAGTGGCCCCGGCCCCTGCGCAGGGCAAAGATTGTGCAGTCGCGCCCTTGCGGAGCAGGGATGTGTGTTGTGCCGATGCGAAGATGTCCCGCACTTGGACTGAATGAGCTCGGCAATGTTTGGGAATGTGGGAGTGGGGCGAAAGGCGGAACGCATGATGGAGCGTCGATTGACTGATCGTAATCTGGCTCGTCGGATGGTGACCTCCAACGCCCGGGGCTTTACGCTGATTGAAGTGATGATCGTGATCGCGATCGTCGTGGCTCTTGGCACCTTGGTGGGAATTGCAGCGCTCAGCCGCGGCAAGGAGGCCAAGCAGGGGATCGCCACAACTCAGCTTTCCACGATTCGCAATGCCATGAAGCTCTTCTATGCGGATTTTGATCGCTATCCCTCGGACGAGGAAGGCATCAAAGTTCTTTGGGACAAGACGGCCCTCGGTGGTGATGAGGCCGAGCAGAAGAAGTGGCGCGGCTACCTCGAAGACCCCATGCCCAATGACGTTTGGGAGAGGGCCTGGGGTTATCGCCAAAAGAGCACCCACGGCGACGAGTCCAAATATGACATCTGGTCCAACGGACCCGACGGACAGGAAGGGACCGAAGACGATGTCACCAGTTGGCCGAAAGAGGGTTCTGGAGAGAGCAGTGGCAGCGGGACGCCCAGTTCCAGTGGCAGCCGCTGATTCTGCTGGCTGATTCTGCCAGTCAAGCTGAATGGACTCTGAATCGGTGGCCCCTATGGGCCGATAATGATTTTGCCGGAAATCCAAGGTCAAGCGATATACTTGTCTACAAGGGACTTGGAAATCGCATGTGCATTTGGGAGGATGACGACACACGTGGGCGGACGCTTGAGCACACCCCGACGCAGACGACCAAGCCGCCATGTCGGCTTTTCGCTGATTGAGACATTGGTCTCCATCGCGTTGGTGGTGTTATTGGCCGCGGTCGTGCTGCCGTCTGTGCTTGGATTGCTTTCCGAGCAGCCCGTTGAACGGGCCAGGCAGGCGTTTGCGTCTGCTGCTGATGCTGCCCGTGCTGAGGCGCAACGCAGTGGCGAAATGGTTGTGGTTTCGTGCCGCGTGAGTCCGGACGGTAGTGTGGAACTGATTTCCAAGCGTGGCCAACAGGATGAGCGCGCGGCCATTCGCGACGCGGCAGAAACAGACATGCTGGTCCACGCTGGCGCAACCGCCGAGGGCTTTGCTCCAGTGCCGCTGGCGGTTCTGCCGCCTAATTGTTCTATACGCGTCGCTGGGCAGGACGGAACAACAGACTCAGCTGGACTGACGGATACCAAGTCGACGGCGATGTCGGGGATCAGCGATGAAGCACCGGGCGTGGCGTGGGCATTTTTGCCGGATGGTCGCGTGATTCGTTTGAATGGGTCGACTCAATGGGTGGTCGCATTTGCAGATGGCGAGGCCGATCTCACTGTCGATTCGCTTGCCGGACAAATCAATGTTGGCGAGAAAAAGCTGGTTGCCGCCAAGTCGGGAGACGACACAGTCAAGCCGGTGGATGATGGATTTGTCGCACCCCGTGTTGAAGATGGCAAGTTTGAACGCAAGCCCATGATGGAATCACGCCAGACGCCCCGAACGGGTTCGGATCGGAGCCGTGAGTGATGTTGCGTACGCCGGGCGATGAGCCGCGGCTGCGTGGTCTCGGTCGAGGAATCTCCCGAGCATTGGATATCGGTGGCATCCAGCACAGGTCAGGATCGATTCTTCTTGAAGTGATTCTGGCGGTTGCCATTTTCACGGCTGCAGCGCTGGTGGTGCTGCGGCAAGTGTCATTTGCATCTGATGCAGTGCAGCGTGCGCGTGATCAGGAGCGTGCGGCGGATCTCGCACGCAGCGCGATGGCACTATTGGAAGCGGGGCTGGAGACGCCAGAGACGCTGAATGGTCCACTGTCTCCCGCTCGTGCGGCGTTTGGGCTGGCTTCGACGGTGCAAACGGCACCAACCGGCGCGACCTACACGGACTGGGAGTTGATCGTCGATGTCCAACCCTCTCCGTTTGCCGGGCTTTCGAAAGTGCGAGTGACGGCAGTGTGGGGCGCGGGCTTGTCGGCGGAAAGAGCAAGGTATTCACTCGCGCAATTGGTGCCGCTGGATGCGCGTCCGGGTGAATCCGTCCCACCGGATGTGTCGGGAGGGCGGCCATGAGACACCGGCGCCTGGGACAACCCGGGGGACAGCTTGGATTTACCTTGGTCGAGGTTCTGGCGGCGATCGCCCTGCTGGTGCTTTTGGCGGCCGCGGTCATGTCGTTTCTTGGTGTCCTTCGGGATCGCCAGCGCACGGTGGGGGATGCTTATGAACGGCAACGTTCGCTGTCGTTGCTGATGGAGCGGCTTGATGCTGAAGTCATGACCTGCTTTGCAGACAGCGGCGAAGGCGAATCCGGGATTGCTGGCAGTGATGCGAAACTGACACTGGGATCGCGAGGCGTCGGATTGAGTGGAAACGGAGCGGAAACACTCGGTTTGTCCAGTACGCAGTTCAGCACGTATGAGTTGTCGGGATCGGAATTGAAGGTGAGTCGATTGGAGCAGGCGGGTGCGCAGCCAATGGTGCTCGTTGTGCGCGGCGTGGGCAAAGTGCGATTCCGGTATCATGATGGGAAGGAATGGAAGACCGGCTTTGACAGCATGAACGCCAAGGTGCTTCCGTTGGCGATCGAGGTTTCCGTGTGGTTTGCCTCGACATTGAGCCAAGCCCAGCAAGAGCCGATTTCAGCAACTGATTCGGAATTCGTGGAGGGGACGGATGCAGCAGAGGCGGGCGCGACCGTTGAGATTCCGCCAGATCGTGTGCGGGTATTCGTGATTCCGGATGGCGCGCGTACTGATCGCGGAACGTCGGACCTCGATCAGGCCGGATCGGAGCCAGCAACGCCATGAACCAGCGCTACGTTGCAACTCATCGAGGTAGCGCCCTGGTCGCCGTGCTGGTGATTGTGGTGATCGGCGTTCTCCTGGCTGCCGGAATCATGGCGCGGGCGGTATCGAGAGTGGAGGATTCCTCGCTCTCCTTGCGGCGATCTGGCGCTCGAGCGATGGCGTGGTCTGGAGTTCGTGCCGCGATGTCTGGCTTGGCCGCGCAGCGTGAAATGTTGATGACCGGCGGTGACGCACTTTGGACCGACTCCAAAGCGTGGGAATTCGCCGACCCGGATGGGCCGGGCATTTGGAAGGTGTCTCTGGTTGGATTGAATGAAACGGGCGACGTGGGAATTGCGGAAGCGGCACTTGTGAATGTCAACACAGCGAGTGAAGACCAGCTGAGCAAGATTTCAATTCTGGGCCCCACGGGAGCGGCAGGTGTGCTCGGCCGCAGAGCACGCGGCCCGATCGTGGCTCCGGAACAGATTCAGGCGATGCGCTCGACGACACCCGTGCAGGGCGTTGTGGCGGGCGCAGATGCCACTTTGACTGAGGGCGGCATCGGTTCGACGAACACGGATGCACCGGATGCATGGCTGACCGCCCTGAGCGCGGATGCGACCGTCATGATTACGGATGGCAAGTCTGAGCGCTACCGCCCATCTGATCTGACAGCAAAAGACCTCGCGGATGCTGAGAAGGCCGCACAAGATGAGCGTCTTGCATCGGGTGCTGGCGCCGCGCGAGTCTGGGCCCAGCGGCCGGAGCATGAGCGGACGTTGGCCAACCTGGTGGTTGATCTGCAGGCGGCAAATATTCCGGCGACAGAATGGGGCAAGGTGCTGGATTCGGTCGAGGTGACGGAAGATCTTTTTGTACTGGGTCGCATCGACATCAGTCGCGCGTCGGAAGGCGTGCTGGCCACACTGCCGGGTATGACAGTTGAATTGGCCAGCAATCTGGTCAGGGTGCGTGCGACGCTGGATGAGAGCGGAAGGCGAGATTTGGCCTGGCCTGTTGTGTCCGGAGCTTTGGATGCAAAGGTGTTCGCGGCGTTCGCGGACTTCATCACCACGCGGTCGCTTCAATATCGAGTTCGGGTAGAGGCGGGGCGCACCACGCGAAGTGATGCGACCGGGGTTGAAGCGGATGAATTTGGTGCCGCCAGAGATGTGGAAGCTCCGCTCACCGACCGGTGCGTCTTTGAAGCGGTGATCGATGTCGCAGGAGATGAGCCCCGCATCGCCTACCTGCGTGATATCACTCTTCTGAAATCGGCCGCTCAGGTGGCCGCTGCGGCAGCGATGAACGAAGAATCGGCGCTTACGCCCATTGATGACGCGGATTCGGCCGAATCGGGGATGGACCAGGCCCCAGTCGAGCCGTCAGATGAAGGCGCGGAGGGTGCAACCTCCATGGATGCCGGACTTGATCCGGAATCCGGGCTGCAATCGAATCGGCTGCAAGGAAGTGGTGGTCTCGATCTGGGGGGCGGAATTGACCGCACGTCATCTCCAGTGGAACAGTCTGAATCGGATTCGAAGACATTGTCTCGTGATGACCAACCTGCGTCGACAGGTGCATCCTCCACTGCGAATGCCGGTGCCACGATCACGAAAACAGCCGGGCGTGCGGATCCTCGTCTGGGAAGGTGGAACAGCACGGCACTTCGAGCGTCTCAGAGGCCCGCCGCAGGTACACAATCTGGGGCCGATGCCAAAGACGGCGTTCAGCTGCCTGCGAATGATGTTGGTACAGCATCAAGCCGCACGGAGGCGGCGGGGAAGGGATCGACCAAGCGAACTCCTGCAAAGAGTTCCGCTACACGGAAGGAGGGCGGTCAATGAGCGCACGCAACTCCTTGACGGTCATCATGCTCGATGGTCGGCGCCTGATGGCAGTCGCGCCGGGAGGATTGGTTGCGACCCTCAGCTCTCACAACGTGCTGAGTGTGGCTGTTCCGGATGGATTGAATACGCAGGATGCCGCGGCTGTCGGTAATTGGATAAAGATGGAGCTCCGTGCCGCGCAACTGGGCACTTCGCGTGTGGTGTGGGTTTTGCCCCGTGCCGAAGCGATCGTGCGTGCGGTCAATCTGCCCAAGGCGGACATTTCCAGCGAAGAAGAACTGGCGATGGTTCGACTCGCGATATCTCGCCTGGTGAGCTTTCCGACAGAACAGGCGGGTATCGACTATTGGCGCAGCACAGACGACGCAGGCGCCACGATTGCCAACGTGGCCGTTGTTCCCAGTGAGCGGTTGAATTGGATTCGAGAGGTTGCGGCCGTCGGTGGTTTGAAGCTGCAGAGAGTTGGCATTTCCACTGGCGGGTTGATTGCAGCGCATCATGCCTCTAGCACCACTGCGATTGTTTCGATCGGCTATTCAGGCGTTGAGATCGCTCTGAAGGATGGCGACCACCTTGCCTTTTCACGTGTACTTGATGTTGTTCGACCGAGCAAACGTGAGGCGCTGAATGAGTATCTCGAACACATTGAGGCGGATATGTCGCGGGCGTGGGTCACGCACGTTGCGGCGGGTGGTACCCGCCCCGAGCAGGTGCAAGTATTCGGTCGAGGCGATTTGGCCGAGGCCGTTGGCCAGGTGATCAGCAAGGTCATGGGATGCCCGGGCCGAGTTCAACTTGATGTGCCGGATGGCATCGGCAAAAGCATTTCTGATGCGGATGCAGGAGCGGCTGCGCCCCTTGCCGGAGTACTGCTTGAAGAGTCTGGCGATGCTCGAACGCTTGATTTGGGCGGTTTCCGCAAGCCCGTGGACAAGCACGCCAAGACGCGCCAACTGGTACTGCTTGGTGTCTTGGGCGTAATTGTTGTCGGCGGCGGTTCTGCTGTGCTTGGAATGATGCGACTGGCTTCCATCGACGATGAAATCGCACGCCTTCAGGGCGTGCAAGGGAAGCTGAACGAGGAATACGGCCGGTATCTCATGGTGCACTCGCGGGATATGCACATAAAGATGTGGCGTTCCGGTTCGCCTGAGTGGATCGCGCATTTGCAGGCCATCAATGAAGTCTTTCCAGATCCGGCTGTGGCGCAGATGGATGCGATCAATGCGACTTTGGACGCCAAGGTTGTGTTCGTGCCGGAGTCGCGTGATGCCAAGTACCCTGCGGGAAAGTGGACAGTGCCAGTGCGTGCCACCATCGCCCTCGATGGTCGTGTGAAGGCACGCGAGAGTGCGGAAGACTTCCGCGGCAAATTGGTCGCGGGCAACGTGTATCAGGTTGAGAGTCGCGGCCCCGACACTCCGGACAGATTCAGTTACCAACTGCTGACGGCGAAGCTCACCCCCAAGGCAGATCCTCCGGCGGCTGGCAAGGCAGATTCGTCAAAAGGCAAGCCGCCAGCAACTCCCGTTGATGCCGAACCCGGATCAAATGTGATAGGGGGTGGTGGATGAAACCCACTCGCACGCGATTGGTGATCTGGGGTGTGGCAACGGTTGGCCTCGTTGCTGTTTATTTCTTGTACTCAACGTTTTATGCTGGGCCGCGCGACAAGGCGCTCGCCAAACGAGATGCCTTGCAGGCCGATGTCTCACGCCTGCAGGAAATCACCGAGAACGACCCCAAGATCCGCAAGGAACTCAAAGCTATTGCCGAGACCACGCTGGGCAAGCAGCTTGATGTCGTCAGCCATCGTTTCCGTTCCTACACCGCCCGGCTGGCGGGCGATGCCGGGTTGGAGAATGTGGTGGTTGAGCAGGGACGGCCCACTGATGAAAAGAACCCGGTAGGGCAGCGCATGCCCTCCAATGTACCCTCTTCGCTCCGTGCTGCGGCTCGCGAACAGGTCAACATGTCGGTGATTCGCGGTGCAGTGACCGCAACCGGAACTCT
>CAYTYD010000166.1:0-7208 GCA_964441555.1 uncultured Phycisphaeraceae bacterium | reverse complement strand
CCCTGCTGCGTGGCATCGATCACGGCAAGGATCAGTCGTACGTCCTCTTCGGCGTGGGCCGCCATCAACTCTCCCACATGAAGTTCCCCATCGGAGAGTTTGAAAAGGACCATGTCCGCGACTTGGCCAGACAGTTTGGCCTTCCGGTTTTCGATAAGCCCGATTCTCAGGAAATTTGCTTCGTCCCCGATAACGACTACGCAGGGCTAGTTGAGCGCCGCCGTCCCGAACTCGCCCGCAGTGGCACGATCGTCACCGAGTCCGGCCAGCAGCTCGGCACCCACGATGGCCAGCACCGCTTCACCATCGGCCAACGCCGCGGCTTGGGCATCTCCAGCCCGGAGCCGTACTTCGTCACGCGCAAAGACCCCGCGACCAACACCGTTGTGGTCGGACGTCGCGAGGAGTTGAGCTCGCAAGCGTGCGTCGTTGGTGAAGCCAACTGGTTGGTGCCCATCTCGAGCCAGCCCCAGAGCGTCATGGCCAAGTACCGGTATAACTCGACGGCGGTCGCCGCCACTGTCACACCGCTGGATGACGGCACCTCCCCCACCGCCTCGGGACGGCATGGCAGATTCCATGTCGCCTTTGACCGGCCCCAAACTGCGGTTGCCGCCGGACAAGCCGTGGTCCTATATCATTCCAGTTATACGGACCTAGTCTTAGGTGGTGGTTGGATTTTGTCAGTAAATTCTTCATACTGACGCAACCCAAACGACCATTCTCCAATAATAATCGGGTACTGTCCGTCAAACCACGAACCAAATTGGGTTGTGTATGTCGCCAGCGTTGATTGCCATTCCAATTCTGATCATCCTCGTTCTCGTCGGGTTGTTTGTTTTTTGGGGAGTGTCTCTGGCCTGGCGTGGATTGAGCCGAGCCAAGAACATTGAGGGTCGCCGCTCATGCCCTGCCTGTGATGAAGACATGCGTGGTTTGACGACCCTCACCTGCCCCACCTGCAGCAACATCGCATCAACCGAGGCAGACCTCCAGACTCGAAAGCCGATCCGCCCGGCCATCATCGGCGGCATCGCATCCATGTCGCTTGGATTGATCGGGCTCTTCGGCTCTTCGTATCTCTTGGGGTGGCTCTTTGAATCCGATGAGTTCGTTCTCCGCATCAGCACCCTCGCCGCGTTTGCGTTTGTGTTGATCGCGATCGCCCTCATGGCCCGCGGCTTGTATGGCGATCGGGCCCGAGGCAGACGCCGCTGCCCATCATGCTGGTACCCCATTCGGACTGCCCATCTCACCTGCCCCGAATGTGGCCACACTGTGCGCGATGAGGCCCAATTCTTCCGAACCCGTCGCAGTGGCAAGCTCATCGTCGCTGGCGTGTGCGCCCTGCTATTCGCTTGTGTCCCCACGTTCTTTTCCAATTTCAAACGAGGCGGACCCGTCGGCTTTGCCCCCACCCCCCTCCTTATATATGGCATGAGGCACATGCCCGACGAGTGGCTCTCCGGTGGCTCTCCCAGTGCCGATGAGGACTTGAGTCTTCATGAACGCCTGCTGGAGGATCCCTTCTTCCCACCACTACACAATTGGTATCAGCAGCAAACCGCCTTGCAGGCCTTTGACCTGTACATGACCGATCCCTCTCGCCCCAAGATCTATGCATCGCTGGTTGAATATGCATCCGACGATAACACCAGACGCGAGATCGTCAAAAAGCTCGTCGCATCGCTCCAATCTCCCAGTCGCGAAGTTGCCTTGCGTGCGGCAGATGCCATGAGTGATCTGGAGATATTTGCCTGGGGAAACTGGAATGACATTGAGGCCCGAAACACCCTCTTCCAGGATTCCGACTCCGAACAGATCATTCTTTCGCTTCTGAATCATCCCGAACCAGCGATCCAGGATGCCGCGCTCGAATTGTCGTATCTGGCAGGAAAGCCCAGACCAGGAGTCAGCGATCACCTGTTCAGACAAGTCCAAGCTGGAAGGACACTCTCTCCTGCTGGCTGGAATGCGATCTCGTATCACGGTTTGCAAACCATGCCCGAGGCGGATTTTCTCTCGCTTCTGAAGGAAGCCGATCCATGGTCTGCAATGAACTTACTCATGCGCCTGCCATTTGAGCGTCTCCGACAACCCGAAGTTCAGGACATCCTGCTTGCTCACCTGGAGAACAGCCCATCACGCGATGCTTGGGTCATCGGGTCGGTATATGCCGCCAGGTCTTCATGTCCGGATCGCGTCATTCCCTTGTTGTGCGCTCGCCTCGCCGGTACAGATCTAGAGTCGCATCGCTTTCTCCTCGCCATGACACGTTACACCACCCTCGCGCCGGAGGCCATCTCCTTCATCATGATCGCCCTGAACGATCCCCGCGATCGCATGCGCGTGGCGGCATGCGAATCGCTGACTCATTACGCAACCACCTTTCCGGAGTACGCTCCAATGGCTGAATCAGCACTGGCTGCTCGTCTGAACGACCCGTCAACCGATGTTCGCAAGACTGCAAATTGGTCCTACCAGCAAATCACTGGGCGACATTGACCTCGATTGATCCGCGGCTTCACGCCGATCCACTTGACGAGGTCACACTTCACTTTTCGGTATCCTGCAATACAACGACCCATGAGGATTCCGCATGCCAGATCCGCGCGAAGACGCGATGTACACCTCCAAGCCTTCCGGCGATTACGTCGTGATCGATCCGAACGTTCCGCCGCCCTTGCCGCCGACCTTGCTTTCTGGCCCGTTGCCCTTTTCAATTCTTTGCCGCGGCTGCGGCTACGACCTGACTGGCCTCGATGTTGGCGGCCTCTGCCCCGAGTGCAGCAAGCCCGTGCACGATTCATTGCAGGGAGACCTTCTTGCTTTCGCGCCCAAAGACTATCTTCAATCCCTGCATCGCGGCACAGTGGCCGTCCTGGCTTCGATCCTCTTTTATGTGCTCGGCACACTTGCCTCTGCCTTCGCTGGTGTTGCAATGGCGTTTGGCGCCGGTGCTGGCGGGGGCACGACCCGCGCTGGCAGTGCCCTTGCCATGCAGAGTGGTATCGCGGCATTCGGAGTTGGCATCAGCATCGTCTACACCGTGATCAGCGTTGCTGGCTGGTATTGGTTCACCGAGCCAGACCCTGGAATCAGTTCCCGCGAAAAGGCAGATTTGCACCGGCGCGTCACGCGCGGAACCGCTATCGCAAACGGCATCTGTGGCATCGTCAGTGCCGTTTTCAGTCTATTCGGATTGGGTCTCACCCAGTCACTCGTGACGGCGAACGGTGGTGCACCTGGCGCGGGCACTCCAACACTTTCAGGCCCGATGATCGTCCTGATTGTGGTCGCAGCACTCTTCGGATTGGGCGTTTTCGCACTGTGGGCGGTTCAGATCATCTTCAGTCTGAACTACATGGCGTGGCTTGCAAATCGTGTTCCGGATCAGGCCTTGCGCAAGACATCCCTGCAATATCGCTGGGTCCTTCCGCTAATATTTGTTGTTGGCTATGTATGCGCTGGCCTGGGTCCGTTGATTGCACTGGTGTTGTACTACAACCTCATCAGCCGGTTCAGAGTGACCATCCGCAAGATTCGCCTGCAACGCGGCTACGGAGCATCTCTACTTCAATCCGATTAGCCTGCGCCGATTTCTTGAACACCAGTCACACCGCTCAGGCCTTGACCACAATCGCTCGCACATCGCCACTCACCCTACTCATCGCATTGCGCGTGTCCACAACCAGCTGCGCATGATCAGCGATCAACCCGTAGTCCACTGCGTCATGATCCGTCACGATCAGCACCGCATCTGCCGCATTCAATGTCTGCGGGGTCAATGGGCTACTCGCCATATCCAGGTCGTACTTGCGCATTCCAGGGAAAACCGGCACATGAGGATCGTGATACGAAACCTGCGCCCCTAGTTCCGTCAGTTGCGTGATGATCTCCGCGGCAGGGGTCTCGCGCACATCATCCACATTCGGCTTGTACGCCATGCCCAAAACCAGTACCCGGCTTCCCCGAATCGGCTTTCCCTGGTTGTTCAGCGCCACTCCCAACCGCTCGATGACATAATGCGGCATGCGATGATTGATCTCACCCGCCAATTCGATGAATCGCGTGGAATGCCCATGTTCCCGCGCCTTCCACGTCAGGTAATAGGGATCGATCGGGATGCAGTGCCCACCAAGCCCGGGCCCGGGATAGAACGCCTGAAATCCAAACGGCTTGGTCTTGGCCGCTTCGATCACTTTCCAGATATCAATACCCATGTCCGTCAGCAGGGGCTTGAGCTCGTTCACCAGCGCGATGTTCACGCTGCGATAGATATTCTCAAGCAGCTTGGCCGCTTCGGCAATCTCCGCCGAATCAACGCGAATCGCCTGATCCACCACCGCGCTGTACAGCGCGTGGGCAACGTCGCCGCTCGCGGCATCCACTCCGCCCACCAATCGCGGAATCGTCCGTGTGCTGACATCATGACGACCTGGGTCTTCTCGCTCAGGGCTGAATGCGACAAAGACCGATTCGCCAAGCTTCAATCCGTGCTCGGCCAGAATGGGCACGCACACTTCACGTGTCGTCCCCGGATACGACGTGCTCTCCAAAATCAGCAGCGTCCCCGGCTTCATCACACTCGCCGCGAGCGCTGTGCTCGAACGCACAAAGCTCAGGTCCGGCTCGTTGTGCTTTCCGAGCGGGGTTGGCACGCACAACACCACAATATCGCACGCTCCAAGATCCCCTGCCGAGTGCGTGGGTTTGAACTTTGTGCTCGCAGCCAGAACTCGTGGCAACTCTTCACCCAAGTGCTTCAGGTACGGAGTTCCATCTTTCAGCAGCCGAATCTTCTCCGCATCCACATCAAACCCGACCACGCTGAATCCGGCCTCAAGCACCGCCCGCACCAACGGCAGGCCGACATATCCAAGGCCCATCACCCCCACCACCGCCTGCCGCGATGTGATCTTGCTGAGCAACGCCGCTGTGGACAGGGATGGTGGTTGGGAAGGTTTGGTGCTCATGTGATTCGTGATGAGAATTCTGGACCGATGCTGCCGATGATCGTACGAACCTCAGACTCTCTCCAGCCGTGCGCCACCAACCGCCGTCGTGATAAACATGGCCGGCCTTCCCCCTTCCGGCGTGCGGATTGTTCTGGCCACTTCTTCCATGATCTCCTGCGCTGCCGCAGGAGTGGCCAGCGCGATCGCGCACCCGCCAAACCCACCACCCGTCATGCGGCTGCCAAAGCACCCGGGTACGCCGCGGCACACCTCAACAATCGCATCCAACTCAGCACACGAGACGCGGTAATCCTCAGCCAGCGATCGGTGCGATTCATTCATCAGCGTTCCGAATCGAGCGATGTCCCCTTGACGAAGGGCCATCGCCGCTTGCAACGTGCGAACTTGTTCGGTGACGGCATGCCGCAGATACCGATTGGCCGGAGGGTTCATTCCGGCAATCCGTGCCAGCAGTCCCTCCTCCATCCCCACCTCAAACTCACCGAGCGATTCCAAGCCAAGCGCTGGCCACCCTTCGCGGCACACCGAGGCCCGCTCGCCATACTCACCACCCGCGTGCGCATGCTTCACACCACTATTGATGACCACGACCACCGCCTGATCCGCAGGAGGCATCGGCACGGAGCGAGCCAGGTTGGTCGCGCAATCAATCAACAACGCGTGGCCTGCGATACTCGCCGACGATGCAAATTGATCCATGATGCCGCATGGCACCCCGACGAATTGGTGATCGGACTTCTGACACCACCGGGCCCGCTCGCCAGCAGTCAACTCTTGCTGCGTCACATCACCCAGCACCGTCGCGAGCGACACTTCCAAAGCAGCGGAACTCGAAAGCCCACCACCCAGGGGCACAGAACTGGCAAAGGCAACATCCATCGCTGGCACGCCCACCTTGGCCTGAAACTGCGCAATCACACCCAGGGCGTACGTCCACCATTTTCCGCGACTGACCTGAAGCTCTCCATCCACCATGCCCATCGCGCCTTCAGGAACCAATCGCATGGAAGCGTCGAACGCGGTTCCGTCATTCACATCAGCAGAATAAAGCCGAGAGTGACTTGCATCCGGGCGCAGGCGTGCTGCAGCAACACACACACGCTCGATGGCCAGCGGAAGAACTACTCCGCCGCTGTAATCAATGTGCTCGCCAATCAGATTCACCCTCCCTGGCGCGATGGCCAGATGGGTGGGAGACTCGGCAAACCGTTCCTGAAAGGCGCGGATCGCCCGGTCAACCGGTTCACGCTCGTGAGTGTGAATGCCCTTCATCGCTTCACCGTCGGAACCGCCGCGATGGCGAGCTGCGTCCCCAGCCACATGACCCCGATGATGAGCAGGTGAACGGCGACGATTTCAAGGATGACCTTAAACCGAAGCCGAAACAAGGCCATCATCGCC
Source organism: uncultured Phycisphaeraceae bacterium (assembly GCA_964441555.1). Lineage (GTDB taxonomy): Bacteria > Planctomycetota > Phycisphaerae > Phycisphaerales > UBA1924 > F1-120-MAGs238. The sequence continues at coordinate 828 of CAYTYD010000166.1, read as the reverse complement.
AACGCGTAGACGACTGATGCCGCGGCAAACTCCTCGGCCTTTCCTTCGAACAATCCGAACTCCAGCCCCATGACCAATTGAAAAGCCCCGATCGCGACAAAGAGGCGAGATGCGCCCTGTTCATATGAACCAACTGGCCTTCCATGCAGCAGACTGATGACCACCAGCGCAACCACGCCCGTGATGGTGTGCAGAATCGCCTGATAGCCAGCAAGAAACGCCACCGCCAGATTCTGGCTCTTGGCCGTCCACCCCGACGCGATCATGGCCAGGAGCACAATCACCCCACCTGCGCCCCAAAGCACGCGAGGTGAATCCAAGCCGGAACGATGCGCGGGCTTGATCAGCGGCATCGGCATGCCATCCACTGGCATCGAGGCCACATCATCCACATCCGCCACATCAGATGCTTCAGCCGGAGCGGTGCGACCGGAGCCGGATCGAGCGTTTGACTCTTTGCGCTTTGATGCATCAGCTGGTCGATCCGCCGCGGCAATGTCCTTGTCGAAATCCTTGTCCGAATCAAAACCAGCGAGCACGCTGTCCTTGCCAATCCCTCCTACTACTTCGTACCCAGCACTTGTCTCACCCTCTGGCTTTGAATCGCCAGGTGAAGGTGGATGAGGAGAATCAGAAGGGTTGGCAGAGTTGATGGTGCTCATTACGATTCGCGAGTGTGATGGATCAAGGAAAGCGTAGCCGCTTTCGTCGTGACTCTGTGCAACAACATCGTGACCCGCAAAAGACAAGGCGTGCCCGAAAGAGCACGCCCTGCGCCACATTGCTGTGTTGTATTGGTGTACTCGGAAATCCGAGTGAAGTCAGACG
>CAYTYD010000165.1:0-7218 GCA_964441555.1 uncultured Phycisphaeraceae bacterium | reverse complement strand
CAAGATGCAATCGCCCATCCATGTGCGGCCGCGCCATCATCGGGCCCACCGTCGTCACCTGCCCCGGCGCGGGGACTGAATAACTCGCCCCCGCCCACTGCTCTTTGGGCCAATCCATATAAAACGTCTTGTCCAGGTTCTTGGCGTAGCCGGGGAACAACTTCTCCATCAGCGCGCCAAACTCGCGATCGCGGGTCTCCCTGTCCATGTTCAAGCCCCGCTCGCACGCCGGGCCACCTGCAAAGCCCACCAGCACCGCCGGCCCCGGCTGGCCGGGATTCTGATTATCAGTTCCATCCCACGTCATGTTCAGAATCCCGTCCGACAGCGCATACTGGCTCAACTTGGGATCGTGCTTCTCCCAGAACCGGCTCTTCATCGCGGCAAAGTACTTGGCATTCAACCCCGTCTGCGGCATCATCTGCTCTGGCAAACCCGGTGACATCTGCACCTTGCTCCACGTCTTCGGTGGCGCGGTAAACACCACATCATCACACTCCAAGGTTCGACCATCCGAACACTCGACGATGACCACACCACCCTTGCGCGTGATCGAACGCACGGAAAGTTTGGTCACGATGCGATCGGCACCGATCTGCTCCGCCAGTTTGGTGGCAAGCAGGTCGTTGCCACCCTTGCAGCGATACACCTCTGAATCGGTCCAGTACTTTTCCAGCCCGCCACCCTTCACCGAGGTCAACTGGCCAAGCAGCGACTGGCGGCTTGCCTCCTGACCATTGTCCGACACCTGATTGATCCACATCGCCCGCTTCACCATCGGCGACACATTCAGCGAATCGATCCACTTCTGAATCGAAGTGTTGTCCAGCTTGTTGGCATCTGGCGTCTTCCACGGTTCATCTTCCAGCACTGGCTCTGCCAGCGCGTTCATGCCCCCCAGCGCCGCTTCCATCTCCTCCCACAGCTTGGCGCTCTCCTCGCCCGTCAACAATTTGCCATCGATCACCACCGGCGCCTGGGCCTCGGCGTCTTCGGTGACATCAATCATCTCCAGCCCGAAGCGCTGCGCATACCCCACCCACGCCAGGTGGTTGCTGCCGATCAATTCTGCACCAAACTCCACATTCCGACCAGGCACGAATTCGCGGCCATTCTTGGCATTGGCCGACAGCACGCGCCCGCCCACGCGGTTACGGGCCTCGATCACGGTGACGTCATACCCCGCGCTCTTCAATTCATACGCCGCGGTGAGGCCGGAAAATCCGCCCCCCACCACCACGATGCGCTTGGCGCTGTCACGCCCAAAGAGCGTGCGCGCTGACGCACTGCTCGACAGCAGCAACCCCGCCGCGGCCAGGGCCGAGGCCTTCAACACTTCGCGGCGGTGAAGCGCGAGGTCGCGATCTTCGTGACGTTGAGCAAGCAGGGAAATCAGTGAACGCGACATGGCAACTCTCCAAAAACGTGCACCACGGCTGGTGCGAAAGTGCGAGATGGCTTATGCGAATTCGCACCGGCCCATCTCTGAGCCGGTGCGAGAAGTTTGTGAGCACAGAGGCGATCGATTACTCGTCGTTGGTGGGGCCGACGGCCAGCATCCACGCCTTGAAGAAATTCATGATCTGCTGGCGGCTCAACTTATTGGCGTTGAGCTTGTAGGTGACCTGGCTGGCGCTCACGGTGTCGCCGGCCATGGTGTCGACATAGTGAATGCGGCCGGTGAGGCAGGACTGCGAATCATCGACGGCGAAGAAAGCGTCTTCATCGCTCATCTTCTCAAATGCCGCGGACTCACTGCCACCCTTCTTGGTCTCATTGAAGCGGATGTTGAAGTCGTAATACCCCTTGCCGTTGCTCTTGCGGTCGGGATCCTCGACCCACTTGATCGAGCCGGTGACAATGTCTTCCATCTCGCGTCCGTCAAGGGTGTACTTGAACCGCAGGCCATCGGTGTACCAGTTGCCAGTCTCGTAGTCGTAATCCAGGCGGCCGTTCACGCTGGTGCGCGGGTAGTTCTCGCTCGGCCCCTTGGCCAAAGAGACATTCTCAAAGCGGATCGGGTCCGTCTTCTGCACCTTGATCTCGACGGTCTTGTTACCGACGACGCGCTTGAAGGTGTACGCGGCGAGCGTTTCCTTCTTCTCGGCCTTGCCGATCAGGCGGCCACCAAAGTTTTCGACGAACGCCGGGGCGCGGCCCACGGCATCAATAGAGATGCGCAGGGCGCTCTCTTTGGCTCCGCCGCCAGCCAGATCAAACGCGCCGCTGGCGGTATCGATCGGCACCGTGCCCACCCACGAGCCGACGTTTTTCTTCTGCTTCAGGTCCTTGGGGTTCATCACCGCCAGGTTGATCTTGAAGAAGAGAGAGGCCTCCTGCTTCTTCTTGCCGATCACCTTGGAATAGAGGTTGGGCGAACGCTGCACCTCACCGGTGAACTCGGTGGTGTCGGCGACGCGCAGGTTGAAGGTGTACTTGTCTTTGGCGCCCAGCGCGGTGGAGCCCTCGCGCAGATCACCACTGGTGTCCTTGCGGGTGCGGGTGTCGAACTCGATGTTCATCGTGCCGGTGATGACATCGTCTTTGGTGATGAGCTCGGGCTGGGCCAGAGCCGAGCCGCCAAAGGTCGAAAGCGCCAAGGTCGCGCCCGTCGCCATGATGGCCAACCGACTGGGAAGCCAACGCTGCCCGATGTTCCGTTTGAGAAGTTGCATAACCACTCTCCTGTGAGAAGCTGCCGCCCCACGCCCCGATGAGGGTCAGACGCCACGCGCGCCCGCCCCCACTTACGCCTGTGAAGCAGACTTCATGATAACGACAATTGGTCGGACTCCTCCCGCCCTGGTTTCATGTTGCCGGCGGCTGGGTTCCCGCCAACCTGACAGACAGTTGTCAGCGCGTCGCGCGCCAAGAGGGTGGAAACCCTATTTCTGAGGATTTCTGCACAATTTCGAGTGTTCCACGTGGAACAGGGGGGTGATCACTTCCCGCTGGCGCACCACTCTTGCCACACCTGCCGCAGCGTGTTTCCGAACGCTTGGGCAAAGGCCGTTTGGTCGCACAGGGGACTCGCTTGCATCCGCTGCCGCAGCGTCTGGCGGTAAATCGGCACGTGCTTGGGGTTCGCCAGTTCCACGCACAAGTCGACAAACGCTTGCCGCGAGTCCGCGGCCAGCTCCGCACACCCGACTGCATGCAGCAAAGAGCGGCTGACGCGCGAAGCGTGCCGATCCTGCTCTCCTTGGCACCGCATCGTCACCACCGGCACACCCATCCACAGCGCTTCGCACGTCGTGGTCGTGCCGTTGTATGGAAATGTGTCGAGTGCCACATGCATGCGCGAGTAGAGATTCAGATGATCCTGCACCGACTCGGTTCGTCCGACAAGCTCGATGCGCGAGGGATCGATGCCGCGCGCGACAAAGCGTTCCACGTGGAACGCCTTCAGTTCTGGCTCTTCGAATGGTTTGCCCTTCAAGAGCAGCCGCGAATGTGGCACCATCCGCAACACATCTGACCAGACTTCAACGGTCAGAGGCGAGAGCTTCTGCACGGCGTTGAAACTGCCGAAGGTGAACGGCGCATCAGTGGGCGGCAGCGTCGGTGTTGGTGCGTCAACCGGGGGCTGATAGCACAGAAAGCACCCGGGAAGTCGTACTAGTTTTTCCGTATGCCACTGATCCCCATCTGGAGGATCGGTGATGGCATCCACAAGCCGCACATCCACACCCGGAAGGCCCGTGGTGTTGGGATAGCCGCAGTAGGTGATCTGCACCGGGGCTGCGCGCATGGACAGCGTCCACACGCGCGTGCCGCGCGAAAGCCCTGCGAGCTCGATGAGAATGTTAATGCCATCTTCGCGGATGCGCTTGGCGCAATCCTCGTGATTGGTCGAATACACGTCGCGATAGACATCGCACAGCGAAGCCAATCGCTGCGTGACCTGATCCGGCGTTGGCAACGAACCGTAGCCATACACCTGGAACTGCTCGCGATTGAGAGATCGCAGCAATGGCTCAAGGAAGTACGCGACCGAATGTTCGCGGAAGTCTGGTCCGATGAAGCCAACTTTGAGACGCCGCGATGGGTCACGCGTGTTGGCAAGGGTTACTGGCGGCGTGGGCTGCGCCCGCACAATGTCGCCGATGCGACGGTGCACATCGAGGATTTCCTGCCGCGTGGTGGTGTCGGAGAAATTCAAGAAGAAAGCCAGCGAACTTAGGGTGCGATGATCAACCTGAATCAGCTCGAGCAGTTGACGCTGCGCAGCGATGGCCTGATCAAAGAGCCCGAGTTCGGCGTAGCAATTGGCCTTTCCGCTCACGATATTGGCGCGCTCGGTGGGAGTGGTCGCGAACTGTGCCGCGGCATCGAGTGTCGCGATCGCCTCTTTGCAGCGGCTGTGTTTGAGCAACATGCCGGCCAGCGCCAACCGCGGCTGGACGGACATTGGCTCGCGTGTCACCAGCTCCTGCATCTGGACCAGAGCTTCATCCTTGCGCTTGCACGCGGCGAGAGCCCTGGCGCGTTCATACAGGATCGGAACGGCTCCGGGAAACTGGGCCTTGAGTTGATCGAGCAGATACAGGGCCTGTTCTGACCGCGCGGTATCGATCAGCAATCTAGCCAGCGCGTGTTTGGCGTGCGGATCGCGCGGGTCACGCGTCATCGCGGCACGCAGCAGGGCCTCGGCCTCGGCGAACTTTTGCGCAGCCAAGAGGCCCAAGGCGCGTTGCACCTGAGGGCTTGGTTGCTGAGGTTGTCCGCCGCTAGAAGGCATGGCGGATCATTGGCCGGACAATCGTCATTACGAAACGGTTCTCTCAAAGACAAATGCACCAGAGCGATAGTCCGCCGTGATGGCATCGCCTGCACCGAATTTGCCCTCGAGAATGCGCGAGGCGAGGGGGTTCTCGATGCGGGCCTGGATGGCACGCTTCAAGGGGCGAGCGCCGTAGGCAGGGTCCCAACCTTCGGCTGCGATCTGCTCTTTGGCAGCCGGTGTGAGGGTGAGAGACATCTCGCGCTCGGCCAGACGCTTCCGCAAGCGACCCAACTGGATCTCGACAATGGAGCCGACATCCTGCTTTTTGAGGGCGTGGAAGACGACCATGTCGTCGATGCGGTTGAGGAGTTCGGGGCGGAAGAAGGGCGTGCGAGTGGAAAGATCGACGCGGGTTTGGAGTACATCTTCACCAGATTCACTCTTGGTGGCGCGAATATCGGCGCCTGGGCCGCGACGGACCAGATCCATGACGGCTGCTTCGATCTCCCAATCTTCAGCGCCGCGTTGGGTGAGCTCCATGATTTGCTGGCTGCCGATGTTGCTGGTCATCACGATGATGGCGTTGCGGAAATCGACGGTGCGTCCCTGACCATCGGTGAGGCGGCCATCATCCAGAACTTGAAGGAGGACGTTAAAAACTTCGGGGTGGGCTTTTTCGACTTCATCGAGAAGGACCACGCAGTATGGACGACGACGCACGGTCTCGGTGAGGACGCCACCCTCTTCGTAGCCGACGTAGCCGGGGGGCGCGCCGATAAGGCGGGCGACGGAGTGCTTCTCGCCGAATTCGCTCATGTCGATGCGAACCATCGCTTCCTCAGTATCAAAGAGGAATTGTGCGAGGGCCTTGCAAGTTTCGGTTTTGCCGACGCCTGTGGGACCGAGGAAGAGGAAACTGCCGATGGGGCGATTGGGATCGCCAAGTCCCGCGCGATTGCGGCGGACAGCATCGGCGACCACTTTCAGAGCGTGATCCTGACCAATGACGCGGCCAGCGAGCTGGGTTTCCATGCGGGTCAGCTTCTCGCGTTCGCTTTCAACCAGGCGCGTGACGGGAATGCCAGTCCAGCGCGCGATGATCTCGGCGATCATTTCACTGTCGACCTCTTCCTTGACCATGGCGTTGCCTTGCTGGGCGCGCTGGCTGAGTTTACTTTCGGCTTCGGCGAGCTTGCGCTCCAGATCGCGCATGTCGACGTAGCGGATGCGGGCAGCACCTTCGAGGTCACCTTTGCGCTGGGCCTGATCGAGATCGGATTGCTTGGAATCAATCTGTTGCTTGATCTCTTTGACCTGATCGAGCTCTTTCTTCTCTTCCTGCCAACGGGCAGAGAGGGCCCGGTTCTTTTCCTGCAATTCGGCGAGTTCGCGTTCGATCTTGTCGAGCTCGCGCACGCTGGATTGATCGGTCGGCTTGGATTTATCACCAAGTTCCATCTTCAGGGCTTCGCGCTCGATCTCGGCCTGCATGATGGAGCGGCGGAGCTCATCAAGCTCGAGGGGCATGCTGTCGTTTTCGATGCGCAGTCGCGCTGCAGCTTCGTCGACAAGGTCGATGGCCTTGTCTGGCAGAAAGCGGTCGGCGATGTAGCGATTGCTGAGGGTGGCGGCGGCGACGAGTGCGCCGTCCTGAATGCGTACGCCGTGGTGGGCTTCGTAACGCGGCTTGAGGCCGCGGAGAATGGCGATGGTTTCATCCACACCGGGTTGACCGACGAAGATGGGCTGGAAACGACGCTCAAACGCCGGATCCTTTTCCACATGTTTGCGATATTCATCGAGGGTGGTCGCGCCGATGCAGCGCAGTTCACCACGGGCCAGGGCTGGCTTCAAGAGGTTGCCAGCGCTGACGGCTCCATCTGCGCCACCGGCGCCGATGATGGTGTGCAATTCATCGATAAAGAGGATGATGCTGCCACTGGATGCAGTGACTTCTCGCAGAACACCCTTGAGGCGCTCTTCAAACTCGCCGCGATACTTGCTGCCCGCCAGAAGTGCGCCGACATCAAGAGCCATGATCTTGACGTTGCGCATGCTCTCGGGGCAGTCACCATTGACGATGCGCAGGGCAAGCCCCTCGGCGATAGCGGTCTTGCCGACTCCGGGCTCGCCGATGAGCACAGGGTTGTTCTTGGTGCGGCGACTCAGAACCTGCATACAGCGGCGGATCTCTTCATCGCGCCCGATGACAGGATCGAGTTTGCCCGACTGCGCTTTGGCGGTCAGGTCGATGGCATACTTCTTCAGGGCTTCGTAGCTGGCTTCCTGATCTTGATCGGTGAGATTGGAGACGCCACTGGCAGAGCGGATGGCGCGAACCGCATCTTCGATGCGGCGTGCCGAGATACCCAAGCCGGAGAGGACTTCCTTGCCTGGACCATTTACATCGGCAACGGCGATGAGCAAGTGCTCGGTGGAGACGTACGCATCATCCATGTCCTTGCTTTTGGCCTCGGCCTTGGCAAGGAGCT
>CAYTYD010000164.1:2319-7220 GCA_964441555.1 uncultured Phycisphaeraceae bacterium | reverse complement strand
TGCTCGCGCCGTGCGGGTTTCCGGGCGTGACCAGAGGTCTGTATGGCCTGCGTTTTCGATGGCGACGAGCGTGGAGTGGGGAATGGCGGCGGCGATGTCGCGGCTGTCTTGCATGGGGCAGATGGTGTCGGCGGTGCCGTGGAGGATGAGGGTGGGTGCTTTGACGTGTGCCGCGAGTGCAGCGCGATCGAAGCGGGGAGAGCGGGCGAATGAAGGGCCGTAACCAAGATCGAGGCCGATGCAGGTGAGAGCGAGTTGGAGATTGATGCGCCAAGGGGCAGCGATGGAGTGCATGACGTTTGCGGCGGGAGTGATGGGGAAGCGGTAGGGCGCTTCGAGGATGAGGGCGCGAAGAGGGGGGAATTCGGTTGGCCAGGAGTCGCAGGCGTGGATGGAGATGCCTGCGCCGAGTGAGTAGCCATAGAGGACGAGGGTGCGGGCGGGATCGTGGGGGAGGGCATCGATGAGGGTGTCGAGGAGTTTGTGTTCGTCTGTGCCGAGGTTGCAGGTGCCGCTGGATGTGCCGTGGCCGGGGAGATCCCAGAGGAGGATGGAGGAGAAGTGGGGCGCGAGGTGCGAGACGCGTTCGAGCATGGTGATGCGCGAGTCGCCCCAGCCGTGGGTGAGGATGAGTGTGGGGGCGGAGGGTGCGTCGCCGGTGATGTACCAGCAGTGGATGTTGTGGGTCTTGTTGACGATAAACCACTCTTCGCCGGTACGTGGCGGGGCCAACTCGTCTGGTGTGGAAGGGCGAGAGCGGGAGATGGCCCAAGCAACACCGCGACGGGGGGGGTGGGTGAGCCAGCGGATGGTCATCCACGTGGTGAAGGCCAGCCAGATGAGAAATCCGGCGGAGAGGAAGAGTGTGAGGCGAAGGAGCACGTCCAGCATGATGCGAAGCCGAATCACTCAGGGACGGAAGAGGGCGGTGATGTCATTGAACGTGACGAAGAGGAACATGCTGCCAATGAGGATGAGGCCGACGAGGGTGGCAGCGGATTGGAAGGCCATAGGTGCGGCCTTGCCGCGAATCCACTCATAGAGGATGAAGAGGAACTGGCCACCATCGACGATGGGGAGTGGGAGGAAGTTGATGACGGCGAGGTTGACGGAGATCATGGCCATGAAGAAGAGGAGGTAGATGAGGCCGCGATCGGCGACGGATGTTCCGAGGGCGGCGATGCCGATGGGGCCGCGGAGTTGATCGGCAGGGACGGTGCGTTCGACGAGACGCGCGAAGGTGATGTAAACACCGACGAGCCAGCGGCGGGTTTCGTCGAGGCCTTTGGAGATGGCTTGGGTCGGCGAGTCGGCCTTGATCAGGATCTCATCGATTGCAAAGGCGTTGATTGCGCTGGTCTCGTGTGCGAGTTGGCGGATGGCGGCGAGATCTTCGCCGGAGATGGTGAGGGGGGTGACGGTTTCCGCGCGAGTTGAATCGGGTTGGCCGGAAAGGGCAGGTGCGCGGAGGCCGATCTTGACGGCCACGGAATCGGCGGTGGAGGATTTTGCAGCGGCGGTGATGAGTGCCGCGGCTTCTTGCAGGTTTTTGACCGGGGTGCCGTTGACGCTGGTGATTTCGCTTCCTGCGATTGCGGAGAGGGCGGCGGCGGGGGAGGGTCGTTCAGCGGCACCTTCGCGAATGGCGCGAACGGTGCTCAGGGGATTAGCGAGGGTTGCGCGAGTCGCGGCGGTGTCGTCAGGGTTAAAGCCGATGCGGCCCTCTTTGTCGACGGGGCAACTGAGAGAGACTTCGACAAGTTGTTTTCCCTCGTCGCGCTCGACGAGGACGGGAATGGTCTTGCCGCGATTGGCGCGGACTTCGCTCATGCCGTCAGCGAGGCCGGGGTATTCGACTCCACCAATGCGAAGGAAGATATCGCCGGGGAGGAGCCCCGCTTTCTTTCCTTGCGGATTGACTTCGGCGACGCGCATGAGGCCGACGAGGCCAGCGATGTGTTCGATGGCGGCGGGCTTGCCAGTGGAAAGGCGAACGAGATCCCGTTGTGATTGGGGCGTGGGAGTGATGGTGGCGGTGTAGGTGTCGGAGATATGTGTGAAGAGGAGAGTGAGGGGTTCACCGTTGCTGGATCGGGCGGCAGCGCGGAGGTCTTCGACGGATTTGACCGCGGATTTGGTGCTGCCTTGAGCGATAGAGGTGAGTGTGGAGCCGGGTGGGATGGAATCAAGGCCGAGTTTGGCAAGGGCGTTCTTGATTTTGGTTCGCTCGGCATCATTGCCAGCATCGATGAGGCGGGTGGCGCGAGCGGGCTCGATGCCGATTTCGAAGAGGCCCGTGATTTCGGATCGTTCGGGAGGGATAAGGAAGTGCAAGTTTTGATCGACACCAGCGCGGCGGACTTTGAGTGAAATGGCCGAATCTTTGCGAGCGAGGGCCACGGCGGGGAGCAGATCGGCGAAGGAGTTTGGGACGCGCCCATCGATCTCCACGAATTGATCGCCGGGAAGGATGCCGGGGGTGGTGATGCCGAGCTTGTCGGCATTGACAGGAAGGATTTTGCTGGCGGGAGAGCCAGCGGCGACATTGCCCGCTCGCGCGGGGAGGCCAGACATGCCGATGGAAAAGACAACGACGAAGAGGATGGCGCTGAGAATGACGTTCATCACCACGCCAGCGGAGATGACGACGAGACGCTTGGCGGGATGGCAATTCTGGAATGAGTCGGGCTCATTGCTGACGGCTTCGGGATTGGCATCTTCCTGGCCGAGCATTTTGACGTAGCCGCCGAAGGGGATCCAGTTGAGGCGATATTCGGTGGGGCTGACATCGCGGCGACGAGCGGCATCGAGTGAGAAGTATGCGGGCTCGGATGAGCCGCGACGAAAGCCCAGGCCCTTGCGGTAAGAGCAGATGGCGGGGCCGAAGCCGATGGCGAAGGCGAGGACACGGATGCCCGCCCAACGCGCGGCGACAAAGTGCCCCAGCTCATGGATGAAAATGATGAACGTAAACCCTGCGACAACGAGGGCGAGATTGGAGATGGAATTGAGCATCCCTGCCAGTGCTTCCATGTCGGAAGGTTAGCGCAGGGAAGGCGTGGCCATCATGCGGAGAAGATCACTTCTTGGGGGCGGGTTCGGATTTGGAAGTGCCGCCAGTAGAGGCGTTTTTGGCGAGGAGCTCGTCGACCTTGGCGGTCAGCTTGGCATCGTCGGGCGTCACTTTGCTGTCGTAGCGAGCCACAACCTTGCCATCCTGATCGACCAAGAACTTGGTGAAATTCCAGCCGGGAGGAGTCTTGCCGGAGGCCTCTTGTGAAATGATCCACTTGTAGAGAGGGGCCGTGCTCTCGCCAGTGACGGAAATCTTGGCGAACATGGGGAAGGTGACGCCGTACGTGTTGGTGCAGAACTCCTTGATTTCTGCCTCGGTGCCGGGCTCCTGGCCGCGGAAATCGTTGCTGGGGAAGCCCAGGATGACGAGCCCCGAGTCTTTCTTGGCCTTGTAGAGTTTTTCGAGTCCTTCGTACTGCTTGGTGTAGCCGCACTTGCTGGCGACATTGACGACGAGGCAGACTTTGCCCTTGTAGTCGGCGAGGTTCACGTCTTTGCCGTCAATGTTCTTGACGGTGAAATCGTGCATGCTCTTGGGGGCTTTGGCTTCGGATTTGGGGTCTGTCGCCGGAGCGCTGGCGGCCGGGGTGGATTTCTCGGGCTCTCGGTTGACACGGGCCATGCCGACCGCGGCAATGATGCCGGTGGCGAGCAGGACGCCGCCGATGATCTTGCCGGAATTGCAGGAACCATTGATGAGGCAGCAGGGCATGGGGAAGTCCTTTCTCAACGTCGGAGGGGAAGCCGGAGTACTTTAGGAGGATCAGGCCATCAGGGGATTCGCCGATCAACCGGCCTGTGGATTCACGGGATTGAGTTCAGAGCAGCACATGGTGCGATTGAGTCGGACAGTCCGGTTTGCGATCAACCCCCATCGTTCGGGCGATGGTGGTGCACAGGCGAATGGATTCGGTGGCGTGCCGCGGATGGAGGGGTTTGGCAGGCAGTATGCCGCGACGGTGACGACTCGGGGTGAGCCAGATGCGACGACGGGGTATCTGACGGATATCAAGGACATCGATCGTGTGGTGCGGCAGGTGGTGGTGCCGTATTTGGAGCACGTGTGCGAGGCGACTCCGACCGACGATGTGTGTACACACGTGTTGCGATTAGGTACGGAATTGCGGCAAGCACTGGCAGGTATGAGTGAGTTTGTGCTGCATCTGAGTCCGACGTATGAGGTGGGTATGAGCATGGATGTGCAGGATCAGGTGGTGATTCGTCAGCAGTTTGATCTGGCGGCCGCACATCGGCTGCACGCTGCAGGGCTGTCGGATGAGGAAAACGCCCGCGCGTTCGGCAAGTGCAACAACCCCAACTTTCACGGGCACAACTATCGGATTGAGGTTTCGGTGCGTGTGGGATTTGCTCCGGGTGCATTGCGTCTGGCTGGGCTGGAAGCGGCGGTGGAAGAGGCGATCATCCAGCCATTTGACCATAAGAACCTGAATGTGGATTGTGCTGAGTTTGACCAGAAGCGGGGCGGGGTCAATCCGTCCGTAGAGCACATCGCCAAGGTGTTCTTTGAGGCAGTCGTGCCGGAGGTTCGCCGCCGCGATGCTGGTGCTGCTGTGCTGAGCGTTCGGGTTTGGGAGACAGAGAAGACCAGTGCGACCTTTCCGGGGTAGCGAAGCGAGAAAGCTCCGTCAAGGCGTTATACTCCGCTTCCTAAAGAAAGTACTGGTTGGTCGTGCTTGAAGCGCGATCGAATGACAAAGCAGGGGAAGTGAACTATGCCAACGGGTGTATGGATTGCAGTCGGAATCGTCGGCGGGGTTATTCTGCTGATCCTCTTCTTCGCGGCGTTCCGCTTTCTCAACCTGTGG
>CAYTYD010000164.1:0-2309 GCA_964441555.1 uncultured Phycisphaeraceae bacterium | reverse complement strand
CAGGCGCTGGTTTCCGGTGCATCGGTGTCTCTGCCCAACATCATTTTCATGCGATTGCGGAAGGTTGATCCATACATCATCGTGTTTTCGCGTATTCGCGCGGTGAAGGCAGGCCTGGATATCAGCACGAATCAGCTTGAGAATCACTTTCTGGCTGGTGGTCGCGTGACCAATGTGGTGTCGGCGCTGATTGCCGCTCGCGCAGCCAAGATTGAATTGCCTTGGAACGTGGCGACGGCGATTGACCTGGCGGGACGAGATATTCTGGAAGCGGTGCAGACGAGCGTGAACCCCAAGGTGATCGATTGCCCGAATCCCGCGGGGCCGCGTCCGACGATTGATGCGGTGAGCCAGGATGGCATTCAGCTGCGGGCCAAGGCGCGTGTGACGGTGAAAACCAAGATCGCCGGGCTGGTGGGCGGTGCGACGGAAGAGACGATCATCGCGCGTGTCGGCGAAGGCATTGTGACGACGATCGGCAGCGCCAAGAGCCACAAGGAAGTGCTGGCGAACCCGGACAACATTTCCAAGACGGTGCTCGCCAAGGGGCTGGACAGCGGAACGGCTTTCGAGATTTTGTCGATCGACATCGCGGATGTGGATGTGGGCGACAACATCGGTGCCAAGCTGCAGGCCGATCAGGCCGAGGCGGACAAGAAGCGGGCCCAGGCAGCCGCAGAAGCGCGGCGAGCTCTCGCTGTGGCCCAAGAACAGGAGTTCAAGGCCGAAGAGCAGAAGAACCGGGCCTTGCTGGTGCTGGCTGAGGCGGAAGTGCCGAAGGCGACGGCAGATGCGATGCGCGGCGGCAACATGGGCGTGATGGATTTCTTCCGCATGAAGAACATGCAAGCGGATACCAGCATGCGTCAGTCGATCGCGGGCGAAGGCGGATCGAGCGCTCCTGGGCAGGGGCGCTGAGCCGCGGCGTCCTTTGAGTTCTCAATGAGGTTTTGGTTCAACGGCGTCGCTTGCGCAACGCCATTGAACATGCGATCAGGAGCGTACTGGCCGCGATTCCCGGCGCGGGAACCGTGCCGTATTGCAAATGGTCCAATTCCCAATCGACGCTGTTGAAGGTGATCAATTCAACGGCGGAGATGCCGCCAAGCTCAATCACCCCGAAGAAGCGGTCCTCAGCGGTTTCGCCGGTGATGCGTCCATCGCCGGCATCAAGGACTGGCGAGGCACCAAGAAGTGCGCCGTTCGCGGCAAAGACCTGCATGAATACGCGACCGAATCCGTTGCCGCCAAAGGTGGTGATCCCCACATCCGTCCATGCCATTCCGACGTGGGTGGGAAGGAGTCCATTGACGCGTGAGAAATTGAAGCGGATGGTGGAGTTGAGATTACCGGAGGTCCAAGATCGACCTGCTGTGCCGAAACCGTTGATGGAGCCATCGTCGGCGTCTACCGAATCGGTATTGGGGCCTTGGAACTGCACCCGACCGGTGAAGGACTGGACACCTGGTGTATTGAGAAAGCCATCCTCGAAATTCTCAAGCCAGAATTGCTGGAATCCGGTCGTGCGGAACTGGCTGTCCTGAAACGACAGGTACGGCGTGGGGGTGAGGAACTCGGCTGCGCGGGCGGTGGGAGCGGCCGGAACACCCATGAGAGCGCAGAGGATCACGGTCGAGGAACAGCAATGCATGAATGACATCCTTATGTGGCGACGCGAGCCGGAACCGGCTGCAAGGTGTACCCGATCGCGGCGGCAGGGTTGCAGAAGCGGTCCGATCGTGAGGGAATTGGCCTATATTGCCCTGAATCGTCGATGAATTCCCGCCAAGGAGGGCAGGATCGATGGCTCAATCCAATACGCTACTTGAACCCAGTGTTGAATCAGGGAAGAGATTGAAAGTCATGGCCAAGGACACCCCCCGGGCGACCGCCGAAACGATGGCGGCCAAGCAACGCGATATTTCAGTGGCGGAGTTTTTCGCCAAGAACCGGCACCTGCTGGGGTTTGACAACCCGCGCAAGGCCGTTTTGACCACGGTGAAGGAAGCGGTGGACAACTCGCTGGATGCTTGTGAAGAGGCGGGGATTCTGCCGGACATCACGGTGGTGATCGAGGATTTGCAGCCGGATCGGCCAGCGAGCGCCAAGAGCTCGCGCTATCGCATCACGGTGGTGGACAACGGTCCGGGCATCGTGCGCAAGCAGGTGGAGAACGTCTTCGGGCGACTGCTGTTTGGATCAAAGTTTCACAGGTTGAAGATGAGCCGCGGCCAGCAGGGCATCGGCATCTCCGCGGCGGGCATGTACGGGTTGATCACCACGGGCAAGCCGATGATGATCCAGACTCG
>CAYTYD010000163.1:3736-7239 GCA_964441555.1 uncultured Phycisphaeraceae bacterium | reverse complement strand
ACCTGCTCTTCATGACCACCGATCACATCATGAAGCGCACAGCGTCGGACATCACCCCCGATTCCTTCCCCGATTCACTCACGATCGGCGGTGCCCGTCTCAAGCTCGATTACAACTTCGCTCCCGGTGATGCCGACGACGGTCTTACTCTCCGCGTTCCGATCGAAGCTCTCGGCCAGGTCGATGAAGCCCGCTGCGAATGGCTCATCCCGGGTCGACTCGAAGACAAGATCACCGCCCTGCTTCGCACGCTTCCCAAGCAGCTCCGCAAAGACATCGAGCCACTGGGCCCTCTCGCCGCAGCCGCCGCTCGCGAGCTCTCCGTCCCCGAAAGATTCGCCAAGGGATCACTTCCTCACGCCCTCGCCGACACCATCATCCGCACCACCCGCGTCCGTATCGATCCGGCCCTCTTCAACCCTCTTCAAGTCCCTCCTCACCTGCGCATGAACATCATCGTGCTGGACGATCACGCCCGTGAACTTGCTCGCGGCCGCGACATCATCGAACTCCACCAACGTCTCATGTCCCAGGTTCAGGAGAGTTTCCGCAAACTCAGCAAGCACTCCTTTGATCGAACCGGCATCACGCGCTGGGATGTCGGCGAACTTCCCGATCAAGTCTCCTTCTCTCGCGACACCGCCACCATTCTCGGTTTCCCCGCTCTCGTCGACGAAGGCAAAGACATTGCCCTCCGCCTGCTCGATACCAAAGACGCCGCGACCAGTGCCCATCGTGCCGGTGTCCGCCGCCTTTGTCATCTGGCGTGTAAGGACGCTCTCCTCCACGCCACCCGTGGCATGACCACATTCCCTCAAACCGCGATGCGCTACGCCGAATTCGGCAAACCCGAAGACCTCAAACTCGACCTGCAACTCCTCATCGCTGATCGTGCCTTCCTGGGCACCGCACCGCTGCCTCGCACCGAATCCGACTTCCAAGCCGCGCTCAAACTCGGCCGCGCCGCCCTCACATCCACCGCCAAGGAAACCGAAAAATTGGTCGGCGAAATCCTCACCGCTCGCCACGCTGTCGCCCTCGCCATGGCCTCTTCCCCCCCTCCTTCCTGGACCCAGGCAATCGCAGACATCAAGGACCAGCTCGCCCACCTCACTCCACCCCGCTTCCTCCTTGCGACCCCCTGGGATCGACTCCGCCACATGCCACGATTCCTCAACGCCATCCAATACCGGCTCCACAAATTGGGCATGACTGGCATCGCCCGAGACCAGAAATGGATGTTCGAAGTCCTCCCCCACTGGCGGCGGTACACCGACGCCATCAAAGACCCCGCCGGCATCGCGGCTCGTCACCCCGGCGCGTTATCAGACTACCGCTGGATGGTTGAGGAATTCCGTGTTTCCCTCTTTGCCCAGGAACTTGGCACCTCCGGCCCCATCTCATCCAAGCGCCTGGACGAGGCATGGGCTCGCATAGGCCGATAATTCTCGTCGATCTGTCGTTTGCCCCCGAGCGCACCCAACTGCCAGGTGAACAACCTGAGGAAGGACACTTCATCGCGTGACGGAGGGACCACCGGAACATGTCGAGCACCCACCCCAAGCCGCGACCATCGCTCGCCAGGAATTGGCCGCCGTCGCGGCACGCGCTGCCCAAGGTGATGCTCACGCCCTCACCAATTTGCAGCGCCGTCTTCACAGCGGACTTACGCGTTGGTTTGCCCGCACCTGGCCCACAGACAGCGAGCGGGTGGAACGCCTGGCACACGAAACCTGGATCGAAGTCTGGCAATCACTCGCCAACGGACGCTATGACCCCAAGCGTGCGGCTATCAGCACGTTCGCCTTTGCCGTCGCCGGAAACCTGCGCTTGCGCGAACTTCGTTCAATCGGCCGCGCAGCATGCCCCAGCGACGAAGCCGCGTCGATCATTGATCAACCTGATGTCGCCGAGTCACTTGCCCACGCCAGCGCGCTCGAGGCAGTCAGACATCTTCTCTCCGATCCTGACAGTCCGTTGGATCACTCCGATCGCGTCGTTCTCGCCCTCGTCGCTCGCGGCATGGGTGATCGGGATATCGCCCGCGAACTTGGCGTTTCACCCTCGACCGGGCATGAACGAAAAAAACGCGCGCTGGCCCGACTCGCCACCGAAATGCGATCTCTCGGCCACCATGTTCACGACGATGAATCACTTCCCGCGTCTGACACTCTCGTGCAGGGGAAATTCGCATGACTGATCGCAATCCCTCGAACTTCTCTGAGAGATCCACGTCGTCGCGTGTCCTACTTCATCAACTGCGCGAGCTTGATGAATTTGAGCATGACCTGATCGCCTCAGAGGATGCCGCCCAGCCACTCCGCATTTCAACCGCTTCATCTCGACACGCTGGCAGAACTTCGCCGCGCTGGTGGATTTCACTTGGCGGCATGGCCGTCGCCGCATCACTTCTCGCGGTCTTCATGATGAATCAACCAACTCCGTCGCCTGTGGACCCCCTCGCCAATGTGACACCACACCACAACGCGACTGAGTCCGCAATTGATCACGGCGTGAATGCTGTCGCGGCGCACGCCTCCGTGCTGCTCACCATTGTCGAGGGTTCAGACCCCGCAACCGGCCTTCCCTGCGCATCTTGCCGCACTGTGGATCTTGTCGCCACCGATGGTCGCGAACAAACGCTGCTCGCGCACGCCGAACCCACCGTCATACAGGATGCCATGAATCGCACGTGCAGCCCCAGTGCACGACGCGTGGTGGTCGTTGGCCTCAGCGGACCGGCGAAGTCCTTGCCTTCCAACGAAGCCCAGGCCACACAACTTGCTCAGTGCATCATGGCGGCACCCGGCGCGGGCTCACCCGGTGGCGACTCAAACATCATCACCAACGCGGCAGCCGCCTGCATGCCGGACAGTGTCTCCGTTCGCGTCTGGGCTGGTTCACGCTGAACAATCCGCCTACAGATCATCACCAACTGCGTCATTGCGCAGCGTCAGGATGTCGCGCAACTGATCGCTGGAAAGCTCGGTCAACCAGCGCTCACCATCGCCGATGATGTTCTGCGCAAGTTCAGTTTTCGATTCGATCATCTGGTCGATCCGCTCTTCCAGCGTGCCGCGCACGACGAATTTGTGCACCTGCACCTTGCGCGTTTGCCCGATGCGGTATGCGCGGTCCGTCGCCTGGCTTTCCACCGCCGGGTTCCACCAGCGGTCAAAGTGAAAGACATGCGTCGCGGCGGTCAGGTTCAAACCGACTCCACCGGCCTTCAAGGAGAGAATCAGCACCGGAGCCTTCCCCTTCTGAAAATTCTCCACCATGGCCTGGCGCTGCTGCAACGTGTTCTGACCATGCAGGAACAGCACTTCGCGATCAAACCGCTTGCGGATCATCGCGTGCAGCAGGTTGCCCATCTGGCGGAACTGCGTGAAGATCAACGACTGATCCCCTTCCGCCAGCACCTCGTCCAGCATCTCGAGCAACCGAATGCACTTGCCGCTACGCGCCGGATCCGCGCTTGCACCTTCCGCCGTATCTTTGAG
>CAYTYD010000163.1:0-3726 GCA_964441555.1 uncultured Phycisphaeraceae bacterium | reverse complement strand
TGATTGCAGATCTGCTTCAATTTGATCAGCGCGGCCAGCACCACGCCCCGGCGTTGGATCCCCTCGCTGTTATCGATCTGGTTCATCATGCGGCGGACACATGATTCGTACAGCGATGCCTGCTCGGTCGTGAGATGGCTGAATTCCTTGCTCTCCAGCTTTTCCGGCAGATCGGCAATCACTGTGGGATCGCTCTTCAAACGCCGCAGCACAAACGGTCGAATCAAGCCGCGCAGAGAATCTGCTCTTGATTTATCTCGGTACCGCTCGATCGGCACGGCAAATCGCTGACGAAAGCTTCCTGCCGTTCCCAGATAACCAGGATTCAGGAAATCCAGAATTGACCACAACTCGCTGAGGCGATTCTCCACCGGCGTACCCGTCAGGCACACCTTGCGTTCCGCCTTGAAAGCACGCACCGCCGAAGCCTGCTTGGTCGTTGGATTCTTGATGTACTGCGCTTCATCCAGAACGATCCGACCCCATTCGACACGCTCGATCAGCTCGCGATCGCGATGCGCAAGTCCATACGTCGTGATGACGATATCTGCCGCGGTAGCGGCCTCAACAAACAAATCGCCCAATCGCCGCTCGGCACCGTGGTGCTGAAGGACAGCTAGCTCAGGGCAGAATCGCCGCGTCTCGTGAATCCAGTTTCCCACCACCGACATCGGCACGATCAGCAGCGTCGGCTTGGGACGCGGAATCGATGGATCCTGGGCCAATTGCTGACGTTCCCACGCCAGAAGCGCAAGCAACTGAATGGTTTTACCCAAACCCATGTCATCTGCCAGGCAGATGCCAAAGCCCAATCGCTCTTGGAACACAAGCCACGACATGCCGCGCAACTGGTATGGCCGCAGCGTGCCGTGGAACGCCTCAGGCGGCGTCAGAATCTCCAACTTCTGGCTCGCGGCTTCGCTATTCAGGAACGCTTCGACCCAACCCGACGCCTCAATTCCTAGAATCGAAAGTCCAATATCACGTGGGTCAGATCCATACGCGATCCGCAGGGCCTCCGACAGCTTCATTTCGCCGCCGGGATTCTCACGAATGAAGCGAATGGCCGCTTCCACATCCTCCGGACGAATCTCGATCCACTTTCCACCGATCTGCACTAAAGGACTCTTTCGCTGCGCAAGCTGCTCAAATTCCTGCAGCGACAGCACCAGATCGCCCACCGCGATTTCCCAGCGATACTTGACCAGTGAACCAAGGCCCATCTGCGGATTGACGCCACCCACCCCGCCCGACAACGACGGCATCTCCGCGTCGCTCTCGATTCTCAGTCGCGCGCCCACCCGCGCTGCAGGAGAATCCCACCAATCAGGATTCAATACACCAAAACCCTGCTCCAACAGCAGTGGCCTGATCTCGCGCAGGAACTCATACGCCTGCTTGGTGTTCAACTCAATCTGCGTTGGCTCGGCATCTTCCAGCGCCTTATCCAGACGCTTGTAGATGCGCGCTGCCCGTGCCAATTCCGCGAGCAACAACTCGCGCGGCTCATCAATCCGCTTACCTTCGATTGTGATTGACTCACCGTGCACGAGCCACAAGTCCGCGGCATCCACCACCAGAGTCGGACGGTCCACCGATTGCAAGTGGAAGCTCAGAATCCACTCCGCCTCATCCGCGATCGCCTTACCGCCGATCTTTTGCGCCCCCGGCACCGTCTTCTGCGGCTCTTGAAGTTTCACGCACAAACGCCACAGTGAGCTCGGGCCACGCTCTTCGAGCGCCCCCACCCACACTCGCACGCGGCGCACAAGTTCCTGCCGTACGGCGGGCATCGCACGCAACGCATCCTCAGGCGTGAACAACCCACCCAACCACACCACAGGCATTTCCGGGCTCGATGCCAGCTTGTCGGCGATCGCGTCCTGCATGTTCTCGATCATCATCACCTGTCGCGCATGCGCATCTGTCGCCTGCGAAAGAAAGTCCTCCAGAATCGGCCAGGCATCGTTATTGAACGCGTCACGAGCGCAACGCGCCACTGCAGGCATGGATTCCAGAAGTTTCGCCACTCGCTCACGCGTCGGCTGATCCGCAAACCACGGTGCCCAGAATCCCTTGAGATCCCCACCCACATGCTGGCGAATCAGCGGCACAAATCTCTGCTGCGCCAGCAAGGTCTGCACCAAACGCGCCGCCGCCGCCCAGAAATCAATGCTCGACGCCAATCGAAAGGGCGCGTCAGTCCGATCTTCCAGTTCATCACGTTGCACACGGTCCAGCAAACGCTCCAAGAGCAGGTGGCTGGACCCCGGCTGTACCGCCAACCCGTTCACCGAGAATTCCGCCACCACCGCTGGCGCGTCATCATCGACACCTGGCTGGTGCAGTCCCAGCAGGTTGGCCAACCGTGAACTGGGGACAGCTTCATCGTTGATCGCAGGAAGTCGCAAATGCACATCGCCGGCTTCAAACTCTACACCAGCCAGCAGATCCGCCAATGCACCATTCACGCTCGCGGCACTCGCCGCAAACCGGTGCGCCGGAATGCTCAACGTCGCGACACTTCCATCCTGCTGCATCTCGGTCTGATTCCGCGGCAGGCTCACCAGCTGCGCATCTTCCCCCCATACCCAAAGCCGCCCACCAGACCACGTCGCGTGCAGAACCAGCATGCGTCAAAGTTCCATGCCCGGGTGCCAACAAGCCAACACGAGCAACGGCTCAGACACCAACAGGCGCAAAGGTCCAAAATGAATCCAGCCGCCCATCCAGAACATGAGCGGCTGGGAGAATTCCAATGAGAGCGCTGGGACTCGAACCCAGGACCTACGGCTTAAAAGGCCGCTGCTCTACCAACTGAGCTACGCTCTCTTCTCATTGCTCGCTGACACGCTTTGAGGCACGCTCGCGACACCCCGTGATTCCACATCGCAGCCCACAGGCCACTAGAGGAGTCGCAGGGAAGCAAGTTTAGACCCCTCCGCCCCTCCCGTCCCCTTTTTCACATTCATCCGACAATTTGGGACTTCCCGCGTCGGTTCAACACCCCCAGAATCAATTTCGCGTGCCGCAGACTGGCTCCCTGCTGCCGCCGGATAACCGCCACCCCTGCCGTGGCCAACTGCGACCTCTCAATCGGGTCACCAAGCAATCTCGCCACCGTCGCTTGAAGATCTTTCCGGTCGGCGCGGCACAGTCCTCCGGACCTTTCAAACTCCTCAACGATCGCCGCGAAATCCGACACTGCGGGCCCAATCACCACCGGCTTCCCCAGGGCGATCGGCTCGATCGGATCACTCCCAAAAAGATCAAAGAAACTCCTCCCAACCACCACCACATCGGCCAACATGTACGCCAGGCGAAGTTCGCCGATGGTGTCCAGCAGAAATCGTGTCGTGCCCGGATCGCCAACTCGCTTCGCTGATCTTCTCACGCAGCCGGGCAATGCCGCCGCCGCCTCATCAAATCGCTCAGTCTTGCGCGGCGCGCACAATAACTGAGCGCCTTCCGGCACGCTTTCATTCAAGAGCGCCTCTTCACCCGGCCCGGTCGACCCGGCAACCACCAAAGGTCGTTTGCGATCAATCCCGAGTTCCGCCGCCAATCGCTCTGCCGCGGGGTCGATCTGCCCAGGGTTCAACAGCGAAATCGCATCCCACTTCATACTTCCCGTGATCGTGCACCGATCGGCAGGCACACCCATTTCCACAAACCTCGCGGCATACTCCTCATTCTGCACCGCTGCCCATTCCAATCCACCAAAGA